>NZ_JASMRK010000003.1:3809-152005 GCF_041431295.1 Psychrobacter sp. Arc9 | reverse complement strand
GCCTGAACCAGTTGTTGAGCCTGAACCAGTTGTTGAGCCTGAACCAGTTGTTGAGCCTGAACCAGTTGTTGAGCCTGGCGCAAATGATTCTCAGTTAACAGCACACTCTGATGAAGATCCACGCACGTTGCTGCGTTGTCCACCTCAAGAACTAACAGGTGAGTGGAACCCAGAAAAGTGGGACTACTGGCTGCAAACTGCTCGTGAAGGCGAGGTATTGGCACAAGATGAGCTAGCACTGGCACGGCAAGGTACAATGACTGGTCAATGTAATGGCAAAGCCACGTTTTTGACCAGTGTTGATAGTAAGCATTTGCAGGTCACTTTTCAGCAATTGGCAGCTAAGCTACAACAGCAATTTACGCAAGCTGACATTGACTTGAAAATTGATAGTAGTATCATGCAGACCGAAGATAAAACCCCAGAGCGCCGACAGAAAAAACGTTTAGAGCAAGCGAAAACCGTTGCTGAAACGAAATTACTAAAAACACCAGTAATGCAGTATTTAACTGAACGTGGTGAGGGTAAAATGGGTAAAGTACAGCTGTATTAAGATTTTAGAGCAGTGTTTGCTCAAAGTATCTAAAAGTATATTTATATATTGAACGTAGTTTTATATTAAATATCAAGGTGATAGCAATATATCACCTTGATATTTTTGTTTTTATTACGGGTCAAAATATATTTATCAAACAAGAGAGAACCATTTGATAACGATAAGATGAATGTAAAGTCGTTATAATGGTTAAGTTATATTAAAAACTGAAATGACGTTTAGGTGAGAATATGTTGGATAATTTACGCGGTATGGCTGTGTTCGCCAGTGTGGTCGGACATGGCTCTTTTAGTGGCTCAGCACGTGAGCTAGGTATCACAACCAGTGCAGTCAGTCAGCAAATTCGTTCATTAGAGAACGAGCTTGGTGTGGTATTGCTACATCGCTCAACTCGTAAGCTAAGCTTGACAGAAGCTGGCGAGAGCTTTTATGAAGCGGCAAAAGATGTCGTCAGCGCAGCTGAGCAAGGACGTATCAAAGTTAATCAATTGCGTGATGAGCTAGCAGGTAGTTTGCGTGTATCGACGACGCCTGAGCTTGGTGTCAATCACATACTGCCAGCACTCTCTACTTGGATGGCGGCACATGATGATTTAAGCGTCACCTATTTAGCTGACAATCAGTATATTGATATGATTGACGAGCGTATTGATATTGCCATTCGTATGAGCCCATCGATTAATGATTCTAGTCTAAGCAGTCATCCATTGACCGATGTGCGCCAACTATTGGTTGCCTCACCCCAGTATTTGCGTCAGCACAGTAAGCTAAATACGCCTAAAGATTTGGCTGAGCATCAATTAATCTGTATTGAAATCATGAAAGATGCCAATCAGATTGATATGATTCAGACTGAAACTGGCAAAAAAACGCGTGTCAAAATGAACTCGCGTATCTATACCAATAACGTGTTTATGGCAACGACGTTGGCTAAAGAAGGTCACGGTTTGGTTAGAATGTTAGAAATGGACGTCAAAAAAGAGCTTGAGAGTGGTGAGCTGGTAGAAGTGTTGACTGGCTATCAGTTACCAAGCTTTGTGCTATATGCGGTCACTTTAAACCGCGACCAACAGCCAGCTAAAATCACTCGTTGTCTAGAAGTACTTAAGAAATACTTCCATGCGAATTAAGTGTTGTTCTCACTACGCACGAAACGTTTTTAGTAAGCAGTAAGCAAAAAGCAAAAAGCCTATAGATAATGAATCATCTATAGGCTTTTTTATTGTCTGTTATTAACGTTGAAGCATGCTTTAAAATGATGGCTTTAATAGATTGATCAAACGCTCAGCGACTTGTGTGCTTTCATCACGGCTCATGTTAAGTGGTGGCAGCAAACGTACAACATGACCACCCGTCACATTAATGATCAGCTTTTGCTCATCACGGGCACGATCCACCAGTTGACTACAATCCATATCTTCAGGTAGCGCGATACCAATCATCATACCTGCACCGCGACTGCTAACGCCATGTTGACCAAATGTATCAACGATACTTTCTCTAATGAATAAACCCTCAGTCACTGCGTTTTCCATGATATTACTATTTGCTAGCACGTCATATACGCTATGTACCACACGGCTGGCCAATGGTGTACCACCATAAGTAGAGCCGTGGCTACCAGCGCCAAACAGACCATTGGCACGGCCACGTACCATGCACGCACCAACTGGGAAACCATTACCTAGACCTTTGGCTGTCGTCAACACATCAGGACGAGCATTGCTGTGTTGATAAGCAAAGTATTTACCCGTACGGCCATTACCTGTTTGCACTTCATCCAGCATAAATAGCCAGTTATGAGCGTCACATTCCGCTTGTAACTCTTCAAGATAAGTGAAGCCATTGGCTGCAGTGTTTAGGCCACCTTCGCCTTGGATCGGCTCTACAAAGATAGCGCAGATATCATCATGTTCTAGAGCAGCTTGTTTGACAGCTTCGATATCGCCAAATGGCACACGAATAAAGTCTTCATCTAGCGTATAAAATCCTTCACGCGCCTTTGGATTTGCAGTAGCTGACAAAGATAATAACGTACGACCATGGAACGATTGCTCCATTACGATAACTTTTGGACGTTTAAAACCTTGCTTGTAGGCGTATAAACGTGCCAGTTTCAATGCAGCTTCATTGGCTTCGGCGCCGCTATTGGCAAAAAACACACTGTCCATTTGGGCGGCGGTACATAGTATCTCTCCAGCACGCTCTTGCCAATCAATGCCAAACAAGTTGCTTGTATGAATCAACATACCTGCTTGCTGCTGAATCGCGTCAGTGACTTGTGGATGACAGTGTCCTAAGCCGCATACCGCGATACCAGTTAAGGCATCTAAGTAAGGCGTGTCATCTTTGGTATAGAGCCAACTGCCTGCACCGCGTGTAAAGCTGATTGGTTGACGATTATAAGTGGGCATCAGGTAAGTAGCAGACATGTAAAACATCCTTGGTATAATAATTGAGTAAAAGTGTGGATTATAGCTCGTCAGAAAAAGGCGTGGTTTCTGCAGGTAAGGTGTAATCTTCGTTTGCCCAAGCACCTAAGTCGATTAGCTTGCAGCGACTGCTACAAAACGGCTTATATTTATTGTCTTGCCAGGCCGTCTGGGTGCCGCAACGTGGACAAGGGTAGGTCTTTGGGGGCGTGTTTGCAGTAGAGTCAGTCATAAGAAAAGAGCAATGTCCTAAATGTTATTAGTATTGGTTGCATATGGCATAAGCATAAAACGCATCCGTCATTTAAATTACGACGAAACGAGGCGTACTTGCTATCGCTGTATTACTATTCAATTGGATTGACTATATAATAGCATGGGGCCGAATAATGACAAAAGACAAATGCTTTAAGGATAGTAGATGACCGACAATATTGATCTCACGCATCAGCAAGAGCGTGCCTTTCAACCACAAAAACTGTCAGCACCGCGTGACTTTATTATTCCAAATATTATTAATGACAATAAAAATGAAAAACCGTTAATGCTAGAGATTGGGGCAGGGAAGGGTAAGCATGCACTTAGCTTTGCCGCACAAAATCCTGATAAGCATCTGATAGCCATTGAACGCACGCGTAATAAATTTGAAGCATTCTCAAAATTAGCCACTTTACAAAATCTATCAAACCTAGATGCGATTCATGCGGATGCGATTGCATGGACAGTGCATGCCATTAAACCAAATAGCTTGGCTAAAATCTTCATTCTTTATCCCAATCCTGAACAGCACAATCCAAATCAGCAATGGCTGAATATGCCTTTTTTTGAGTTTTTATTATCACGCTTGCAGGTGGGCGGAGAAGTGATATTAGTCACTAATATCGAATCCTATATGGACAATGCAGAACACCAAGCAACCAAAGTATGGTGTCTACCATCAACACGTTCTCGAGTACCAGCGACCAGTCAGCGCACTCATTTCGAAGTGAAATACCTTGCCCGACAAGAAGTGTGTTGGGAGCTAAATATTCGTAAGCCGAAGTGGTATAAAACAAGATTTGATGATTGGCAGGTAAATGCTATAAGCGAAAAATAATAGCCTAAGTAAATATAGGGCTTATGTCAGTGCTCTACAATAAAGGTGGTAGTATTAAACATAAAATAGCCTAAGCAATTAAAACTGGAAAAATAAAAAGCCGTCACTAAAGGACGGCTCAAAATTTGCACGGTTTATAAATAAGGTTTTACGAGGCTGTTAGAGTTGGTATGCGCATCTAAAACAGTCAAAAAGGTATATGCACCGATAAACTTACGACTGATAAACATAAATTCTTTTGGTGGTAGATTAAATTCAAAAGATTGCATTGCGCGTGTAGCCGTAGTAGATAGGCGTGAATGTAATTTACTGTTGGCCCAAATATAGCGATCCTGCTCATCTAAACATTCGCTAGGGATATTGGTATTTTTCTCAGGGTCACTAAAAGGCTCGGTAGCCAGTAAAAATAACGAAGCAATATCTGAACGTACTTTATTACTCATGCTATCGAAAAAGTCATATCCTTTCATAGCAAGGCTCATTGCTTGCTGATCATGGCGATATCCTGCGCGTAGTAGACCACGGGCAATCGTTAATAAGTTACCATCAAACTGACGAATCGCTCCAAAATCTAGCAAAACCAATCTATCGATATCTTCATCGTTTTCGCTCACACGCACTAAATAATTACCAAAGTTGGGATCTGTTTGCATCTCACCCCATACAAAAATCTCTTGCATCATGATTTCTATAGCTGCTTGGCCAATGGCATTAAGGCGTTCATGAGGTAATAATTGTAATGCTTCCGAGACCACAGTGATACCTGGCTCGTATGACATACATAGCAGACGCTTTTTAGAATAAGTGCGATTAATCTTAGGCACGATATAGCGAGGATCATCGATTAAACGCTCGTAAAAACGTTCTGTCGTAGCCGCTTCCGCTTCATAATCGACTTCGTGATGGAGTAGGTCACGTATTTCCTCAAACCAAGCATCGAGTGCGCGTGTTTGGGGAACGATATTACTTACTTTTAACAATCGTTTGAACAAGGCAAGATCAGAATTGATAGCGTCTGCCACACCCGGATACTGAATTTTTAACACAACTTGTTCGCCAGTGGCGAGTACGGTCGCACGATGAACTTGAGCAAGAGAAGCTGTTCCGATGGGGACAGGATCAATGTCTAGCTCGTTTAGTTTGTTGCCCAGTAACTGGCGTAATGTTTGCTCAATCGTCGGCCAAGTCAATGTCGCCGTGTCATCATTAAGGGTTTGCAAAGCGCGTGTGATCTCTGGCGGCAGTATATGCTCACCATAAATCGCTAGCATTTGACCAATCTTGACGACCGAACCTTTCAATTTACCTAGCTCTGATGCCAGATAATTTGCTTGAGTTTCCATAAACGCTTGATTGCGTGCAGTACGAGCTTCTTTATTTAAGAACATACCAGACACGCTATTACCCGCCCAACGACGACCAATATTCAAAGAAGTTTTTGCAATCGACATACGACGATCAAACCCTGAGGTTTTTAGGCTATCGATTGATTGCTTGTTGCTAAAAGGTTTAGACGTATCATTTGCCATAAGTATAATCATTCATCCAATTGGTATTGATTTGCGGGTTCGAAACCTACAATACAAGGGAGACGTGATGCACAGGTACAAAATTGTATCATATAAAGCGCGTTGGTTTTATGAGCCTGAGCTGGCCATTGATAGTTACTTTGTAAGCCAATATCTAGTGGTAACTATTGATAAATAGGCGATTACTAATTTAAGTATGATTTATAAATAGCTAGATTTTTCTAGCAAGTTAACTGACTATTAAAATTTAGAAAAATCTATTTATAACCAATAGATTAGTATTAAAAAGATACTAAAAAATAAGACCTAGCATGATGCTAGGTCAAATAATGATGTAGAGCTATAAAGTATAGAAATATTATTAATCAAACACATTGAGCGAAACCTTCGCATTCTCTAAAATATTGCCCAAGACGCTACTCAATATGTCTTTTGATATGCATTAGCTGCTAAGCGTTTTCGCGAGTGATGGCGTGGTGACCAATATCACGGCGGTACTGCGCACCATCGAAGCTAATAGCAGCGGTTACTGCTAATGCGGCTTGCTGAGCATCAGAAATGCTATCTGCTAACGCAGTTACACATAAGACGCGCCCGCCGTTTGTGACGATTTCTTTATCATTATCGTTAGAAAATGCCGTGCCAGCATGAAAAACTTTCACAGCTTCGTCGTTGTTAGGATCTAGTTCTGGCAAGCCAGCAATCACATCACCTTTAGATGAAGTTTCAGGGTAGCCTTTTGATGCGACAACGATACCTAAGGCAGGGCGGTTGTCCCATTTGGCTTCGCTAGGCAATTGACCGTCTAATCCTTGGGCGACCAAGTCTACCATTGATGACTGCAAGCGCATCAAGATAGGCTGCGTCTCTGGATCACCAAAGCGGCAATTAAACTCGATGACATAAGGGTCGCCTGCCTTATCAATCATAAGACCTGCGTATAAGAAGCCAGTATAAGGATGGCCTGCGTTTTTCATGGCATCAACTACTGGTTGAATCACTTGCTGCATGACTTTGTTATGAACATCGCTGGTAACAACTGGAGCAGGGGAGTAGGCACCCATACCGCCAGTGTTTGGACCAGTATCACCTTCAAAAGCACGTTTGTGATCTTGGCTGGTTGCCATTGGCAAGATGTTATCACCATCAACCATGCAGATAAAGCTGGCTTCTTCACCCTGTAAGAACTGCTCGATAACCACGCGGCTGCCAGCATCACCGAACTTGTTGTCCGCTAGCATATCGTCGATAGCTTCATATGCTTGTTCGATCGTTTCAGCAACGATAACGCCTTTACCTGCAGCAAGACCATCTGCTTTAATAACGATAGGCGCGCCTTGCTCATCGACATAGGCTTTTGCAGCGACTGCGTCTGTAAAACCTTGATAAGCAGCGGTTGGAATGTTGTTTTGCTCCATGAACTCTTTAGCAAAAGTTTTTGAGCCTTCTAACTGTGCACAGTATGCTGTTGGGCCCCATGCTTTGATACCTGCTTCACGACAAGCATCAACAATACCCGTGACCAAAGGCGCTTCTGGGCCAACAATTACCATGTCGATATCATTATTTTGACAAAACGCGATAACAGCACTATGCTCGCCTGCGTCAGCGTCGGTAGACTCTAGCGTAACGTTTTGGCATTTAGGCTCAAGGGCGGTGCCAGCATTGCCAGGAGCGATGTAGACATTTTTTACATTGTCATCTTTTGCACATTGCCATGCCAATGCGTGTTCGCGACCACCTGAGCCAACCACCAAAATATTCATCATACCTTTTGCCCTTAGCATTAAAGTTAATAGTGAGCGAGTCGTACGCTCTTAAATATGTTGGCATATTCTAACAAAAAAACGCCTTCAATTACCATGAGTATCCGCCTGCCAGCACCGAATCATCCATATCGATGTCTAAAAATGCATTGTCTCATTAGTAAAGGTTATCGACACATCGCTGATTCATGAAATGATGTTGTACACTTTAGCTCGCGCCTTATGTGCGTTACACTTCACTATATTGGTAGTATTAAATTCTGATGGCTACATATTAATAAAAAATAAGAGCAAAAAAGGAGAAAATTTCTAACTGTTATAAAAATAAAATAAGTCGCGTGAATGGAAATACTGCACCGTTGCACCAATGATGAATATGCAGTAACAGTAGTCAATCTAAACCGATAAACTTAAATAAATAAATGTTAAACCAAATCTATAAAAAAAGGACGCAGGAAATGCCAAACTCCCTCAGTATCGCAAAAGAGCGCATTAGCCAGATAAGCGATATTGCTACCAGTTATGTACAAAAAGACAAATCGCTATTTGATCATTTTATTCATAGCTATTATCAGCCGCTGCATCAAGAAACTGCAGAGGCGATTAGTAATGCTGACTTGGCGGGCATGGCGCTACATCACTTTACACTACTCAAAGCTTACGACGGCAGCAAGCCGCAGCTGACAGTACTAAACCCAGCAGCAGAAGAGCAGCACTTTCACAGCTCGCACACTGTCATTCAAATCGCAGCTTATGATAGACCATTCTTAGTTGATACGATTTTGATGAGCCTAGAAGCAGAAGGTATCGATGTTCATCGTACTTATAACATCATCATCAGTGTTGAGCGTGATGAAAATGGTGATATCACCCATATCGAAGGCGCACATGAAAGTGCCACTTCACATATGTCATTGATTCATTGTGAAATTGCTTACCAAGACAACGAAGACTTGGAAGCACTTCAACAGATGCTTATGTCAAAAATTGACACGCTTGATACAGTCGTTGGTGACTGGAAACAGATGCGTGCCCAGTTGAATGACATCAAAACGGAGCTTTCAACTAAGCCGCTACCAGAAGTATTCTACTCACAACAAGAAATCCAAGCATTTTTAGATTGGATCTTAGACGATCACTTCATATTCTTAGGGTATCGTGAATACCGCTTGGAAGGTGGTCAGTCTATCGAAGTGACTTCTGAGCCGACCGATTTAGATTTATTCGCAATCGGTAACAGTGGTCTTGGTCTATTACGTGGTTCTGAAAAAGACAAGCTATCAGAAAGCTTTAGCCAATTACCTAGAGGCCTAAAGCAATTATTGACTGAGCCGCGCGTGTTGATGCTGTCTAAATCAAGCCGTGTATCACCTGTACACCGTTCAGTATATATGGACTTTTTGGGCATTCATAAGTTCGATGACAATGGCAACCTAATTGGTGAATACCGCTTTATCGGTTTGCTTACGTCACAAGCCTATCAGCTGACTGTACAGCAAATACCGCTATTGCGAGAAAAAGCCAATAAGATTATGGCGATGGCAGACTTGCCACGTGACGGTCATGCCCATCACAAGATGATGCATGTGATTAATACTTTGCCACGTGATGATTTGTTCCAAGCCAGCGTCGAAGAGCTATACCCAATTGTTTCGGGCATTACTCAACTACAAGACAAGAAAAGCTTACGTCTATTTAGCCGTATTGACCATTATCAGCGTTTTGTTTCGTGCTTGGTCTATATCCCGCGTGATAAGTTCAACACCGAGCTACGTATCAAAGTACAAAACGTCTTAAAAGACGCCTATAACGGTATGTCTTCAGGGTTTACTACTGAATTCAATGAATCGGCTCATGCCCGCGTACACGTTCACGTACGTACCGTGCCTGGTCAAGTAAATGACGTCAATATCGCCACACTTGAAGCCAAATTGTCTGCACTCATGCAATCATGGGATGACAATTATCAAAAAATGCTACTCGATAATGTGGGCGAACAACAAGCCAACGCTTTGACTCGTCGCTTTTTAGACTATATTCCTGCTGCGTACCAAGAGCGTTTTGATGCGCGTACCGCAGTCGAAGATACGAAGCGTCTGGCGGGACTGACCGCAGAGAATCCGATGCTTTGGCATTTGTACCGCTCAACTGGCGATGCAAACAATCAATTGCATCTAAAGCTGTATGGCCGTGAACAACCTGTTATTTTGTCCAAAGTATTGCCGATACTTGAAAATTTTGGTGTATCGGTTATCTCAGCACAAACTTATGAGTTTGATTTGCCAGAGCAGCCTATTTGGATGCAAGAGTACGAGCTGACGCTAGAGCATGTCGATACGGTCAATATGCAAGTCGTACGTGGTCAGTTTGAAGACAGCCTCAAGCAGATCTGGGCTGGACGTGTTGAAAGCGATTCATTCAATGAGTTGGTACTAACGACCAAGCTCGACACTTATGATGTGGTCGTATTACGTGCGCTGTCTCGCTATATGCTACAAGCACGTGCCCCATTCTCTAGCGCTTATATTCAGCAAACTGTGGTCAAAAACAGTGATATCAGTGTCGCGCTAGGTAGTTTGTTTGATGCACGCATGAATCCTAAGTATAGCCTCGACACGCGTCAAGAAAAGGCTGCTACCATTCAAGGGCAAATCACAGCGGCGTTAGCAGATGTCGATAGCCTAGACGAAGATCGTATCTTGCGCTGGTACTTAGATTTGATTAATGCAATGGTGCGCACCAACTTCTATCAAGTCGATAGCGATGGTCAGCGCAAAGATCGTCTGTCATTTAAATTCTTGGCAGCAGACATTCCAAACTTGCCTAAACCAAAGCCAATGTTTGAAATATTTGTGTATTCACCGCGCGTCGAAGCTGTACATTTACGTGGCGGCAAAGTCGCTCGTGGTGGTCTGCGCTGGTCAGATCGTATGGAAGATTTCCGTACTGAAGTGCTTGGCCTTGTCAAAGCGCAGATGGTCAAAAACGCAGTGATCGTCCCTGTAGGTTCTAAAGGCGGATTTATTGTAAAAACTAAGAGCATGGCTGATGGTCGTGAGGCGTTCCAAGCAGAAGGTATCGCTTGCTATCAAACATTCTTACGCGGCATGCTTGATGTCACAGACAATATTGTAGATGGTAACATTGTCCCGCCAGCCAACACGGTACGCCATGATGAGGACGACCCGTACTTGGTTGTCGCAGCAGACAAAGGTACAGCTACTTTCTCTGATATAGCCAACGCGCTAGCAGCAGAATACAACTTCTGGCTGGATGATGCCTTTGCATCAGGTGGCTCAGTAGGTTATGACCATAAAGCAATGGGTATCACAGCGCGCGGTGGTTGGGAGTCGGTCAAACGTCACTTCCGTATGCGCGGTATGGACATCCAAAACCGTGATGACTTTACGGTTGTCGGTATTGGTGACATGAGTGGTGATGTATTCGGTAATGGCATGTTGCTATCAACGCATACTAAACTAGTTGCTGCCTTCAACCATTTACATATCTTTATTGATCCTAATCCAGATACGGCCGCCTCATACGCTGAGCGTGCACGCTTGTTTGAATTGCCACGCTCATCATGGGCAGATTATGAAGCATCATTAATCAGTCAAGGTGGTGGTATATTCTCACGCCAAGACAAAACTATCGCTATCAGTCCTGAGATGAAGTCGCTCTTCGATATCAGTGAAGACAGCCTTGCACCGAATGATTTGATCAGTGCGTTACTACGAGCACCTGTCGATCTGATCTGGAATGGTGGTATCGGTACTTATGTCAAAAGTGCAAACGAAACGCATGCTGACGTGGGCGACCGTGCGAATGATTCGCTACGTATCGATGGTAATGAGCTACGTGCAGCCGTCGTTGGTGAAGGTGGTAACTTAGGTCTAACCCAGCAAGGTCGTATCGAGTACGCTCAAACGGGCGGACGTATCTATACAGATGCAATCGACAACTCAGGCGGTGTTAACTGCTCGGATCATGAAGTCAACATCAAAATCCTACTCGGCAAAGTGGTCGAGCAAGGCGATATGACGCTGAAGCAACGTAATGAGCTGCTTGAGAGTATGACTGACACCGTAGCAGAACTGGTATTACGTCAAAACTACTTACAACCACAAGCGATTGAGCTGAGCCATATTCGTGCCGCAGCCAACCTGAGTGATCATCAGCGCTTTATTCAGATGCTAGAGAGTGAAGGGCGTCTGGATCGTGCAATTGAGTATCTACCATCAGACGAAGAGATTGCGAAGCGTCAAAAAGCGGATACTGGTCTGACCAATCCTGAGCTAGCAGTGGTCTTGGCTTATGGCAAGATGTGGGTTTATGACAATCTACTCTTATCTGATTTACCAGATGATCCGTACTTTATCAATGAGCTACGTAAGTACTTCCCAGATGAGCTTGCTTCACGCTTCTTTGATGAGATGACTGAGCACCGTTTGCATCGCGAGATTATCAGTACTTACTTGACCAACAGTGTGGTCAACCGCTTAGGTATTGAAGCGCTATTCCGTCTCTTTGAGGAAACCGATCAATCACTAGCCACTATCGTACGTGGTTATGCGATTAGCCGTGATGTATTCAACGTATCGCGCGCTTGGAAAGCACTTGAAGCATTAGACAATCAAGTTGAGGCGACGTTACTGCTGAACCTTGAGCTACGTCTACGTGATTCACTTGAGCGCGGTGTGGTCTGGTTCATCAATGCCTTCGGTCAAAATCTGCAAGTCGCTGATATGATTAGCCGCTTTAGTGAAAGCGTTGAAAAACTGACTAAGCCAAGTGGTTTTATCGAGCAGCAATTTGCACAATATCTGCAAGAAGATACCAAGCACTTGATGCAAAAAGATCTGTCTGATAATGACGCTACGCTATTTGCGATGCTACCGTACCATGTCGATGCGCTTGATGCTGCGTTGCTTGCTGAGCAATATGAGCGTCCTGTCGATGAGATTGCAACTTTATACTTCGAAGCTTATCAAGTGTTGCAGTTAGACTGGATGATGGAAAATATTGCGAGCCTACCACAACAAGACTATTGGGATCGCCGTGCTCGCCATGCGTTAGTGAACGAGCTATCACGCAGCTTGCGCCTATTAATGGATGCGGTACTCTCAAAACCAGATGCTAAGCAAGCATTTAGTGAATGGAGAGCAAGACACGTCGATCAGCTTGCAGCAGTCACCACAGAGATGAATAAGTTAGATGAGCTGCATAGCAACGATGAAGAAGGTCAAATCGGTCTTTCAACGTTGTCAGTATTAATGAGTGAGCTTAGTGGTTTAGTAACTAAGTAATGAAATAATATCAAACTGAAACTGTCGCACAAAAAAACCACCGTCCTTCATGTTCGGTGGTTTTTTATTGTCTAAAAAAAATGGTTTAAGTGATTAACCTAACTTATGATACTTTTTCACTGACGACTTTATGACACCCTTGACCACTGATTCGGCTGAATCCGCCCGAGAGCTTTTCAACTTTAATTTGGGTTAAAATGCGATCTTTTAGCGCCTGAACATGGGATATCACCCCGATTAATTTACCTTCTTGCTGTAGATTGGTCAGTGTATCAAGCGCAATGTCTAAAGATTCCTCATCCAATGTACCAAAGCCTTCATCCAAAAATAGCGAGTCCACGCGTATATTTTGACTGGCCATCTGTGAGAGACCTAATGCTAATGCTAGGCTGATAATAAAACCTTCGCCGCCTGAAAGGTTTTTAGTACTACGAATTTCACCACCTTGATAATTATCAATTACATTTAGCTCAAGTGGACTATTATCATCACGGGCCAGCAAATAGCGATCGCTCATTTTTTGCAGCTGCGTATTGGCGTGAGTGACCATGAGATCAAAGGTAAGTCCTTGAGCAAAAGTACGGAACTTTTTACCATCAGATGAGCCAATCAATTTGTGCAGTTGTTGCCAAACTTGCAGTTTATCTTTTTGGGCGGTGATGGCATTAATCTGCGCCTGTTGGGTGTTTTTCTTATCTTCATTGTCCTTTAGACGCTGACTGATTGCACCGATTGATTCAATCCGTTTGTTAAATTCATCTTGCGCTTGTGATTGCTGTTGGGTAAGCGTTTCTCTATCGTCTACTGTCAGCGGATTGGCCTGTTTATCTGCAAGTGTTTTTTGTGTTTCTTCTAATAAAGAGTGCGCTTGCTTTAGCGCGTAATCGATATGCTGTTGCTGCTGTCTAAGTGCGTTACGCTCATCAATTGGCAGGCGTGCATTAGTAAAATCTATTTCATTAGCGAAATCAGAGGCGGCAAGCGCTGAATTAAAGGTATCTTCTTGGCTACTGAGTGTATTAGTCACCGTGGTTAATTGTTCAATCAAATGTCGCTGTGTATTAAACAACTGACTAAGTATCTGCCCAGCATTGTCTAGCTGTCTTTGCGTAGAGGTCTGCGTGGTTTTAGCCTGATCTAACGCATCACGTAAACGCTTTTCTTCTGTTTCAGGATCTTTATTAGCAAAAACATACTTTCTGTCTGTTTGTAATTTCTCAATCGCCTCAGTTCTTTCTGCCGCGAGTTGAGAGATTTTAACAAGCTCATTTTCTTCTTTGTCGAGCTGAGACTGCTTGGTCTCGATTTTTGTTTCTAGTTGACCAAGTGATGTCTTAAAGGTTTGTTGATCCTCTCTGTAGTCGTTAAACTGTTGCTTGATTTCTAAAAGGGCACTGTGACATCGGCGCAGAGTATTGATATGCGCCTGAGCGTCCACATTGCTTAGTACGGTTTGATTTTCAATGCTGGTTATCAGCGGTTGTAATGATTGTAGTGAAGAACGTATCGCCGTTTTTGCATCTGACTGATGTTTGCCAGCGGAATATTTATTTAACAGGGCTAATATATCTATTTTGAGCACAGTCAATTCGGAAAAATTATCATGATATTTTTTGTCTAAGTTTTCTATAGCCCATGCTATTTTTTTACTATTGCTCTCAATCTCGTTAATAGTGCTGGTTAGCTCACGCTGCTCCTTGTCTAATGCTTCGATGTCATTACGCATCGTAGAGAGCGACTCGCTAAGCGTTTCATATTGAGTTAACGTATTTTTAAGAGATTCTCTACGCTTACCTAGCTCGATTTTGCTACTGTCTAATAATGACAGCGCATCTACATGCGTCTCAATCTGCGCTAGCGATTTTAATGTTTCAGTAATAAATCGAGAGTAGCCTTTATTTAGTACTGAACTGACCAACTGGTCGATATCTATCTTTAACTTTTGTATTTGGTGATTTAGCAGGGTTTGTTGCTCTTCCGCTTGCGCAAACTGCTGTCGTACAGTTGCTTGATTAATACGATGTTTAGATAGAGTATCTTCTAAATTGGATATAGTCGTATCCAGCTCTGCTATTTGCCGCTGAGTTTGCGTTGCTTCCGTTTCTTGTATCAAATGTGGGTGGTCTGCACTATAAGGATGCTCTAGCGATCCACAAAGCGGGCAGGGATGACCATCTTTTAGGTCAGCGATATAGTCTTCTAACTTGGCGACTTTTTGTAGTAAATGCAGCTGGGCTTGTTTGTCTTGACGCTTTTCTTTGGCAGCGCTGATAGCCGATTCATTATCAGCGATTAAGCCTGCCAGCTTTGTGAGGTCGTTACTCATTACTGGCAAGGTCGCAACTATTTTCTCTACTTGTACGCTAAGCTCATCTTGCTGTTTTGCCTTAACGCTCACTTGGTCAAGTTGACGGTTGATATCATCAATCTGCTCTTGCTCATCTCGCATATCAGCCAATGACTGCACTTGGGTTAATGCTGCTTGCTCTTGTTGTAAAGCGGCCAATTTATCCTGTATAGACAACATGGTGGTGTCTTTTGTCTTTTTCTGTTGATTTAAGACGTCAAGTTTGGCGCGATACTGGTGGATCTGTTGCTGCTGGCTTGTTTTATCATCTGATAGGGCGGTATTCTCTTGCAATAGGGCTTTTAGTCGGCCGCAATGACTCTTAAAATTCGCTATATCACTATCGATAGTGTTTAATTCATGGGCGTCATTAAGATAGCCTTCGACACGTGTGAGCTGGATTTTATTCTGCGCAGCCTGCTGTTTATGGTTGTCTATCTCTTTACTTAAATGTTGAGTGCTGCCCATTAGAGTTTGCTGTCTTTGCTCAATATCTTTTAGGACATGCTTATTCTGCGTAATGTCTATATCTAGTCTACGCGCCTGCGCAATATTGGGTAGAGCCGTTTGCAAAGTTTCATGGGTAGCTTGCGCATGAGTTTTTGCTGTTTCTAGATGTATGGTTGCTTGCTCTAGGTCGTCTTGTTTTTGCGGTAGGATGCTGCTGATCTGCTGCTGTTCTTCTTGCAAGCGTTTTAAATTATCGCGACTATGCACAAGTTGGCTGAACTGACTGTCAATCTCCAACGCCTTATTAGCAGCGGTTAAGCGTTTGGCATTAGGGATAAAGTCTTGCTTAGCCTGCTGAGCCTGCGCTAGATCATTTTGATAAGTATTCAGTTTTTCTTTTGATTCTGTGACGCTATCTAGCCACTTTATCTTTTCGGCCAAATCTTGAATGGTCTGCTGCTGTTCACTTTGAGCACTTTGATATGACTGCAAGTCCGATTTTAACTGACTTTCTTCATCGGTATTTAAAAGCATTAAACCGTCTAAACCGTATTGCAGCTTATTAAGAATTTCTTCCTCGGTACGTTTCTTATCATGAACCTGTGTTGAGATGGTAGCGTAAATATCAGTGCCAGTGATTTTCTCTAAAATATCTGCGCGTTCATCAGCCTTTGCCTTTAGAAATGCTGAAAAACTGCCCTGAGCTAGCAATATAGAGCGAGTGAACTGTTGAAAATCCATCCGAGTCAGTTCAATGATCTTGTTTTTGGTATGCTTTAAGGTACTCTCTAACAGCTCATCCTCTTTTGACGAGTCATCAACGTTTATCTTAGCGATTTCATGAGTCGCATCTTGCAGATTGCCATCTGCTTTATTGTAAGCACGGCGTTGCCCCCAGCGGCAGCGATACTGCTCACCATTTAAGTCAATCACTACTTCAGCGAAACACTCTGCCGTCTGCCGCGTCATCACCTCATTACTGCTCTTACTGATACTATTAATCCTTGGCGTCTCACCATATAGCGCTAAGCAAATAGCATCCAATATGGTGGTCTTGCCAGCACCTGTTTGCCCAGTGATAGCAAAGATACCTTCATTGGTAAAGGCAGTATCAGCAAAATCAATATGCCATTCGCCTTTTAGGGAGTTGAGGTTTTTTAGTCTGAGTTCGATTAGGCGCATGGATAAGTCTTAATATTAGTAATAGCCGCAACTGCGAAAAATTGAGAGAGATAAGGAAGTGTGGTCATGATATGTCACTTATATCATTCTGCCTGTTTGTCTTCATGACGTAAGTTATAAAGTATCTGACCATAGGCATCGCGCAATGAGTCTTTTTGAGAATCAGCCACATCATTTATCGTCAAGCAGCGCTCAAACACTTCCATCTCATTTAAGTCCTGCAAGTTCTCAGATGTTTGCTGCTGATTGAGGACTTTATTATAAGTACGAGTGTTTTTTATCTTAAGCACTTCACATGGCAACCCTTCTACCATTGCTTGCACTTGCTCACGCAAATCACTGACGATTTCGTCACCTGTATAGACAATCTCTAGCCAAATAGAGTCCGATTGTGTAAGCGCTTGAATGGTTTGTTCAATTGTGGTTAGGTCACCAGATATTTGCGCCAATTGTTGGAACTTTGGAATGGGTAGGGATACTACTTGCATCTGATTAGCGTCATCGCGATGTAGAATTTTATTGCTATTCACGGCGTCAGTAGAAGTTTCTCGAATGCTTTTATATTGCTCAGGCTGAACAGGAGTATTTTCTATGGCATTAGATTGTGCCACTGCTTCATCTTCTGCAGGCTCATCAAAGCCAAACAAGTCATCCATGAAAGGCAGTTCCTGACTAGACACTTTTTTAGCGGATTTTTCTGTCAGTTTTTCTACTGTTTTTTGAACTTTGACGACTTCAATATCAGCAGCTGTATTGATGGCATAAGGAGTAATACTATCAGGTGCGACGTTCAGCTCTGAGTTGCCATTATTAAAATGTTCTGCAGCACCAAACTGTATCAGCAATACTTGCTTTTGCTGTTTAGCTTCCCCAAAACCCATCGCGATAGGTGAGCCTGAATAGCGAATACTCTCACGACCGCCAACACGCTGCGGCACGTGCAAATGCCCAAGTGCCACATAATCAAAGCCATCATTGAACATATCGGCAGAGATTTTACCTAGTGAGCCGACATAGAGCTCGCGTACACCATCATCTTCGGTTGTTTTACCACCAGACGCGAATAGATGTCCTGTGGCAACGATAGGAATATATCGCTGATGCGTTTTGCTTAAGTCGGCTTGCTTAGCCTTCGCAATGTCTGCAACATTGTCATAATGCTCGCAAATACCAGCGATAACATTGGCGTCTTTGCTATCTGCGGACTCGCCAGCGCTACTGCTACGCACATCCCGATCGCGCAGATAAGGCACAGCGGCGATAATGCAATGAGGATTGTTGTCGTCATCACCCAAGACTAATACTTCATCATTCAAATCATCACAAGCCGTGCCAATCACATGAACGTTTAAGAACTTAAGCATCTGACTGGGTGCATCTAAAAATGTTGGTGAGTCGTGATTCCCTGCGACAATAACCACATGCTGACAACACGATCGTGAGACCTTACCCAAAAATTCATAATATAGCGATTGGGCTTTATTGCTTGGGGTCATGGTGTCGAAGATATCACCCGCAACAATCAATATATCTACTTTTTGTGCGCTGATGGTGTCTTGTAACCAATGCAGGAATGACTCAAATTCTTCGTAACGAAGACGCCCATATAGGCGTCGCCCCAAGTGCCAGTCTGAGGTATGCAGTATGGTCAAAGGTCTAACAGAGATATATTTAGAAGCAATAGATAGGGGCATAGTTTGGCTTATCATTAAACGTCAGAACATTAATTAGGTAGCTTCCATTCTAGCAAGAATCGTTGAGATTTTCTCTGTTGCCAAAAGAAAACCCTACCAATAGATAATTGACAGGGTCGCTTTGCGGTACAGGTAATAATAAAACACAGAAGATTAATCGATGATGAGCTGCTCTAGATCGTCCCCTAAATTTGTCGCAAGATTTGCAATCATCGATAGCGCATGAGCTTGTTGATCTATGGGCTGTTTGATTGCTTCACCTCTTGAGCCTTCACGCAACCAATTTTTAGCTATATCATCGCTGTTTTGACTGTGCTGCTGATTTTGTAAATTATACCAAGCCAAATCATGATGCAAGCTGACCACGTCGCCCATGATGAGAAGGGCAGGCGTTGGCAATTGTGCTTGTTCTTGTTTGGCAACAATCGTTGCAAGCGTACCTGTCAATACTTGCTGATTGGACATACTCGCATTAGAGACGATAGCAATCGGCGTCTCGCTACTACGACCAGCGTCAACCAAGCCTTCAGTCAAACGTGCCAGCGAGTGCAGACCCATATAAAATACGACCGTCTCATCAGTATTTAAGAAACTCTTAAAGTTACTGTTAGGTGCACCAGCTTTCAAAAATCCTGTCACAAAACGCACTGATTGTGAATGGTCACGGTGAGTGAGCGGAATGCCTGCATAGCTAGCAGCGGCATTGGCTGCAGTGATACCCGGTACGACTTGATATGGCACATTATGTGCCCGCAGGCTTTCGATCTCTTCGCCGCCACGACCAAAGATAAATGGATCGCCACCTTTTAGGCGCACGACGCGGCGGCCTTGTTTGGCATGATTGACGAGTAGCTCATTGATGCCTAATTGCGCAACCGTATGATTGCTGCGTTTTTTACCGACGAATACTTTGTCAGCATCACGGCGGCATAAGTCTAAGACCTGCGGTGAGACTAAAGCATCATAAAACACCACGTCCGCTTGTTGCATTAGACGCAGTGCTTTAAAGGTTAAAAGTTCTGGATCACCAGGGCCTGCGCCCACAATGTAGACTTCACCAACGGCTGGTAAGCTTTTTTCTGACTCATCCGGTGCGACGTTCTTGATGGCATCTGACTCTCTAACCGAGTCTGTATCGTCGCTTTTCTTACTGATAGCAGCGGCAGTACTATCCAAATCAGCTTGCAGTTGTGCAGTCGCTTCAGTTTCATTACCGGCGAACATTAGCTGACTGACTTGGCCTTCAAATGCGCGCTCCCAAAACTGACGACGACCTGTAAGCGTGGGTATTTTGGCTTTTACCTCACTGCGGAATTCACCTGCCAGCTTAGCTAATTTTCCGTAGCCTTGCGGGATTAATGTCTCAAGGCGTGCCCGTAATAGACGTGCCAATACTGGCGCTTTACCATTTGATGAGATACCAATCACAATGGGATTGCGATCGATAATGGCTGGAAAGATAAAGTCACATAAATGCGGGGTATCGACCACATTGACTGGAATGTTTAGCTCAGTCGCATCTGCATGAATTTGGTGGTTCAGCGTCTCATCGTCAGTCGCGGCAATGATTACCCGTGCGCCTGACATATAGGTTTTATTATAGTTCTCATAGATAAATTCATGTTTGCTGTCAGTGAGTAAGGCTTGTAGCTCGTGGCTGATATCGGGTGCAAGTATAGTGATACAGGCGCCTGCACGGCTGAGCAAGTCCGCTTTACGCAGTGCCACTTCGCCGCCGCCCACGATAAGCACTTTACGGTCTTCTAATTTAAAAAATAGCGGGAAGGTGTTCATAATGTCACCATATATTTAATTGTTTATTATAAAAGGTAGAAAAGATATAAGGAATGTCGCCATTATGAGGTATCACAGGCACACTCTCACCTAGTGAATTGGCATTAGTATATTCGTTTTTGTCATGTTAATGATGGTTTTTTGTGAGAAAGGGAATAGATTTTATGAGATATGATAGGCGTACTAGAGGTTTAGAAGGGCATAATTTTATATTTTTTAATTCAGAACAATTATGAAGGCATCATAATGAGTCAAAACAATACGTTTAATAGACTAAAAAAATCAAGTACTGTCTTTTTCGGACTTATTTTAGGGTTGCTAGTTAGTTCAGATGTACTAGCAGAATGCGCGTTGGCTGAAGGTTATAAGTTACCAAATGGGGTTGTATTTGATGAACACTGTGAGTTTGATGGTGAACTCGCGCCCGTAATAAAAGGTAGTAAGTATGGATTCATCGATAAGCAAGGTGTGATAAAAATACCAACACAGTATGACTTTCCAATTGCTTTTGTAGAAGGTCTAGCAAGTGTTCATAAGGACAACTTATCCGGATACATTAATATGCAGGGTGAAGTTGTTATACCTCTCAAATACAGCCTTACTTATCCATTTGAAGATGGTTTAGCTGTGGTTGTGGTAGATAATAGAAGAGGAGTCATTGATAAACAGGGACAGATAATTATTCCGATAATGTACGATGATTTAATGGGTTTTAATGAGGGTTTATCTGCAGTTGAGAACGAAGGGAAGTATGGATACATTGATATTAATAATAAGTTAGTTATTCCTTATGAATATGATTCTACTATTTCCTTTACAGAAGGCCTAGCAGCGGTTGAAAAAAATGAAAAGTTCGGATTTATAGATAGGCTAAATAATATCGTGATACCCATTGAATATTATAGTGTGACTTGGTTTTCAGGTGGTTTAGCCGTCGTTAATAATGATGATAAGTTTATGATCATTAATAGGTCGAATCAAGTAGTCAAAGAGCTAGACTATGCAATGGTCTTCCCCTTCATTAACGGATTAGCACTTGTCTATGATAACGGTAAGCATGGATTTATTGACAAAAATGGTGATGTAGCAATTGAATTAGACTATGATGACATTCCATTTATTGATCCTTTTAAAGATGGTACCGCCTATGTCAAAAAAGATGGTGAATGGTTCTACATTAATAGACAAGGTAAACGTGTAGAAAAAAAGTTTTAAGTCCAATGAAAAACTGAAAAAAGCCCTCTCTTAAATTAAAGAAAGGGCTTTTTTCATTCAGAAAACACTAAAATTACAACTGCGTGTGCAGACCGCACTCACGGCTTTCTTCTACTTTAGTTGGATCAAAGTAGTCATGCTCGTTTGGCAAGTTGTGCTCATCTAAGTATACATCCAAATCTGCATCGGTTTTTTCAAACAATGGCGCTACTTTCAATACGCCATCTTTTGATAAGCTAAGTACATCAAGCCCTTGACGGAATTCTGTTTGGTCTTTACGAATCGCGTTAAACCATACGTCAGGCTTTAGCTCAGCAAGGGCGCGGCGGAATGGCTCAAGTTTCACTTGTTCAGTGAACTCGCCATGTTGCGGGTTGTCAATGCCTGGGATACCATTCATGGTTGAATCACGGTGTGCAGCGGTTTGTTTTGGGATATAAGTCACAACGTTGAGATCAAGATCACGAATCAATTTGTTGGCAAATTGATAGGTCGCATCGGTGTTATAGCCTGAATCTACCCACAATACCGTGATGTCAGGGCGCTGCTTGGCAACCAAATGCAAGATCGCTGACTCATAAGGACGGAAGTTGGTGGTGATGATTGGGTTTTTGGCTTGCGTCAATGCCCACTCAACGATTTGCTCAGGTGATTTACCTTGCAAATCTTGGTTTGCTTGGTCGATATCTAGGTTTGGGTGTAATTGGCTCATAATACATTCCTTAATAATTGTTAATATAAAAATAGCGATTTGATAGTGAATAATAAAATCAGTTTTTTGAGAACATCGGTAATGCTGAAGCGTCTCGACCATCATAGCTACTGGCTAGGGCAGTGAAGGCTTGGCTAATATCAGATTTAGCATCATGCTCATTGAGTACAAAGCTGGTCGCACCAGCGCGCAGCAAATAAGCGATTTGATCACGACCAAACGCGCCTGCCATGCGAATATCACCTTCATAACCAAGCTGACGCAGGGTCTGTGCAAAACTAAAACCGCGACCATCCACAAAACTTGGGACATGAATGACGATCAAGTCTTGCGTCAATAAAAATTCTTTTACATCAGTCAGATCATCAGCATCGGTGTTGGATGTGATCCACACACCCAATCGGCTGCTGTGCTGCTTGAGGATATCCAATACTTGCTCTAGCAAACCGTTTGCCAGTTTTCCATCAGCATTTAATAAATCTGCTAATGGGACAAGTACATCAACTTTTTCTTGTTTGTGTAACAGCTCAAGCAAGGTCAGGTTTGATAACGCGATACCGTCAGGCAGCTGCGCTGTCGCTAGCGCTTGCCAAGTATCTTCGCCACTGATGTCTGCGCCATGGCTATCAAGCACATGATGATTAGCCATAGACCTTCTCCTTAAAGGGGGCGATACCAACGCGGTCAATCACGTCACCAAAACCCTCAACATCTTGTTCGTTAGTGCCGCGTATATCGAGATACACATCTAAAATGGTTTGTAGCGTGCTGGCCACATCATCCGCTGGCACCGCTTTTCCTAAGATTTTGCCCAATTTGGCGTCATTACTAGAGTTACCGCCAAGGCTAATCTGATACCAGTGCTCGCCTTTTTTGTCCACACCCAAGATGCCGATATCACCTGTGTGATGATGGGCGCAAGCATTCATGCAGCCTGACATGTTTAGGCGAATATCACCAAGATCATACAAGTAATCTAAATCATCAAACTGCTTTTCGATTTGCTCAGCGATATTGTGCGTAGTCGCATTGGCCAGTGAGCAATAATCCCAACCTGGGCAGACAATCATGTCGGTTAAGGTATTGATATTGGCGCGTGCTAAATGCAAATCTGATAGCTGCTGCCACAATTCATAAAGCTCATTGGTTTGCACATCAGCGAATACCAGATTTTGCTGATACGTACCGCGCAATTCACCAAAGCTATAACGATCAGACAAATCGGCAAGCGCATCCATTTGCGCATCACTCAAGTCACCTGATGGCACATAACGACCGTCCACCAGTCCGGCTTTTAAAGAGATCACTACCGCACGGTAACCGTCCACCTTATGTGCCACGGTGTTTTGCTTATACCAATCAGCGAAATCTTTATTGTCTGCCAATTGTGCTTGTAACTCTGATTGTACTGCGAGCGCATCAAATGACTGATAATCAGGCATGCTAAAGTAGCTAGCAGCGGTGTCAAAATTCTCTTCAGTCAAGGTAAGCGGGCCATCTTTAGTATGTGCTTCCCACTCAGCCTCCACCAATTTGCCAAACTGATCGCCGCCTAAGCTATCAACCAAAATTTTAATACGGGCTTTGTACTTGTTATCACGGCGACCATGCAAGTTATAAACGCGCAAAACCGCATCAAGATAACTGAGTAAATGCTCGCGCGGTAAGAACTTGCGAATCGTTTTGCCGATAATAGGGGTACGCCCGAGGCCACCACCAACGATCACTTCAAAGCCAAGCTCGCCTGCGTCATTGGTAACGACGTGCAGACCCACATCATGGACTTGCGTCGCAGCTCGATCCGCTTCGGTACCGATGACTGCAATTTTAAATTTACGTGGTAAAAAGGCAAACTCAGGGTGGAAGGTTGACCACTGACGGATAATCTCACAATAAGGGCGTGGGTCAGCAATTTCTTCTTTATGGATACCCGCATAAGGATCCGTTGTCGTATTACGGATACAGTTACCTGAGGTTTGGATGGCATGCATCTGTACTGTCGCAAGCTCAGCCAAAATGTCTGGCACTTCTTCTAGTTTTGGCCAGTTCAGCTGAATATTGGTACGGGTGGTCATGTGCCCATAGCCTTTATCATACTTACGGGTAATCTCGGCCAATTTGCGTAGCTGATAGCTGGCAAGCAAGCCGTAAGGAATGGCGATACGGAGCATAGGCGCATAACGCTGGATATACAAGCCGTTTTGCAATCGCAGTGGTAAGTACTGCTCCTCGGCAAGCTCACCTGCCAAAAACCGCTCGGTTTGGTCGCGAAATTGGGCAACTCGTTCCTCTACCAAAGTCTGGTCAGCGTAATTATATTGATACATGACGTAATCTCAGTTTTGTTTTTAATCTTAAAATCAGCGACGAAAATGATTTGCGTGTGTAATAGGTTTTATTGCCGTTCGCAATGTAAATAATTCAGCTATACATCATATAAGCTTGTAGCCAGAAACATAAATTCCTTTCAGACATATCCATATCCAAACACAGCATAAATTTTCATAACGAAAGTTAGGTAGCCTATGCGTATCAAATTTAATGCCCAGTCGCTAGTACGCTACTTATTATCTAGCGACGGCTTTCTTCTCAGTTTTGTACATTTAATCGCTTTTGCATTTTTGCTCATCTCTTCCAACCATTCTTTTTATAAGAGGTTTTAATAACTATATGTCTCAAACTCAAAGCCAAACCCAATCACAATTCAAATCAAAGCTGGTTCCACCACATGGTAGTGCAGAGCTTAAGCCACTATTATTAAACGGTGCAGCACGTGATCAAGCATTAGAGCTTGCCAGCACATTGCCGACCATCACTCTAAGCTCACGTGAGCGTGGTGATTTAATCATGTTCGGTATTGGTGGTTTTACTCCGTTAAATGGTTTTATGAATCAAGCGGACTGGCAGGGCGTGGTAGACAACATGCGTCTGCAAAGCGGTGAAAACGCTGGCTTGTTTTGGCCAATTCCTATCACTTTGTCTGCGCCAAAAGAAACTGCGGATAATTTGAGTCAAGGCGACAAAGTAGCCTTGGTCGCTCAAGATGGCGAAGTCATGGGTATCTTGACGGTAGAAGAGACTTATACCATCGATAAAGAACATGAGTGTCAGCAAGTATTCACGACCACGGATTCAGAGCATCCGGGCGTACAGCAAGTATTGAGCCAAGAAGCCATCAATATTGCCGGTAGCGTTGAAGTATTAAGCGAAGGTGAGTTCCCAGCACTATATCCAGAAATCTACAAAACGCCAGCAGAAACACGCGCAATTTTGGATGCTAAAGGCTGGAAAACAGTGGCGGCATTCCAGACGCGCAACCCAATGCACCGCTCACATGAGTATCTGGCCAAGATTGCGATTGAAATCTGTGATGGTGTACTGATTCATTCATTATTAGGCGCATTGAAACCTGGCGACATCCCAGCAGAAGTTCGTCAAGAAGCCATCAAAACCTTGATCGACAACTACTTTAGACAAGATACCGTTATACAAGCAGGCTATCCGTTGGATATGCGCTATGCTGGCCCACGTGAGGCATTATTACATGCGCTATTCCGTCAAAACTATGGCTGTAGCCATCTGATTGTCGGTCGTGACCATGCGGGTGTCGGCGATTACTACGGTGCGTTTGATGCGCAAACTATTTTTGAACACGTTGGTAAAGATGATCTTATCACCCAACCGCTCAAAATTGGCTGGACGTTCTGGTGTAATGCTTGTAATGCGATGGCTTCTGATAAGACTTGCCCACATGACGCGTCTGAGCACGTTAAAGTGTCAGGTACTAAGCTGCGTAAAGCACTATCAGAAGACGAAGATGTACCAGAAAACTTTAGCCGTCCAGAAGTACTACAAATTTTGCGTGACTACTATGCTGGTATCGCAAAAGAAGAGCGTACTGAAGTTAAATTAACGGGTGCATCTGCGGTATAAGGGCAGATCATCAGTATAAAAAACTTGTACTAAGCCAGTCGTAAAAAAGGTGTCAGACTTATTGTCTGGCACCTTTTTGTTTTTATCACTACTTTTGAAATGAAAAACACGCCTTAACTCATGTTAGCGCTGTCTATTAAATCTCCAAATTTGTTGCCAGCTTTTTATATTCTCCAGCAAGCGAGCCGCCACCTGAGCAAAAATAGTTCAGTGCATACTTATCTGGGCTGTCGATGATGAGGGAGTCGTCTTTAAATTGGAAAAAAGCAGTGCTGCCATTTACCTTTGCCTGGAAAATCGTACCGTGAGCAGTATCTTGCCCCATGAGTGTTGCCTTACCATCGAAGTGACAAGTAGGTTTTTTGATATCGCTGCGTGAGCGAACTTTAATGTCAATCTGTCGATCACCATCTGCTCGTACCATCACGCCAACCCAATCATAGCCTTGTGCTCGTTTGTCGTAGTCGGCAGTAGCGTAATCCGCTGAAACCTTGTTTGTTGAAACTTTATCTATTGGAAATCTGTCTGCTGAGACATTGTCACCCAAATCATTATTTTGAATAGCTGGCAAAGCAGATGTTGTACTGGCAACTGATTTGACCTTGCTGTGGCTATCGCTGTTCACAGTGGGCGACATACTATTACAGCCTGTTAAAGCAGCTAGGGTAGCGGTCATTATTATTAGCCCTACAATAGAACGAAATTGATGGTATGAAGTATTCATATAAGGGCCTTTTCAAGTAGGAGGGTAAGGTTTACATAGTAGCGGGATAATAAAAATATCATTAATACAGCAAACTTTATGACGTACAAATAATGGTACAGCCTACCCAAATCATAGTCTACTTAATAAACCTGCCAGCAGTTATTTACCTCGTTTTATGCTTGATGCTGTAAAACGATTGCTAGCCCCACTTATGCCAACTTCACTAGTCGATAAGCTAATTCGTCACTAAGCGTTTGCTATTTATGCTGCTAGCATAGCTTGCATCATCCCGACAACCGAACTCAAAAGATTGTAGGCCCTGTGATGATGGTCAAGATTTTGACAAACGCTTCTAATACTTTTATCGAGAGCATCATGCAAAAAAAATTCAAACAAATCAGCATTGCTAGCATCCAGTCAATAAACTATAAACAGACGACAGCGCGTGTACTTGCCACCAGCGGTATGCTTGCAGCAGCGATAATGATGACAGGCTGCAGTCCAACAGAAGCGACGCAAGATGACGCGCCAAATAATGCCAGTGGCGAGACGCAAGATGTCAATCTACTCAACGTTTCCTATGATGTGTCGCGCGACTTTTATAAAGACTACAACATTTTATTCAGTACCGACTATCAGAAGACTCACCCAAATAGCAAAGTAAATATCAATCAGTCACATGGCGGCTCTAGTAAGCAGGCGCTTTCTGTTGCCAACGGTTTGCAAGCGGATGTGGTGACCTTTAACCAAGAGAGCGATATGAATCTGTTGGTGGAGAAAGGCTTGGTCGCTGCTGACTGGCAACAAGCACTACCAAATAATGCCGTGCCGTACACCAGCACTATGGTGCTACTGGTTCGCGCCGGTAATCCAAAAAATATCAAAGATTGGTCAGATTTGGCACGTAATGATGTCGATGTGGTCATCCCGAACCCGAAAACCAGTGGCACGGCGCGTTATGCCTTCTTGGGTGCCTATGGTTATGGTTTGCACCAATTCAAAGAAAGCAGTAATGAAAACCCTGTAAAAACCAATGACTTTATCAAAAAGCTGCTGGCAAACGTGGTCACTTATGACAATGGGGCGCGCGCTGCAACGACCAGCTTTACTCAGCGTGGCCTAGGTGATGTGCTGCTCACGACCGAAAACGAAGCACATTTAACTGCCCAGCAATTTGCAAAGGGTAACGTTGATATCGTATACCCGAGCTATTCGATTGTGATTGCCAACCCAGTAGCAGTCGTAACGGCAGTGACTGAAAAATCTGGTAAGACGGAAGCAGCCAGTGCTTATCTGAAAGGTTTATGGGACAAACCTGCCCAAGAGCTCATGGCAAAAATGTACATGCGTCCAAGTGATGAGAAAATCCTAGCTGCTCATAAAGACACCTTGCCTGATATTGAAACGTTTGAACCTGTGGCTGTGTTTGGCTCATGGGCAGAGATTATGGATGCTTTCTTTGTAGATGGTGGCCGTTTTGATCAGCTGGCAACCACGAAGTAGTCGTTAATTCTCAGTTTATATAGCTATCTATCTTAGCTGCTTTCAATAAAACGCGGACAAGGTAGATAGGGCACATGCCAGTATTAAAACCATCAATAAACAAACAGTCAGTTATACATATAGATTCTTTTAACAACTTATTGATATGTCTAGCTTTGTTTACTGGTTATTCCCTTTTGGCAATAACATACGCATATTCATCATTAAACATAATAAGATGGCGCTGTTAGCATACTTGCATTACACAACAGACATCTTTGAGGTATTTATGACAGACGTAGCTCGTTATCAACAGAAAAGTAAAACTCTTAGTGCCTTGAGTATTGCTGGCGTTGCTTTGACTCTTGGTCTAGCTGGCTGTAGCAACAGTGAGACTACTGAGGCCGCAGCTGATGGTTCAGCAACGACAGAAGGGCAAAATATCGAGCTACTTAATGTCTCATACGATGTGGCACGTGATTTCTACAAAGACTATAACCCGTTGTTTGTTGAGCACTACAAAGCTGAAAATCCAGACAGCAATATTCTAATCAAACAGTCACACGGCGGCTCAAGTAAGCAAGCATTGTCTGTTGCCAACGGTCTACAAGCCGATGTTGCCACCATGAACCAAGGGTCTGATATTGAGCTGCTTGAGAAAAAAGGCTTGGTTGAGTCAGATTGGGAAAGCAAATTCCCAGACAACGCAGTGCCATTTACCAGCACGATCGTATTTTTGGTACGTAAAGATAATCCAAAAAATATCAAAGACTGGGAAGACTTGACCAAAGACGGTGTTGAGATTGTCATGGCCAATCCAAAGGTGACGGGTAACGGTCGTTACGCGTTCTTAGGTGCATACGGTTATGGTCTACATGCTTTTAATAAAGATGAAACAAAAGCTAAAGGCTACGTAAAAGACATGCTAAAAAATGTCAAAGTCTATGAAAACGGCGGACGTGCCGCGACAACGACTTTCGTACAGCGCGGTATTGGTGATGTATTGGTTACTTTTGAAAACGAAGCCAACCTTGCAGCGACTGATTTTGGCGCAGGTCAAGTAGACATCGTTTATCCAAAATACTCAATTAAATCAGAAAGCCCTGTAGCAGTTGTGAAGACGGTAACAGATAAAAAAGGCACTACAGACGCTGCCAAAGCGTACCTTGATTACTTATGGAGTGAGCCTGCTCAGCAGCTAGCGGCCAATCTATATCTACGTCCTAGCGTTAAGAGCGTTCTTGACAAAAACGGTGACAAATTACCGCCAGTTGAGACTTTCCGCCCGAATGATGCCTTTGGTACGTGGGATGAGATCATGAGCACTTACTTCAGCGATGGCGGTGTGTTTGACCAATTGGCAATTAACGCGCCTCAGTAATCACTTGCTAAGTACTTAGAGCAGCTACTGCGCTAACCGCTGGAACGGATTAACTCAATTATTCGTACAGTCAGTCATGAAGCACCCCATAAAGGACATGGTCGTACGCACTATGTCCTTTATATCATAAGCCGACCAATAATAATTTTGATAACAATGGTAATAATGGTCTTACAGTGAGCACCCTCGCTAAGTACCATCAGTTAGGCAATAGGACATCACTATGAGTGCAACATCTTCTTCTGCCAGTAAGCCCGGCAATAAAAAAGGTTGGCTGACCCGTTTGCGTCAGCGCAATGTGCTACCCGGGTTCGGTCTGAGCATGGGTATTACTGTCTTTAGCTTGTCGTTATTGGTGGTACTACCGTTTGCCATGATGGCCTATACCACAACGCAGATGGGTTGGACGGGCTTTTGGGAAACCATTACCCAGCCACAAGTCACTGCCGCTATTAAGCTGAGCTTATGGATGTCGTTTTTGGCGATGCTGACCAATATGGTATTTGGGACGTTGGTCGCATGGGTACTTGTCCGCTATGATTTTTGGGGTAAGTCACTGATTAATGCCTTAGTTGATTTGCCATTTGCCTTACCAACGGCCGTTACAGGTATCTCGCTTGCCACTTTATATGCGCCTAATGGCTTGATCGGTCAATGGTTTGCCAAGTTCGATATTCAGGTCGCTTTTACGCCAATAGGTATTTGGCTGGCTTTAGTTGTGGTTAGTTTCCCCTTTATTGTCCGTGCGGTACAGCCTGTACTTGCTGAGCTGTCAGTAGAGTTTGAAGAAGCCGCAGCCGTATTGGGTGCCAATCGTTTGACGACTTTTCGTAAAGTGATTTTGCCGGAGTTATTGCCAGCCTTGCTGATGGGTGCAGGTATGATGTTTGCCCGCGCCACTGGCGAGTATGGCTCGGTTATCTTTATCGCGGGCAATATTCCGATGCAGTCTGAGATTTTACCGCTTATCATTATCAGTAAACTTGAGCAGTTTGATATTCAAGGTGCTTCTGCGGTTGCATTATTTATGCTACTCATATCATTTGTCATCCTGCTGACCATTAATATCATGCAGTGGAAACTGTCGCGCCGTGTAGGAGCTCGCTAATATGCAAATATCTAATAGCTATGACTACCAAAGCAACGCTGCGACTAAAGATACGCCATGGATACGTCGCACCTTTATTGCCATTGCAGTGCTATTCATGATTGTCATGTTGGTTATTCCATTACTGGCTGTGTTTTATGAAGCCTTTAAAAATGGTTGGCAGTTGTATATTGCTTCATTAGTAGACCCTGAAGCTTTGCAAGCCATCAAGCTGACGCTTATTACGGCAGGAATTGTTTTACCGATTAATATGGTAATGGGCATTGCAATTGCATGGTTGGTCACGCGCTATCAGTTTAAAGGTAAGCAGCTGGTCACCACTTTGCTAGATTTGCCATTTTCGGTATCGCCAGTGGTTGCAGGTTTGATGTTTGTGCTGCTGTTTGGACTGAACTCTACTATCGGCGGTTGGCTTGAGAGTATGGGTTTTCAGGTCATATATGCGGTGCCTGGTATTATTTTGGCAACGTTGTTTGTGACCTTTCCTTTTGTTGCACGTGAGCTGATTCCATTGATGCAGACTCAAGGCGACTCTGAAGAGCAAGCAGCGTTAACATTAGGCGCGACTGGTTGGCAGACGTTTTGGCATGTGACACTGCCTAATATCAAATGGGCGCTGCTATATGGTTTGATTCTGACCAATGCCCGCGCGATGGGTGAGTTTGGTGCGGTCAGCGTGGTATCTGGTCACATTCGCGGCGAGACCAACACCATGCCGCTATTGGTTGAGATTGCCTATAACGATTATAACTTTACCGCTGCGTTTGCCTTATCGAGCATATTGGCTGCATTGGCCTTAGTGACGCTACTGATTCAGCAAGTCATGACCAAGATACAAGAGCGTAAATTTGCCAAGTCTGAGCGGCTCGCCAGCGCACCTGAACTGCCAGTGAGTGCTAATGCCACTGCCGCTACTGAATCGACGAGTGCGGACAGTACTGGCAAGGTATAACTGCCATTATCTGATAAATGATGTTAATACTACGGATGCAGTCGCTACTCAGCTACTTGCCACGATACGACAAAAGATATAATAAGAGATACGATTATGAGCATTGAGATTCGCAACGTTAATAAAAAATTCGGCAATTTTACGGCTTTAGACAATATCAATATCACGGTGCCGACTGGCAAATTGACGACGTTACTAGGTCCATCAGGCTGCGGTAAGACTACCTTGCTACGTATTATCGCGGGTCTGGAATATGCTGACTCTGGACAGGTATTGTTTGATGAGCTAGATGTGACCAATACCCCAGTCCAAAAGCGCCATATTGGCTTTATGTTTCAGCATTATGCGCTGTTTCGCCATAAGAACATCGCGGACAATGTGGCGTTTGGATTGACCTTGTTGCCAAAAAACGAACGCCCGAGCAAAGCTGATATTAATAAGCGTGTGGCAGAGCTCTTAGACCTCGTGCAGCTACCACAAGTTGCCAATGCTTATCCGCATCAGCTATCAGGTGGTCAGCGCCAGCGCATAGCGCTAGCACGTGCACTTGCTGTCAAACCGAAGCTGTTGCTACTAGATGAGCCGTTTGGTGCACTAGATGCCAAAGTCCGTAAAGAACTGCGTACATGGTTAAAGAACATCCACCACGAGCTTGGTATCACCAGTATCATGGTAACGCATGATCAAGAAGAAGCACGTGCGGTATCAGATGAGATCGTTGTGATGAATCAGGGCCGAGTAGAGCAGGTAGGCACGTCAGAGGAGTTGATACACCAGCCAGCCAACGCCTTTATCAGCGATTTCTTAGATCTTGTATAAGTATTTGACCTAGCGCAATTTAAGTCAAATTATCAATAGTTGAGCAAAAAAAAGACCTACGAAAGTAGGTCTTTTTTGGTCTGGAGCATTGCCGCAGATTTATGGTCTCAAGCGCTTTTTATAAAGCGCAGTCAAAGAGCTAAAAATCTAAGCGGACAATAGTATCTAAGCAAGATCCGATGCATCTCTACTAGTGCCGCTAGGAGTGATTTGCTCGTAGGTGATGTCTAAGATATCTTGACACCAATCTGGTAAATCATCAGCGACCTCATACCACATCCAAGTACCATCACGCACACAGCTCAAAATACCCAATTTTTTCAAATGGTTTAGGTGGCGTGATATTGTTGGTTGTGGCTGGTCAAGCATATCTACCAAATCACCCACGCAACGTGCTTCTTTTTTAAAAAGAATTTGAAATATTTTTAGACGTGTCGGATCAGATAGGACTTTGAATAAATCGATAGGTCGTATCGTAAAATTATTATCAGACATAGGAGAATTCCAATGGGCTTCGTTAATAGGGGTTCAATATAACAGCAGTTATCTACAAAATCGATTAAAAAATAAGCAAATTTACAGTTCATCGTCAATTCACTACCTTTGACAATATTCGGTTACACGCACACTTATATCCGCTTACATAAATGAAATGCCTGTAATACAAGGATACTGTCTCAACGAATAAATATATCGAATGTGATTGAAAATGATAATAATTATCGTTATTATACTGCAAGGGATAAACGTGATTTCAACAACTAATTTTTAATTGCTAGAAAACAGTAAATTATCCGTTTATCAACGACACTTATCACAAAGGTTTTCTATATAAGTGTCGTATGCCGTCATTATCGAATAGTGGTATTTCGAGGAGCCAATCCATGTACGTATGTATCTGTAACAACGTAAAAGAAAAGCAAATCAAAGCAGCTATTGCTGCAGGTGTTGATACGCTCGATGGTCTAAAAGATACGCTCGACGTGGCAACGTGCTGTGGCTGCTGTGAGCCGATGGTCAATGACTACCTAAACGAACATCATGCAAAACTCGATAATCTAGCATACGCCGTTTAAACACTGTTAATCACACATTCTCATTATTTAGTGCAATAAAATCTAACACGATAAATTATATTCAGTATTTTGCATCTAGCTCTATTTATTATACATAAGGAGCAGTGTGCAAGCGTCCATATAACTTCAGTCATACACCAACACGAACTATATGAAATAGTTTCATGCCAGTTGTAGCTAATTATGATTCTCAATTAGCATCTTATTCTTAGTTCATAACGTTACACCCTATACTGCGCCTGTATGCTACTATATTTACCTGAGATTAGAAGCCATTTTATTGATTTTGATTTTTACTGGTCAGTTTGCCAATTATGCTATCCTTATATAATAAATTGTGGATGTATGGTGATCGGTAAAAATAAATAGGGGAGTACGCGTTATGATAGGTAGCCAGAAAGTCATTGATTATTTGAATTTCTTACTAGGTGGTGAGCTTGCTGCCCGTGACCAATATTTTATCCATTCAGAGATGTATGCTGAGTGGCACTATGGCAAGTTGTACGATCGTATCCATCATGAAATGGAAGACGAAACGCTACACGCACAGAATATCATTCGCCGTATCTTGATGTTGAGTGGCACGCCAAAGATGTCGGTCGATGCTATCCATATTGGTGCGACTGTCCCTGAGATGTTGCAGTTTGACCTAGATTTAGAGTACCAAGTACAAAAGCATCTAAAAGAAGGCATCGCACTTTGCGAAGCAGAGCATGACTATGTCACGCGTGAGATGTTGGTTGAGCAGTTGAAAGATACCGAAGAAGATCATGCGCATTGGCTTGAGCAGCAGCTCCGTCTCATCGACATGATTGGTCTACCGAATTACCTACAAAGCCAAATGGCTGAAGTCACTCCTAATATTGTCTGATATCATCCTACATATAAGTAGCATTCACAGTATTTAGCATAAATAACAGAGATTAAGGGAGAAAGGTAATGACAGGGGATAAAGAAGTTATTCGCGCGTTAAACAAAGTACTTGGGCAGTCATTGATTGCCATCAACCAGTATTTTTTGCATGCACGTATTGCACGTCATTGGGGTCTAGAGGCGCTTAATGACTCATTATATAAGCAATCTATTGCTGAGATGAAATGGTCAGACGACCTAATCGCTCGTATTTTATTGCTAGGCGGTTTGCCAAACTTGCAGGAACTGGGCAAGGTCTTGGTCGGTGAAGATGTACCAGAAATCATTGAGTGCAATTTACGTCTTGAGAGACAAAAATTTGATATTATTACTGATGCCGTCACCTTATGTGAAACAAAGTCTGACTATGTCTCCCGCCAGCTATTAGTCACGCTAAAAGATGGCAATGAAGAGTATGAAGACTGGTTAGAAACGCAGCAAGACTTGATAGAAAGTATTGGTGTAGAACGCTACATCCAATCGCAAATGAGTGATGATGACGCATAATAGTATTTGCTATTAATGTAAGTCATAATAAAAAAAGCCAGTATGAGATTGATAATCCAATCGCATGCTGGCTTTTTTCTGTCTATAGATAAGCTATTTTTAACGTTTCGGATATATAGAATAGAGACTTGCCGTACGTAAAATCTCACTCAATAGAAAGCTTATCTCGATTGAAGACACACCCTAGTATAAACCGCGGCCATCCTCAGGTTTTAGACGTAAAAAATACAGCCCCGAGAGAATGGTCAAAATGCCCAATATCCAATAAGTGGTTTGGAACGCTACTAACGTATCCATCTGTAGACGCTCACGTAATAGATTCAACACAGCAGCACCGAACGCAATACCAAAGCTAATCGCCAACTGCTGATTGACCGCCATTAAGCTATTACCGCTACTAGTCTGTGTGCCCTGTAAATCGCCAATAGTAATCGTATTCATCGCACTGAACTGCATGGAGTTACAGGCACCCATGATGGTCAGGATGGGTATAAACCATAGCCACTGCGAGGCATCATTAAACTGCGCTAGCACAATGATAAGCGAACCCATAAACAAGGTATTATAGACCAGTACTTTACGGTAGCTAAACCGCTGAATAATCTTGCTAACCCAAGGTTTGATACCTATAGCACCCACCGCAATCGGGGCAAGCAACCAACCTGCCTGCGAAGGTGAGTACTCAAACACCACTTGGAGTAACAAGGGCAGCAAAAATGGCACGGCACTGATACCAAGCCGCGTAAACAAATTGCCTGTAATACCGATTCGAAAGGTACGAATATCAAACAAGCTGAGTGGAAACAGGGGAGCTGCTCGCCGTTTGGCATGCCAGATGTACGCACCGATCAATAGACTTGCGCCTAACCCGAGTAATAGCCCATAAACCCCGCGACCAGTCTGTGAACCAAACTCGACAGCGAGAGTGAATCCGCAAGCAGCGGCGGCAAACAATACAAACCCTGTCCAGTCAAGGCGCTTGGTATCTTCAAATAGCGCTGGAACCAGTTTTTTGCCCATGATAAAACCTGCCACACCCATCGGTATATTGATCAAAAATATCCAATGCCAGCTGGCATATTGCACGATATAGCCGCCCAATACTGGACCGACTAATGGTGCAACCAATGCAGGTATTACAGCAAAATTCATCACAGTGAGCAGCTTATTGCGCGGATAAGACTTAACCAATATCAAACGAGCGACAGGCGTCATCATCGCGCCACCAATACCTTGAACGATGCGTGAGCCAATCAAAAAATCTAGTGTGGGTGAGGCCGCGCACAGTAATGAGCCAACACAAAAAATGATGACCGCCGATAAAAATACGCGGCGTGTGCCATATTTATCCGCTAAAAAACCACTAATAGGGATAAAAATCGCTAAGGTTAATGCATAGCTGATGACGGCCCATTGCATTTTTAGTGGTGACTCACCCAGTGCCTGCGCCATTTGTGGCAATGAGGTATTCAAAATAGTAGCGTCTAAAATTTGCATAAATAACGCTACCGCTAGTACATAAGGCAGGTATTTCTCTTGAGTTGGGGTGAGCGTTACCATGTGAATCCCATTGAACGTCTCGTTATGAAGTAAGAAAATAGCGGATTTGCGAGCAGATCACTATGCAAGCTGAGTAGTATAAGAAAGCCTAGCTCATAATAAAAGTGACTCAAAGTAACTGATATAAGATAACTTATATAAGAGCAACGATGCGAAGGGTAGCTAATAAAAAGGCAAAGAGGCGAAATATGACAAGAAATTCGATGCGTGCTAATAGCTCCTCTCTATTTACTTTGGCAGTAGAAACACAACATTGATTACAAGAGAGGACTTTAAAGTCGTTACGAGTTCTCGTTATAGTAAACCTTCACGGCAGTCATAAATACAAACCGAGGATAAATTATGAGTCAAGATAATAATAAATACGTACCACCAAAAGTTTGGACACAAGATAAAGACAACGGCGGCAAGTTTGCTAGTATTAATAGTCCAACGTCTGGAGCTCGCTATGATAAAGAGCTGCCTGTTGGCAATGCTCCGTTACAGCTGTACTCGTTAAATACGCCAAATGGTGTCAAGGTAAACATACTATTAGAAGAGCTGGCAGAGCTTGGCATTGACGGAGCAGCATATGATGCCTATAAAATCGATATTTCTAAAGGTGAGCAGTTTGGCTCAGGGTTCGTAGAGATAAACCCTAATTCAAAGATTCCAGCCTTGGTCGATCATTCTACTGATACAGCAGAGGGGCCGATAGCACTCTTTGAGTCGGGTGCTATCTTAATGTATCTAGCAGAAAAGTTTGATAAGTTCCTACCACTGGCTACTGGCAAAGCGCGAGCAGATTGTTTGTCTTGGATTATGTGGCAAATGGGTAGCGCGCCTTTCTTAGGTGGCGGCTTTGGACACTTTTATGCGTATGCGCCTGAACCTCTAGAGTACCCAATCAACCGCTATACGATGGAAACCAAGCGTCAGCTCGATGTATTAGATACGCATTTAAAAGATAATGAGTACCTGTGCGGCAATGATGAATCTGATTACAACATTGCGGATATGATTGTCTGGTCTTGGTATGGTCAGTTGGCACTAGGTAAGCTCTATGACGCGGCAGAATTTTTACAAGTAGAAGACTATAAACACTTGCAGCGTTGGGCTAAGAAAATCGCTGAACGTCCTGCGGTTAAACGTGCAGTAGCGCTAGAGCTAAAACCAATCGACTAAACTAAGTACTCAATACAGTTTAGATCTAACAGTACATTTTAAGCATAAATAAACCTTAAACACAGCAGCAAGGCTGATAAGCAAATAGCTTATCAGCCTTTTTACTTATATTCATAAAAATGAATATAATGTATGCTAGGTCTTTCTTTTGTCTTTACACAATGATACATTAGTACAACAGATAGAAACACTAGTGCGTTAAGATAGCCGGGCACCATTACAATAGACAGGTGTTTATACTTCTTCTACTGAAAGGTGATGATTATGAAAGACAATAATTATATAAACGATATGTCGCTATCAAGAGGCGCTGATTTAACTGGTGTTAGTAGGTCAGGCATTATCTATGACGATAATAAGTATGATGACAATAGCTATAAAAACAGTGCCCAGTCTAATAAAAATCCCAAAAACATCACTGTAGAGTATTATTCAGAAAACATACCTAAAAAAATAAAAGAACAATCCACCTATATGATAAAAAATAAAATATTACTGCCTGTACTTGCAGCGCTTAGTACCGCTTTATTCAGTACCACCAGTATGGCCAATACATCGACTGAGTTTACTAGTCAAGACTGGCAAGTCGCTTGTGATAATACGCGTACGTGCCGGCTGGCAGGGTATCAAGCAGAGAATAACAGTGAGTTTCCGGTTTCTATATTGCTCGTACGCCGTGCAGGTGCAAATGCTGGCGTGGATGGTAAAGTAAAGCTTGGCGGAGCAAAGGACAGCTCGTCTAAAGCCTTAATGCAGCTTGGTAATCGTCATCGCATCTCGTTGTTTATTAATGATAAGGATTATGGTGAGACGAAGCCATATTCAGCCGCTGCAGGTAACGCTGAGCTTACTCAAGCGCAGGTAACTGCATTGTTAGAAGCTTTGACCAAATCTAGCAAGATTACGTTGGCCTTGCGCAATTCACGTTGGCAGCTCTCTGACAAAGGTGCCAGTGCTGCTATGCTAAAAGCCGATGAGTTCCAAGGTCGCGTTGGTACATCCAGTGCTTTTATCAAAAATGACGATGCTGCTAAATCTAGTGGCGGTATATTACCTCCCAAAGCCGCGCCAGTACTGCAGTTCATCGTTCCAAGCGCCAAAGCGGACGATGGTAATGACAAAAAGTTTGTAATGAGGTCCTCTCAGTTGGCAGCGTTGGTAAAAGGCACAATGAAAGATGCAGACAGCGTTTGTCCCAATCTTTCAGACAAATCACCTTGGCGTATCAGTCGTCTAAATGGCTCTCAGCTGTTGGCACAGCATGAGTGCTGGACAGGCGCTTATAACGCTGGAGCAGGGGTTTGGGTGCTCAATGATAGTAAACCTTATAAGCCAACGTTGGTTACGACCAATGCTACTGGCTACGATAAAGGCAAGCTTACCTCTGTACAAAAAGGTCGCGGCATCGGTGATTGCATGAGCAAAACCGATTGGCTATGGACGGGCCGTGCATTTGAAAAAAGCCATGAAAGCACCACTGGACTTTGCCGCTTAATCGAGGCGGGCGGGGCATGGCAGCTACCTACTTATGTAACAGAAGTCAAAGTAGTACGATAGATAAATAGTGAGTAGCTCATTTGCTTTAGTTATTAAATAAAACAACTAAACTTGTTTATTATCAACACTGTTAGTGCTTATTTACTCAGTAATTGAAGAAATAGGTACATATATTTTTTTATTGTGCTATACTGCGTCGCCTCGTTAGCTTAGGCTTTCGTGAATTATGAGATTGATAACATCGCCTGCGATTTTGGGTCTAGGATGACCATAAGTAATTGTTGCCGATGATTTTGTGTACTTAAATAACCTTTAAAAATATCAGTTATTTTTGACTCATATCTTATCTACTGGCCTATAACTAGGGTCTAGATTGGTTGCTGTTTGCCTTTATCTGCTTTGGACAAAGCATTGATAATGAGCGTATATCAAGCAAGGATAAGACACTCGGCACTACCACCAAAATACGTCAGACAGCACGAACGCATTTATTATAAAGACGCTAAGCTCTATTGGCTTGGTTTCTAATTATCGACAATTTTATATTGCTCGGTAATGCTAATAAGAGCAGCGTGGTGAACGGTTATCAGTGGTATGCATCAAGTTTGCTGAATTTACAGCAACTTATACTTACCAAGGATTCTTATGACTGACATCTTATCTGCAATCGCCGCTGAAAACGGCATCATCGAAAGCACTGACACTCCAAATACTGATAACAATACTCAAGCGGCTGCTACTGACGCCACTGAAGAAAACAAAATCACTTTTACTGATCTTGGCATTGCTAAGCCAATTCTTACTGCCCTTGATCGCAGTGGCTATACCAATCCAACCCCTATTCAAGAACAAGCCATTCCTTTTGCTCTAGCCGGTCGTGACCTTTTATTGTCAGCGCAAACGGGTAGTGGTAAAACAGCGGCTTTCGTTATCCCTGTACTTGACCGTTTGAGCCGTGCGACTAGCTTTGACAAACTAACCAAAGCACTTATCCTAACGCCAACGCGTGAACTTGCTCAGCAAGTACATGACAGCGTTCGCACTTATTCTAAAGATATGCGCGGTCTATTTTGTGTACCACTAGTTGGCGGCGCACCATACAACGGTCAGATCACTGCTTTGAAAAAGGGCGTTCAAGTAATCGTTGCAACGCCTGGTCGTCTACTTGACCATATCAATGCAGGTCGCGTTGATTTGTCAAACCTAGAAGTATTGGTACTTGACGAAGCTGACCGTATGCTAGACATGGGTTTTGCTGATGACATCAGTGACATCCTTCGTGCAGCGCCAATCGATCGTCAAACGATCATGTGTTCAGCAACTTGGGATGGCCCAGTAGGTAAAATCGCTGCCAGTTTCACTAAGAACCCTGAGCGCGTATCAATCAAAGTAGAATCTGCACACATCGAAGAAAAAGTGTACTACTGTGATGATTTTGATCACAAAAACCGTTTACTTGACAAAATCGTTTGCCAACAAGATATGGAACAAATCATTATCTTTGCTGCTACCAAACGTAGCACTGAAAAACTGGCTAAACAGTTACAAGAAGCAGGCCATAAAGCAAGCTTCCTACATGGTGACTTGCCACAGAGCAAGCGTAACCGTATCGTTCAAGACTTGCGTAATGGTAAAGTAAAAATCCTAGTAGCGACTGACGTTGCTGCTCGTGGTCTAGATATCCCAGCTATCTCGCACGTTATCAACTATGACTTGCCGCGTCAGACTGAAGATTACGTCCATCGTATCGGTCGTTGTGGTCGTGCTGGTCGTACTGGTGTTGCTATCAGCCTATGTAGCATGGATGATCGTCCACAGCTTAACGCTATCAACCGTTATTTAGATCGCAAAATGGAAGTATGTGTTATCGAAGGTATGGAGCCTAAGAAAACTTACGTACCTAGCGAAAACAAAGGTAATGGTCGTGGCCGTGGTCGTGGTCGTTCTAACGGCGGTGGCGGTCAAGGCCGTGGTCGTTCAGGCGGTGGCTATGCTGGTAAATCTAGCGGTGGTGGTCAAGGTCGTGGTCGTTCAAGCGATAGCAACACTGGTCAACGCGCTAGCAATGACAGCGGTTATCAAGGTAAGCCACGTGACACGTCAGGCAAACCGAATGAGCGTTCAGGTGGCAAGCCGTATCAAGGCAAGCGCACTGGTGGCCCAAGCCGCGGTGATAGCAATGGCGTTCCACGTGGTGAGCGCGCTGCAACTGGTCGCGGTCGTCCAAGCGGTAGCCAAGGTCGTCCAGCTGGTCGTTCTGACAGCCGTGGCCAAGGTCGTCCAAACGGCGGCAACCGTGGTAACAACTCGTAATACAGCTATATTTGACGATTAAAATCGTTGATTCATTAATCGTCTAAAGATAGCACTAAAAAGGCCAGATACTTGTTATCTGGTTTTTTTTGCGTTTACCTGTTTTATATTGCTCAATAACGGGCGTATGACGTTACGTGTCTAGCCGTCACCTTGCCATTTATCCTGTCAAATACTACTCGGCAAATCCTAGCTAATATTTGATGGCTGCTTGCAGGAGTTTTTTGCCTTGTCTATACTGATTTACTTTTGCCCGTTGTAACTCTTGGAGCGCCTTGATGCCTGCCACCTCAAATTTAGCAATTGATAATTTGCCATTAGCCTTTGGCATTATCATGGCCATTATTGGTCTGGTTTTTTATACCCAAGGCTTGCCGGGTAAGTTTTGGCGTCGGTTTTATGCCGTACTACCTGGTATTGTGCTTTGCTGCTTTATACCAGCCACTTTAAACAGTTTGGGCGTGTTTGCCGATGGTGTTGGTTCGCAGATATATGGCTTTACTGCCACTTACTTACTGCCAGCAAGTTTGCTATTGATGACCTTATCCATGGATGTGCCTAAAATACTGGGCTTAGGCTGGAAAGCGATCGCTATGTTTTTTGCTGCCAGTATCGCTATCGTCATCAGTGGTCCAATCAGTTTGGGAGTCGCTAAATGGGTATCGCCTGCCATGTTTACCGATGATACTTTATGGCGTGGGTTTTCTGCTGTAGCAGGTAGTTGGATTGGCGGCGCGGCCAACCAAGCAGCGATGAAGGAGCTGTTTGGGGTCAGTGATGATTTGTTTGGTATGATGATTTTGGTCGATACCACCAATGCCTCGCTGTGGCTGTTAGCTATCTTAGTAATGGCAAAACATAGCGATAAGATAGACCGCTTTTTGCGAGCTGATACGAGTAGTATTGATAAAGTAGTCAAAGCAGTCGAGAGCTATGAGCGTGATCATGCCCGCCCAGCCACTATCAATGATTTGATGGTGATGTTTGGCTTATGCTTTGCGATGGTCGGAGTGGCGCACTTTGTCGGTGGCCAGATTGCAGATTTCTTTGCCCCTTATAGTTGGGCCGTTCAATATAGCTTTGCCAGCTCGTTCTTTTGGATGGTGGTGATTATCACTTTAATAGGCGTCATCTTTTCATTTACTAAGATTCGTCGGCTTGACCATGTGGGTGCATCAAAAATCGGCACGGTATTTATCTTTGTATTAATCGCCGCGATTGGTATGCAAATCAATCTGGCTGGAATCGTCTCACAGTGGCGTTTACTGTTAATCGGCTTACTATGGATGAGCATCCATGTCGTGATTATCTTTGCTGTCGCTAGAATCATTCGAGCACCGTTCTTCTTTTTGGCAGTTGGCTCTAATGCCAATACGGGCGGTGCTTCTTCTGCACCGATTGTCGCCACAGCTTTTCATCCATCGCTAGCGCCTGTTGGCGTGTTCTTGGGTATTTTAGGTTACGCAGTAGGGACATTTGGTGGTTATATTAGTACCCAATTGATGCGCTTGGTTGTGTCTTAATGTCTAAATTTTCAGTTCTTGCTGAACAAAACCCGCCTTGATGCGGGTTTTTTATTATTAATGATTGGGTGACTTGAGTTATCGTTTTGTCTATCTATGCTATTGATATGTAAGCCTAGCCATGGCCACACATGAGTACGTGTTAACCTTTCTGCTAATTAAATAAAGACAACTAATCAAGTAAAGAAAACTAAGCACGTTAGGAATAAACAACGATTCGATAGGAACAATAACGCTATGGCAAATTCAGAAAAATTAGAAGAAAAAACAAGTAAAACAAGCACAGTGAGAAATACCCTTTATAACCCTGACCAAGATAATATTCAGGTCAGAGGTGCGCGCGTACACAATTTGAAGAACGTTGATGTTGACTTACCTCGTAATGCCTTGGTGGTCTTTACTGGTATCTCAGGCTCAGGCAAGTCGTCATTAGCATTCGGTACACTATTTGCCGAGTCACAACGCCGTTATCTTGATTCTGTATCGCCTTATGCCAGACGACTCATTGATCAGGTCGATGAGCCAGACGTTGATTCTATAGAAGGGTTACCACCAGCAGTCGCTTTACAGCAGAAGCGAGGTACGCCTTCAGTGCGCTCGTCTGTGGGTAGCGTTACGACGATATCCAATGGCCTGCGCATGCTGTACTCACGAGCAGGAGAATATCCGGCAGATCAAGGAATACTATATGCCGATGCATTCTCTCCCAATACGCCAGATGGTGCTTGCCCAACTTGTTCAGGTATTGGCCGCGTATTTGAGGTCACTGAAGAGTTGCTGGTGCCAGACAATACCAAGACCATCCGTGAGCGTGCGATTGCAGCGTGGCCACCAGCGTGGCAAGGTCAAAACCTCAGTCGTATATTGACCACATTGGGCTATGATATTGATAAACCATGGCACACACTACCTAAAAAAACACGCGACTGGATTTTGTTTACAGATGATACGCCAACAGTACCTGTCTATCCTGAATACAACATTGAGCAAACGCGCGATGCGATAGAAAAAGGCGAAAAGCCAAACTATATGGGTACTTTTACCAGTGCCAAAAACTTCATTTTGCACTCTTTTGCTACCACTCAGAGCCCGCGTACTAAAAAACGCGTCTCGCAGTTTATGCAGATATCTGAGTGTCCAGAATGTCATGGTAAAAAACTAAAGAAAGAATCGCTATCGGTTAAGTTTGCAGGACTCGATATCGGAGAGCTATCACAGCTAACACTGACTGAAATGGCGGAAAAACTGGAAAAAACAGCGCGGACTAAGGTAACTGATGACACGCCAAACCGCGAAAAAGCCATCGTTGCCCAACGTATCGCCAGTGATATTCTCTCTCGTGTTGAAGCGCTGACAAGGTTAGGGTTAGGATATCTCTCGCTTGAACGTACCACACCGACACTCTCTCCTGGTGAATTACAGCGACTGCGTTTGGCCACTCAAATTCGCTCGCAGCTGTTTGGCGTGGTGTATGTTCTTGATGAGCCATCAGCAGGTCTGCATCCCGCTGATACTCAAGCATTACTAGGTGCATTGGATGAGCTAATCGCAGCTGGGAATTCAGTATTTGTTGTTGAGCATGATGTTAGTGTCATCAGACATGCTGATTGGGTAGTCGATGTCGGGCCAAAGGCAGGCACGCATGGTGGCGAGATTGTCTATAGTGGCCCTATAGATGGACTTCGTGAGATTGAACAGTCGCATACTGGTCAATATCTCTTTGCCGATGCGACATCTAACGCACAGTCAAAATCTAATACAAGGCAGCCAGCAGCCTGGCTTAAGCTTGCCAATATTGAGCGAAATAACATAACAGGATTAGACGTTGAGTTTCCGCTTGGGGTAATGACCAGTGTCACAGGGGTCTCGGGCTCAGGCAAATCAAGTCTCGTCAGTCAAGCGTTGGTAGAGCTTATCAATGAAGCCTTGGGGCAAAAAACAGTCACAGAATCGCCTGTCGGTGAGGCGGACTTACTTGAGCAGGAGCTTGAGTCAGTAACTGGCGGTGAAATCGTCGCTGGCATGGAGCATGTCCGACGTCTCATTAATATTAATCAAAAAGCAATTGGTCGTACACCGCGCTCTAACTTGGCAACCTATACGGGTCTGTTTGATGATGTGCGGAAGATTTTTGCGGCGACTAAGCAAGCAAAATCTCATGGCTATGATGCTGGCAGGTTCTCATTTAACACGACCAAAGGCCGCTGCCCAAATTGTGAAGGGTTAGGGTTTGTCAGTGTTGAGCTGTTGTTTCTACCAAGCGTCTACGCGCCTTGTCAGGTATGTCATGGGCAACGCTATGACGAGGAAACGCTGGCAATCACTTATCGAGACAAAAACATCGCTGAAGTATTAAACTTAACGGTTGAAGCAGCCCATGAATTTTTCGTCGATGAAGCGCCTATTTTGCGTGCATTAGAAGCGTTGCTACAAGTTGGACTTGGTTACTTACGTTTGGGTCAGCCTGCCACTGAATTATCAGGTGGCGAAGCACAGCGTATTAAACTTGCCACCGAGCTGCAACGCACGCAGCGAGGCGACACACTATACATATTGGATGAACCAACCACTGGCCTACACCCTGCTGACGTGTCTATGCTTATGACGCAGCTGAACGGTCTTGTCGATGCGGGCAATACCGTCATCATGGTTGAACATGATATGCAGGTGGCGAGCAATAGTGACTGGATTATAGATATTGGGCCAGGGGCGGGCGATGCGGGTGGGATTATTGTCGCACAAGGTACGCCATATGACGTTGCCCAATCAAAAGACAGTCGTACTGCAGCGTTCTTATCGATTTAATTAAAATATAGTTCCGAGCTAACATGCTTTACTTGAATGAGTATTAGAAATAGGATTTTCTAATACTCATTTTTTATAAATATAAAGAAATATCTATGCAGGTGTCTCTTGCTGTACTTGCAAACGCTCAATTCTATCTAGATAACTATGTCCCAACTCTGGCTCTGCCGAGGCTATCCAAGCGGCATATCCTGACAACGTATTTAAAGTCTCATCAGCACGCAATTGCCCGCCTGCCTCTAAATTATGTACCGCCGCCCGCAACATTTTTTTGATTTGACGAGATACCCTGGGTACGCCTTGTCCATTGACCACCATGCCAGTAACGTTATGCTGATTGCCTTTACGAATCACATGTGTCTTATCATTATTCAATGCAAAACCTTCTTCGCGTAATATCTTATGGACTGAGCCGAGCAGTTGTCCGATTAGCCTGTTGTGCTGCGCATCGGCTTGTTTCTTTGCGGTGCTGGTCGTGGCTTTAATCGTTGTTTTAGCCTTCGATTTGGGTTTGACGTCTTCAATAGCAGGAACACTAAAGGTCAAGTCGTCGGCGTAACGACTATAACGTAGCCCCAATTTTTCTGCTAACCCTGTCAAGCGGCGGTCCAGATTTAAGCAAACAATGTTCGTTAATGCAGGGCTGGTAGGCGCGCCTTGTGGCAAGGCTCTATCACCTAATGCCACATAGTAGGTAACGCCATCTTGCTGTACCACTTGCCTAGGGGACTCCGTACAGAGTAATGCCAGTAATGTCGAAATTTGCTCTGGGTAGCCAGCATGACGAAAGACCCCTTTGACACGGCGCCAGCTCACGCTAGGAAAGAAATCTTTGACATCAAGCTTAATAAGGAGCTCACTATTGCTATGTACTGCCGCGTTGGTCACGATGGATTTTCCGCGTACAAAGCCATGGGCGGCACCATGCGTCGTTAAGTTATTCAAAATATTATGCAAAATCCAGCGTTGTACAAACTTCAAACGTGGTATCGGCGACCATATTTGACGTGCTGTCCCATTGCGTTTGGCAATAGTAAAATGCGAATAAGACAGATTGGTGGCAACTTCTCTTTGATAGCACAATCCTTTTAACTGCGGAATGGAAAGGTTAACCGCTTCTGCTAACTCATTATGTTTATGCAGCAATGGCAGTTTGTTTTCAATCAGCCGATTGGCCGCGTCTTTTACGTCCCACTTATCGATACTGGTATCGTCCGTCCAATATATATGACGACCAAGATAAACCATGTGATGCGCTTTGTATGCTTGCCAAGCAGCTTTTTTGAGACTTTTTTCTTCAGCCGCCTCTTTTTTCAAAGCTTTTTTATAGCGATCCCGTTCTTTCGGGCTCATATTGTCGACAGGTTGACGATCGACCATAAAGCCTTGACTTACTAGCTGCTGCTGAACATATTGGTAACGTCCGCCCGCCAGCTCAATATCTTGCCATAGTTGCTGCCACTGACGCTCAAAAGGAGTGGGTGCTGGCTCAGGGCTGATGTAATCGTTATTGTTGGCTGTGTGTGTGGTCATACCTTACATCCCTTGGTTTTCGATAAAGCCTTTGGCTTCAAATCTGGCAATATGTTGTAAAAATGCGGCTTTGGCTTGAGCAGGTTGGTTAAACACGAAATGCTGATGTGTACTGTCATCACCCGTGGTCTGCTCGATCGTTATTTTTTTATGTGCGATGGTCAGATAGATATAAGTAATACAAGTCTCGTCTGTTGTAGCAATCACTTTGTCTTTGATACTCTCTTTTATATTGTCTGTCTTATTATCTAATGATGGTTTTGCTAGCTGTGACAACGCAGATAAGTCCATCACCAGATCTGAAGGTGCTATGATTGCCTCGTTTTTATACTGAGTGGCAACTTTAGTGGAATGGCGAATAGAGTGGCTAATAGGGTGACGAACAGGAACACGCTGACTCAATATACGGGTGTCATGCCAGCTGTCATTTTTGGCAGTGTTACTGTCGTAATTGTTATAACTCAGACGTAATGCAATAAGATGCGCGCACACGCCTTGTGTGAGTCGGTGCTGCAAGTACTGCGGACAGCTACATTCTGCCTTGGTGACTAGCCCTTCATCGCCTAATTGCAGCTGGCTGTAATAGGTTCGTCTGTCTTCTTCGACATGAATATCTGCACGAATGGTAATACCTTTGACAGCGACAGTCTCGACGGAAAATTTCTGCACGGCATCCGTACGGCTAATCAAATCAAAAGCCTGCTTTTCTGCTTCGTGGTGATAAGCGAACTGTGCCATATCAAGCGGCACTTGGCTCAAAGGTCTGTAGTGATACAGCTGCGTCGCCATCTCATAGCGAATTAAGCCTTGCTGAGTACCTGACAGTAACCACTGCTGTACTTGTGAGTGAGAAACAGGCACAGACGTTAATGAAGCATCTGCTGATAGCGACTTTACCAAATCTTCTAGCGTACTAGGGGTATTTTCCAGTGTCTTAATTAATACAGACAAGCCATTATGCTCATCGTTATTATCATTATTACTATCATCTAAGGTTGCTTTACTACTGTCTGATAACCCTTCAATAGCAGCTAATGTATTTTGCAGTGGGCGCTTTGGCAGTAACAAGTCAAAGTTTAATGACTGTGACCAGTTGGCTTGGCTAAAGCCTGTCATAGCAAAGGTAAAATGAAAGCCTTTGCCTTTTAGTGTCCAATAGCTTGGCATGCCTTGACCCAGTAGCGATACCGAAACGCTGTCAGTATGCGGCAACAGACGTTTTAATAGGCTGAGACGACGGCGACCCCATAAGCGAATGAGCTTTGCTTGTTGACCTTGATAGGGTTTTTGCTGTTGGCTAACTTGGCTGGTGACAGTAATATCAAAAGGCTCTAATATAATCACTGGCAGCTGCTGAGGTCTAAGCTCAATCAATAATCCACGGCGTTTGCCTTTAATGTCAGCATGCATACGCAGCTCAAACAGCACGTTGTACAGTGCGATTGGATCAAGATGGATGGTGTCTTGTGGCAATTGACCTGCAGACTGTACTTGCAGCAGTGCTCTGATCCAGCTTTTGGGCACATTGATGCGCTTTTCTATGATCTGTTTTTTTACGGTGGGCGTAGTTACTGTACTATCAGTATCTGCTTCAGCGGTCTCTGGCATGGTTTCGAGTAATTGTAAGCCGACCGCTTCATGACCAATGTCTAATATCGTTTGTTGATGATCTCGTATTTTCTCAATACCGTTAAACAAAGCCGCACTGTAATCAATACTGGTGGTGCCAAGGGTAGCTTCGGCATTTTGCTCAAAAATCTCATTGGTCAATGTCAATTGAGCATAGCAGCCTTCATCACGGCTAAATACCTCAAAGCTAACACCTTGCTCATGCACCTGAATAATCGGGTCCAAAATACAAAAAGCCAGTGGGTCATTGTCGAACAACCACGTGAAATAATCACGCTGCGCAGTAAATAGGTTTTTATTGCTGCTGGCACGGCGCATCTGCATAAATACCGTGTACGCTGAGCGGTCTTTTGGCACATAGCGATAATCACTACTGACCACATCAAATAGGGCTAGCAAACTGTCACGAAAGACAAGGGGAGACTTGACCTTACCGTGGAAGTTAACCTCCGATCGATTCAGCTGAGCAAATAGTGCCACATGCTGAGTGTGTTCGCTTGTTTGCGCCTCCGACAGTGAGTCTGACGATTCGTTAACTTGACTGATTTGGCTAGGTGCGGCGTAGTCTAACTGCATCATCAGGCCATCAGTGTTTGCTACTATTTCTGACTCTGTTTCTGATGCTTGGTCTAATTGATTGTCTATAGTCATTGACTGTCTCCTTCACCCTGATTGCTTTTTTGACTGCTGTCCTGACTATATGCCAACGGACGCTTTTGCTGTGCTCGTATCATGGCACGTTGCCAGCGGCGTAGTACTTTATAAGCAAGCTTCTGAATGTCTGAGTTTTCATGTGTCATGAGCGTCGTCAGCCATTGTTCAATATTTGGGTTATATAGCTGCCCAAGCGCTTCGATAGCACGGATACGAACCGTCATCTCCATGTTGTCATTACTTGCACAATAATAAAGTGCATCAGCGTCTTTTGCTCTGATCCATTGTAGCAGCTGTTGATTGATTGGTATCTCGGTAGACGAGCCCTTATGCTTCAGCGCATTCTTTACTACCGTTATTATGGATTTTTGGGTAGATGTACCGCTTTGTTCAATACGAGTTAGTAGCGTTGATAGTAAGGTTTGGTTATCATAAGTGAGCGGCGGTTGAACCGTAGTTGATACGCTGCTCAATGTTGGCACTATATTTGATAACACCTTATCTTCAGCGACTGGTCTGGCCAGTAGTGCCAATAGCGCTTGCTGCCACCAACCACTAACAGTCGTAGAAAGCAGTGGAATAGAAGTGATGGTCAATGGTTGACGAGAATCATTGAGCCAATCAAGCATTGCCTCGATTTGCTTAGTAGCCGCTTTATCGACAGCACCTTTGGCAGTTGTAATGGATATATGACGCATGATTAGCCACACCAGTTGTCTGATGGTGGTACCCACTTGCTCAACCATGCCAATCCACTGACTATTATTGATGGTCGTTGGGCTGCGGTTGATGGTGTCGATAAGCGTGTGCCATTGCTCGCTTGCAGTGTCAAAACGCTGCTGCAACGTCGCAACCATTTCTTTGTCTAAATAGTTAGTTGGATATTGGGTCAGATAACACAGTCCAATATGCTGTGTCAGGGGATTACTACTGGTAATTAACGCGGTAAGCTGTGATGTTGGCATATCTTGCTTGGCCATAATGGCATTTTGCAGTGCCATCAGGGTATCGGCTGGCAAGTGCTCACCATGCTGCGTGATGAATGTTGCCAGCTCATCGATGCTGCTATTATCAATAATACGCTTTAGGCTCAAGCGCTCCGTCTCTTCTACAAAGTCATCATTATGGCTTTGGATGGCTGCCCAATCATAAGGATAAATCTGCGACGCGAGACTACCCCAGGTTTTCTGTGCCGCAGTATAAGCTACCATGAGCACAGCACGATCTAGGTTGCTCGTTTTTAAAATATCTAAAATTAATGCTTTATTGGCATCGTTACCATTCATCTGCAGTAGCCATACCGCATGCCTTTGTGGACGGAAGAATATGGCTTTATCGATATGAGTGCGGATATAGCTGCGGATTTGTTCCCAAGCAGGCGTTGTGTTGAGCCAGCGCAGTCCATTTAACCAATGGACAATGGCGGGATTGGTGAAATGGACTGCGGGGTCTGACAAGTGCGATTTTAATAGCTCAAAAATATGCGAACTATGCTCAAAGTCACCACCTTGTGCAAGGCGACCTAAGGCTTCACTGGCCACGTCTTGTAAGTAGTGCTCGTCGTCCTCGGCCAGTTTGATTAACTTATCATAGGCTTTGTATAAGGTATGAACCTGTAAGTTTTTATCGGCATTGTCCGCAGGTGAGCTAGCATTAGGCGAGTCAGCATTTTGATTTTGGTTTTGATGGTCACTGCTGCCTAGTAGCTCGCCAATGGCTAACACACTGCAGCTGCGGAACTCAGCATCAGGGTTATAATCGATCGTGGCCATCAAGATATTGACCCCATCAGCATGACCGCATTTAGCGAGTCCTTCAGCCGCGGCAAATTGCACATCGGCGTCTTTATTGCGTAGGGCATTTTGTAATGAAGCAATGCTGCCGTGCCGTCTTTTAGCTCGATATGCCAGTGCTTCAACCAATTTAAAGGTATGGTTAGCTGGCATCTGCTCGTAGGCTAGCGCTAAAGCACTATCAATGCGCGAGGACAAATCACTGTCATCCGATTGCACCCATGCAAGTGACGGCAATAGCAGAGCGGCAAGCGCATAGTCACTATGACTCATAAGCGTGGTAAACAGTGACAACAAGACTTGCGAGTTTCTAGGGTGCTGACGTTGTAACCAACGGGTGTCTTCACGCTCATCTAGGTAGTCATCGATGTTTTGATCGTAACCACTGATTTTTACTAAGGTATCAAATAAATATTTACGCTCTTCTTTGTTTTTTTGCGGCGTGTGGTCAAACAGATTCTCTAAACGCTGTAGTAATGGTGCGACCAGATGCGTATTACGCAGGTCAGCGATATCACCATAAATAAACTGCTTAGGTTTGTTGATATGGGGATCGTCAAGTAAGGCTAATAATCGTAAGTGCGCTTCATTAGCAACTTGTTCAGCAGTCGCAATATCAAAGCTGCTCTCCAAACCATTCTTTAAATGACCCTCTAAAGTGTTCTTATTGATGAATTGGTACGACGTGAGTGCCTCAACAAGTAAGTTCCAGCTACGGTATTTCTCATTACTGGCCTGAGCATCTTCAGCAAAATCAAATAAGCTATCAAATAGCGTGTTGTCCGCAAAGAGTACGTCATGAAACTCGACCAGTTGACTCAGTGCTTGATATTTTGCATCCCAATCATCACTCTTCACAGCATGCAACAAAAACGTCAGTTTGTCTTGGCGTTGCACTGACGGCGATTGACTGTTTGCAAAGGGCGTGACGATGACTTGTTTCCATTCAGCAACGATCTGAGGCAGTAGCGACTGACAATAAGACTGTAGCCCAAGTAAGCTGGCTGGCAGATGGCCTAGTCGGCCCTTTAACAGCTGATAGGCCTCTTCTGCTAAGGTGTGATTATTGGTTTTTAATAAATCAATGAGTTGTTGATCAGCGCTACTACTGACAGTAGCTGTATCCGATGGTTTGCTTTGCTGCTGTACGGCATTGTTATTTGCGGTATCTAGCAATAGATCCAAGCCGCGTTTGACCATATCACGGTAGGGCGTACTCATGGCATAGTCAGCCAGCTTTTTGGCTGGCATGTCCAGCTTATACAAGCATGCCCAAGCCAGCTCACGAGTGTCAAAACTACTGTGGTTGAGTAATGGTAACAACACGCGACTGGTACTGTCTCGCCAGTCCTCATCGTTATTAGTGTTAAGCTGCGATGATTGAGTAGCAAGCCACATCAGCCCTCGAATGGCTTGGTCTGTGGTGCTGCTATTAGCATAATAATCATCGCCTGCGCGTATGACGCCAATCCAAGCGCCAAAGGCAAGAGACTGGTATGGATAATGCACCTCAGAACTGTCTTGTTTGTCAGTAGGAGAGCTACCTACTGTTTGCGCATTGCCTACCATATTAATGGTGGCTGTAGCGGGGTGAGTACTTAACAATGCCTGCAAACTGCGTTGCCATTTTTGTAATGTCTCAAAAACATCGTCCTCATCGTCATAATAATCATGAGCGAGTAATTCAGATAAGTGGCAAATGACACTAATGGTTTGGGCGCGTACCAATGGCTGCTGATGGCGACTGAGGTTGGCGAGCTGTTGTAAGTTTTCGGTACTCACCGTCGTTAGAATACTTGCTCGGATAGAGGCCGTATTATTCGACTGTCCTTTAACACCACCTTTATCTGCCGCGTTTGGTATAGCATCCATCATCATCGTGATGACTTCAGAGTGAGACGATAAAATACTGCCTAATTGACGTGACAAGTAATCATTTAGGTACTGCCACGTTGACGATAGGGCTTGTTGGTTATTAGGTTGTTGTACGTCAGTAGGATAACGAGCGAGTATATTGGCGTAGACTACTGCCGTGTCATTATCGGCAAAGCTTAACGCTTCAATCAGCTGGTTAGGTCGACCAGTGCTAGTGGCGTCTGTTTTAGTAGCTTGCAAGCCATTCTGTAAGTCATTAAATATCAATAACAGTCTGCCTGCTACTGCATAGGACTCTGACTCAAACAAAGGCTGTAATTGCCGTGCATGTGTAATACCTAAACCGTGCTGCGCTTGTAGCCAATGCGTAGGCGTCATCGGTGCAACAAGCGTACTCAAATTGTTTGTTTCGTCTCCCATATCATGAGTAAGGAAGTACTGCCCGCGAGCGTCACCCAAAATAGCCAAACACAAACTGGCTGATTGATTGATAATGTCGCGCTCATCTTTTTGCCATTTCACCAGTAGATCAATGTCCTCAAAAGAAACTATCTGCGTAATCTTTGGTGCAAGAGGTTTAAAATCAGCATCAGGGTGGTGTAGATATTTAGCATACCAACATAGTGCATCATACTTTGATGGGTATGCCAGTTTAGACAAGCCAGACAGTGCTTGGCCTACATGACTGTACCACTGAGTATATGTTTCACTTTTTTTGTCCTGAGAGGGTATTGGTAGATCTAAGTAATGCTTAAAGACTTGGTACGCTTGCTCATCACTTCGCTTTGCCTGTTCTTCGTCAGTGTATAAGCGTGATTGGCTGGCCAGCAGTTGAGCGACTATTAGCTGAATATCAGGATAAGGACTGTTGAGGGCCGCGGTAATCAATGCTTCGTGATGATTCGGTTGATCATCGGTGCTACTATCATCTAGGCTACTGTAATCCGCTAAAATAGTAGGCTGTAAGTCTGTCAGCGCCAAAGCGACCGTCAAAGCTTGTTTACGTAGCTCAATACTGTCATCAGCGAACATAGCCACGATAGCTGGCATCAACTGTGTCAGCTGAGTCGTATTCGCTCTGGCTTGCACTGTCGTAAGGGCCAGTTGCTTGGTATCAGCATAAGGGCTGGCAAGCGCGCTCAACATGACGTCAGCAAACCCTAAATGCTTGCTTTGCTTAAGTGCGATGTCAAAGGCTTGTTTGCGAATAGCGGCAAACGTATCTGAAAAGAATAGGGTCAGGACAGCTTGATTGGTCTTTTGACTATCAGTTTCTTCAGTTTTATTCGTTTTATGCTTCGAGTTCATCGCTAGCAACAGTCGTTGCCATTCTTCTATCGCCACTTGGTGCACATCTTCAAAAAGGCTTTGCTGCAATAGCTCAATAATGTCAACGATAGCACTGTCAGAAACATTTTTAGAAATATTGTCAGATGACTGCTTAAATTGGCGGTTTAATAGAACTTTAACCACTTCTAACCGAATACTGGTAAAAGGGTTGTTCAATGCCTGTAGCAGTATGTCTGTCATCTCTGACGACATCTGAGTGCTTTTGTCACCACTATTTGAGCTATCTGCTGCAACATGCTTTAAAAACAGTGCTAAAGACTGCTCGTGAATATCTTGATGTTTAGAAGCAAAACCTGTCGCTGCCCAAGACAATGCATTGTCTGCCAATTTGCCATAGGCTTGCATGGCGACTTGGCGCACGCCAGCGTCCTTATCATCTAGTAATGTCGGTAGGACTGCTTTGGCGTCTTCTATATTTAAATGACCAAGCGCTGTGGCGACACCAGCACGGATGATGGCACTGTCATCATGGCTCATTAGACTAATCAGGGTGCCAAACGCTCGTTTGTCTTGTAGGCAAGCCAGCGTATAAGCCGCTCGGAAACTGATATCTTCGTGACTATTGCTTAAGCTTTGTAATAATGGCTCTAACGTGTCATTGCTTAGCTTTATAGATTCAGCAACAGGCTTCTTGGATTTGGCCGTTTTAGCCTTACTTTTAGATGCTTGGGTACTATCTGCTTGCGAGATAAAATCTTGCGTAGATAAGGTTAAACGGATCGCCTCATCGGATTCTGATTGTTTAACACTCTTATCATTTGCCGCTGCGTTGCTAGCATTATCTAGTAGCGTGCCGCGCAGTAAGCGAAAGTCATCAAAATCAGTCAGGGTACGTAATGTTTGCGTGTCACCTTGCTGTTTCAATGCCTCTATCAACTTAGGCTGAGACAACAATGAGACGTAAAACGCCGTTTGCCTAATCTCTGTATTACGATGATTCTGTAGCAGCATCAACTGACGCGAGACTTCAAGATGGTTTAGCATACCGCGCTGATACAGACGAATCAGTCCTGATTGGACAATGTCTGACTGATTGCAGTCTAATGCCATCAAATCTGCTTGAGGGCTGTTGTCAGGCAATAGTGTCTCAAGCGAGGCCAATGCTTGCTTACGAATATTTGCAAAACTGTGTGACAACGCCTCTCTTAAAATAGGCAAGATGCGGCGCTGACTAGTGGCATCCTTCATCGCAACCTTTAAGTAACCTTGTAACGCAGAAGCCACCACTTCTTCGTAGTAACGGTTTTTAAAGGCTTCTTCTAGATAATGCAGCGGTCGCTTCGCCGTACTTGCGCGGTCGGCCAAGGCATGAAAAGCAGCAAGGCGTACTTTTGCACTGTGCGCTGAGCTTAGTTGCTGCTCTAAAACCTGTGCAGTTTTATCAAGATTAGTAGTCGCAACCCACTGTACCAATTGCAATGCTTGGTTAGCCGTGAGCGTGTCGCTATCAGCAAGTAATTTTTTAACCAGCTCTAACGTTTGGTTATCTGCTTGCGCCTGTAGCAGCGCTAGACCTTCTTTAAACGACACATCATTATTATTTGACGTATCTGTCAGTAACTGGCTGATTCTCTGATAGCCGTCTTTGATGATATAAGTGACTGGGAGCAACTTACTGTTTTGTGCCGTACTATTCTGTGACGTACTTTTAGTATGGTCAATAGGTATGAAACGTAAGCTCTGATCGGCACTGACGACGATGAGCGTTGGTTGTTCAGCATAAGAAGATAAGACGATCTGTCGAGCCTTGGTTAGATCCTCTTTACAGCTGTTTGGCTGACCTTTATCAAATGCCCATGATTTAACACTCTTGTCATCAGCGGCAGTGAACAACCGTGTGTCTGAGACACAAAGCGCCGTGATCATTTCGCTGTGTTGGCTAGACTTGGCTCTATCAACAGGGTGCAGATCGCCTTGGACATGAGTACGGTATAAGCACTTATCTGCGCCTGCTGAGAAGAAGTGCTGCCCGACTGGCTCAAAACAAAGCGCGTTCACTTTACCTTGGTGGAGCTGTTTGCGGCTACTTAGAGTGAGCTGGACACCATCTGAGGTCCATTGATAGCTACTAACATCTCCCGTTTTATCTGCCACGACTAACCACGAACCATCACTTGAGGTTGCTAGCGCTGTTAATGCAGACTCCTTACTTGATGCTGCTATAGAAGACGAGTAAGGCTCAACGATGACAGTACTGCTGGCTTGACTGTCCTGATAAGGCCATACGACAATGTATTTTGGATATAAGATAGCCAAGGCATCTTGTAGTTGTGCCATTGCTACGGCACGGCCTATATCATCGTTATTATTTTTAGGTGCATCGAACAAGGATGTAGCACTGGTCTTCTTAACTTTCTTTGCTTGCCAATCCGTTTGATAAAGATGACCATCATCACCAATCATCACAATAGTGCTGTCATCTATTTTGGTGATCGCTTGCATCGCACAAGGCAGCGCTGTTGTCGATAAGCTGAATTGCTCACCTTGTTGATCAAGGACGTATAAGACCGTAGCAGATGCTCGCTGCTGGCGAGTAATAAAAAGACTGCGCCCATCTTGCTTGGTTGTCTTTTGAGTTGCCGCTTGGGTGCTGTTGGCCTTACTGACTAAGCCAATAATTTGACCCCAATAGGGGAGTGTTATTGTTTTCATGGTGTTATCTCAGTTGAGGTGACGTCATATTTTTTTTGAGTATTTTTTTCGAATATAAAAGCTTGCTAGTAGCTATTTATCTATATCTGTTTGCCAAAGCCGTTAAGCCGATGCCACTGGCTGCAGATTTTTACATAGCTCAGGATAGCGATGCAATAGCCGTGTGACGGCAACCAAACACGCATGACGCTCCATCTTGCCTGCCGAGTGCGTAAAGGTGAACAGTGTGGGCATAATGAGCGCCGCAAAGGTGCTGTCAGCCAACGCCACATCACGAAAGGTCTCAATCAACGCCAGTTTGGCACGACTCGCAGATATGGGTTTTAGTGTGATATTGCTATCTGACTCAGATGTATCTGATGACTGTGGTGATGCTGAGTTTTTATCTGAGTAACGTTGATTTTTGTGCTTATTACTGTCACTAGTACTTGGCTCTTGCGAACCGCCTAGACGACCAGGTGGTAGCTCAAAGAGACCACGGCGTAGCAGCATTAGTAGCTGATCAGCTTCTGCAGGCAAGCTTGCCAAACGTTTATCTGACTGCTCTGTTATGACTGGTTGTGCGCTGTTGTCTTTATCTCGTGCAGCATCTTTATCTTTACTATCGCTACTGGCTGGTTGCCAGTTTGGAGACACGTGACGCGTCTTGTAGTGTTTCCATAGCATGGTCACGGCAGCATAACGTACTTCATGGTCTGTACTTTGGGTCAATCGATATAAAGACTGCACATCTTGGAAATTAGCATGACGCTGCAGCAAGGTGATACCGATTTGGCGAGCGACTCGCGCTTTGCTTTCAATCAACGCATTCAACATGCCAGCATTCAACTGTGCTGACTGAACGTGGTAACGTCGATTGGCAACGGATGGCTTATCCAATAGCGCACGCTTTAGCAGTTGAGTGATATCCGTATAGGGAGATTCTGCCATCATCAGCCATAGGGCTGGCGTTGTTTGCCACGTCGCCATCTCATACTTACTCAGTAATAAGCCAAAGTCTCGCAGCTGGCTGTTACGGTGTTGCAATAAAGGAATGACGCGCTCCGCATTAAAGAATGAAGAAGGGATAATCGCATCAGGATCGACTGGTCTGTCTGTCAATGCCATGCAAATCTGTTCATGATGATGACTGAGGTAGCTGATCGCAAGCTCACTGATAGGTGCAGTAGCATCATCTGTTGCCATATGCCACAGTGCATTGGCACCTGCAAAAGTATCGTCTTCAGACACCTCTCGTGATTGACCGCTTAGCATCTGTAAAAAAGCGGTTTCGGAAATAATCTTTAGCGGCGCACCATCAGCGATTAAGCTTTCGGCTTTAACTTGCTTGCTACCTTTACGGCCATTACCGTATAACGGTGAACCATCATCACCGATGACTAAGTAATCTAACTTACCGTTGACAGCACCACTGATGGCACCATTAGCCGCTTTCACAACTTTTTCGGCCTCGCCACGAGTCATACTTTGCATCTTGCCTGTGAATAAATAGCGTTGGCCGGTTAAATCTACTTCAGTAGCGGCACTGCTATCAGAACCTTTATTGTCAATGCTATTACTGGAAGCGTTGTCAGTAGAGGCGTCTTCATTACTGTCAAGATATGCGACAAAGTCGGCAGGCAAGAACCCTTTGTTAATGCGCTCAATAGCAAATTCACGGTAGAGTGCTTGTTCGCTATGCGCAAGATTCATAAGCCAGTCGAAACCTAAATCTATCGGCGCAAACCGACGCACATCAGACAGCCAATCTCGCACGTTTTCTGCTAAATACTCATCAAAGGCCAAGTGCTTTTGCCAGTTTTTAATAAGAGTGTCAGCAGATTTTAATTGTTCAATATATTCACTTACCTGCCAGTCAGGCTCATAGGCAAGTGCATGCCAATAACTCATATCAAGCGTCGCCGCTGACAGTACATCTTCATCAAACCAATCGGTAATAGTGGATTGCGACAGTGGATGTAATAGCAGCATTTGCCATACTGCCGCGTTTACTTGGCTCAAATCCAAACGTCTGAGCTGATCCAACGCAAAGTCCATGCAGTCGCTATCGTTATAAGCAGAGAAGTCTTGTTGCTCTGGTATGTCTAGCTGCTGGGCAACACGAATAAAGTATTCAGTCCCTAGCTCTTTGGCACTATAAAGCTCAGGCAGTTTTTTTATTGCAAATTTTACGCTGTGTGTTCTACCGCTAGTCAATCGTTCAAAAAACCACTCAGGGGTCAAATCACGCCTTGTAAAGTGTTTGCTAAGTTGTTTACTCGCCGTTTGATAGTGATGCTCTGTATCTAACAGCTGACCCCAACCGTTGACACCAATATCAGCAACAGGGTCACGACTCAGGATACTATTGATGGCAAATGCTCTAACAGGTTCATAATCTGACATGGCAAGCAACATCAGCTCAGTGAGTGATAAGTCCTGAGCGTAGCTTTTGGCATAGCCAATCGCATATTGATAGGCGGCAGGATAGTGTGAATGGAGTAGTTGTAGCACCACTTGATGCAAGCCCAATGTTTTAAATTTAGACTTTTCAAAATGCGGTGAATTTTCTAATAGCCAAACAATCATCTCATCACGCGCTTTACTGTGCGCTTGTCCAGCAGATAGATATTGTAGCGTCTCACCACTCACATCACGTAGTTGGGTTTTGAAATCGTGCTTTAGGCTATCGGTTGCGAACTGTCTGACAGCCTCATTTTTGGCAATAGCCAATAGCTGGATAAGTGGTTCAGGGTCTCGTTGCCACGCCTCAGAGAACGCGCGACCTTTGGCATCAAAGAGCTTGCGAGGTGAGCGACTGCTGAATCGATTGACGCCATAATCAAGGCTGTTATGGAAACAGATGTGATTGAGTACCCAGCTGTTCGTTTGTGCAAGGCTACCTGCCGTCATGGTTTCGTCATAGCTGGCGAGTACACAGACGGCAGCATCAATATAGCCAATCGGCATTTGCTGACCCAACTGCCGCAGATAACGCCATGCTCTAAGGCTCATATAGGTTTTGGTGGCGAGACTGACCGCAGAGTTGGCGGTTTGATTGAAACGCTGTAAATCAATCTTGGCGGCTATTTGTCCAAATATCTCATAATCTTGAGAAAATTCAGCTTGCTTATAAATACGCTTTAAACCCTTCCACGCACCATAGCTGACTGGCAAAGCCGTAATGGCTTGTTTTAAGATGGCTCTAGAGTACGCGCTGCCATCTTCCCACAGTGCGGTCAGTGTTATATGGATCTTATAGCGATCTGGGAGAGGGTAAACGCCTTCGTCTGCTTCCAATTTGGCAATCATTGCCACGCGCTCTGCAAACTGTACTTCGGGATGTTGCTCCCGAAATTGATGACTAAATATCTTATCTAAAAACCGATCAAAAGTAAGCTCATGCTCAGGGATGGGCGACTCAGGAATATCATCAACTTGTGTTGCTAATAAACATAACTTATCAACCAAGCTAGGATCTTGGGCTTGCCAAGCTTGCTGAATTTGTGCGAAGGACAGACTCATAGAAATTTGCCTTAATTTTTATTTTGTCGGTGCGCGTAATTTTGTAGCATTATAAAAGCGCGTTTCACAGAAAATATCAAGGACTTTTGTAAGGAAATATATGGACTGCGACATATAGCGTCGCGCATGATTTTATTTGCAATTATATATTGACAATAATAACTGTGATGAGGCAAACTTAACGAGTTGTGAGATTTAGCGTTTCACCGTTTACGGTGAGGGGCGACGTTGCGTCGTCCACGAGTCAAGCCATTACATTTTACCCAAGGAAGACTGTTTCAGTCCTGCTAATACCTAGATAACGGCCCTAGTGTCATTAGCTCGCTGGCGCAATCACGCAATCGTGATTGAGCTAATGCACTAGGGCCGTTATCTAGGTGCAGTCCAGTGAGTCTTCCATGTACCAGGTCATGAGGTAGATTACACAACAATTGAGTGTGACATCGCTATGATGACATTCAAGGCCTTTAAAGCAAAACCGGATTAGGGCTGTTTATTCAGCGCTATTCCGGTTTTTTATTGCCTGATTATTAGTTGATAATAAAAAAGCCCTTTGTGATAGACAAAGGGCTTTTTAGTGCAGAAAATATGATTTTATACGGAACTATTTATCCCCAATAACCATCAGGACATTTAGGCAATTCAACTAACGTGCGACGTAACGCATCTGACCATTGATGACGGATGGTGTTAAAGTACTCGTCACGCTCATCAATACGTCGGCCGTTGGGCAGAGCTAGGCTGTCATTGTCATAAAGTACAAAATCTATCGGCATACCGACTGATAGATTTGAGTGAATCGTGGAATCAAATGATAGCATTAATGCGCGGGCTGCGTGTCTTACATCCGTGTTATAGCTGACAGAACGATCCAAAATAGGTTTGCCATATTTGCTTTCACCCAACTGAAAAAACGGTGTATCTTCAGTGGCTTTGATGCAATTGCCTTCAGGATAAATCAGGTATAGCTCAGGTGGCTGTCCTTTGATTTGACCACCAAGCATAAACGAGCTGGTAAATGCACCGTCGCGAGTAGAGTTAGCGACTGCTTTTGCATGGTTCATAACATCACGCATACATTCACCAACCATTTGCGCGGCATCAAACAACGTCGCTACTGTATTAAGGTTACTCTCAGCACGCTGGTCAATGTCGCTTTGTAGTTTATTGAACACTGCCTGCGATGTCGCTAAGCTACCAGCTGTCTGTAGCACCATAAAGCGCTCGCCTTCAACGCCGTATTGATACAACTTTCTGAATGTCGATATGTGATCAACACCGGCATTCGTGCGCGTGTCACTGGCAAAGACCATACCGTCTTTTAGACGAATGGCAGCACAATAAGTCATAAAATACCCTTGATGAATAAACGTAATAAAAAATAGCAAACGCTATGATAGCTTTTTGACTAATACCAAACTGTAAAGATTTTCGTAACCGCCGCCCATACGCACGCCGCGAACAGGCGCTGTATCTAGATAATCTCGTCCGATAGCCACGTACACATGTGAGTTTGGGGTAAATGCCTGATTTGAGATATCAAAAGTATACCAGTAACCATCCAGCCAAACCTCAGCCCATGCATGACTGGCCATGTGATTTTCGGTATCGTCATACAGATAACCGGACACATAACGCCCTGGAATCTGTTGATCGCGCAAGATACCTAAAAATACATGCGTATGGTCTTGGCACACACCGGCACTTGTCGCAAACGCCTCAGCAGCAGTTGTGCCCACATGTGTGACGTCTTTAACAAAAGGCATTTTCATAATAAGGGCATTCGCCATCGCCTTTAAGCTGTCATGAGTAGGGGTTTTCAGATATGGTGCTGCAAATTCTCGCATCTCTTGTGAGCATTTGGTCAACGGGGTTTGTACGGTAAATAGCAGGTAGGGGACATGATCCATATCCTCTAAACGTTCGGTTTCGGTGTTAATCTCAACGATACCTGACGCCTGCATTTGTAAGTTGTTATGTGCCTCGTTACGACTGAGCGTGAGCCATGCATTACCAAAGCCATCCTTTTGATTGGTAGCCACTTTAGGGAGCATCACATCCCATTTATGAATGGTTTGGTGCGGCATTTGCATGGGGGTCATGCGTATATACTGTACACTGCGCTGTGCCAGCTCATCGTAATAATAGTTGGTTTGATGACTGATTTGAAGTTTCATGGCATTTTCCTTATAGCGTCTTTCTATTTTCTGTTTATTCCATATGTCTCATGAGCCATTGTTATTGGTTTTTGGCTAGACACCTTCTATACACCTTGACGCAATATGAGATTGAACTCTTTGCTAATCAGCGCAAAATCACTAAATTTCTTTGACCTGATCATCTGGTTGGTCAAGCGGATAAGCTCACGCCAGCGCGTATTCTCCGGCAACTCATTAATCCAATGTCTGAATTCAAAACTGATCTCTGTTGAATCCTCTCCCAACAAGACGGCACGCTCAAGCTGCTCAAAGTGACGCCCCAATTGCCAGAAGCAAGTCACTGTCGGATTCTCTTGTTTCATCGCAGCGTTACACGCGTGTAGCTGCAAGGTCGCCGCTCGATACGTGCCAGCACTCGATAAACGCTTGATCAAGTTGTATAACTCAGCAGTATCTTTACCAATGACACCTTTGGCCTCTTGGACATTATCCTCAATCGATTGCACGATATTGGGTATGATGTTTTGTTCCAAATCAGACATCATTTGTGCTTTCATGGTGGTCAGTGACACTTCACCATCAACGGCAAACCCTAAATGGCTAATTAAATGCCTAATCTGTGATTTTTTGAGATCGCCTTTGATGAGCTGTTTCATGACATCGTCATAGTAATACAAGCGCTCACTATATCGGCCTAGCCATATTAAGTGACTGGCGGTAGAGAGTAGCAGTATCATGGGCGCATCATCTAAACTCTCGTAACCGGTTTCTAAGGGCTGGACTCGATCATAGTAGTTCGCATGCCCTAAAGCGTTGCCTGTAGAGTTGACACTTACTGAGGATAAAGGCGCGCACTTGTCGGTTTGCTGGCTGTCTAAATCACTGTCATCAATAATCCAAGTGTCTTTGATACCGCCGCCTTGCGATGAATTGACGACCAACGAGCCTTCAACCATGGCCACTCGTGTCAGGCCACCAGGTACGATATCTACCGTGCCATCACCATGACTGAGAATAAAGGGACGCAAATCAATATGACGCGGTGCGATACCATCGCTCACCGCAGTAGGGTTGGTAGATAGTGAGATGGTTGGCTGAGCAATAAAGCCGGCTGGATTTTCAAGCAGACGCAGGCGATATTCTTCGATTTCTTCTTTGGTTGATGTCGGACCAATAAGCATCCCATAGCCGCCTGAGCCTTGCGTTTCTTTTACCACCAGCTTGTCCAGATTATCAAGCACATATTTGAGATCATCAGGCTTACGGCACTGGTATGTCTCGATATTAGGTAGGATAGGCTCTTCATTTAAATAGAATTTAATCATATCTGGTACAAAAGGATATAAACTCTTATCATCGGCCACGCCCGTACCTGGGGCGTTAACAATCACCACGTTGCCAGCGCGATAAGCACTCATTAGCCCTGATACACCCAATATGGAATCAGATTTAAAGGCTAACGGATCAATATAGGGATCATCAATGCGGCGGTAGATCACATCGACTTGTACCTTGCCACGAATACCTTGCATATAGACTTTGCTGTCCTCAACGACCAAATCATAACCATGAACGAGTGGTACATTCATCTCATGCGCTAAAAAAGCATGCTCATAATAGGCACTATTAAAGCGACCTGGCGTTAAAATGACGACTTGCGGATCATATTTGGATGTTGAGCTGGCAAGACAGGCTTTGAGACGGTTGGGATAATCACTGATGCCCATGATAGGCGTTTCAGTAAATATATCAGCTAAGAGCGTCTCTGATATATTGCGGCTCTCAAGCATATATGAGACGCCTGACGGGGTACGCAGGTTATCCTCTAACACACAAAATTTACCTGTCTCGTCTCGAATCAAATCAATACCGCTGATGTGCGAATAGATAGGCTTGTCGAGCTCAATGCCCATCATCCATGGCTCATAGCAGCCACTGGCATAGACGTAGCTGGCAGGGACAATATCTGCCTTCATGATGGCTTGGTCATGGTAGATATCATGTAAGAATGCATTGAGAGCGGTGATCCGCTGTTTACAGCCTGCTTCTATTTGTTTCCATTCGCTCGCGGCAATAATGCGTGGAATGATATCAAACGGAATCATACGCTCGATGTTTTTGGCATCGCTATAGACAGTAAAGGTGACCCCTTTACGGTAAAAGATATTTTCTGCTTGTTCGTTTAAATAATTGAGGGCATCCATGTTGATGTTATCAAGCCAATGACCAACGGCTTTTGCAACGGGACGATACTGACCTTTATTCGTTTGGAGTTCATCAAAACTTGGTGCGCGTGATGGGGGAGTGTCTGTTGAGTTACTGTCTGCTGACTTATTTTGTGATTGACTCTGGGATTGAGATGATTTTTTATTCATAAGTACCTCACGTATCCTTGGTAAAGTTATACTTTATGATGAATACACTGTCTATGCTAGGTAGAGTAGCACTTGTACTGCGCCCAACAGGTAGTCTATCTCCTGTATGGACTATACAACGGTTACTGAGCAATATACAACAAGAGTTAAATAATAGATTTTTAAAAACTTGAACCTAAATCCAATAAGTTTAACTCAATAGAAACAGTAGGAGAGAAGACATGAAGCTACGTGGTAGGTTCTTAATGCTGGCAGGTATAGGGTTGTCAGCGACTATCAGTGTGACTGGCTGTGGTAGCGAACCACAACAAGATATCTTGCCTGCTGGTAGCACAGTGGTCGCACTTGGCGACTCATTAACCTATGGTTACGGCGCAAACCCTAAAACAGCGTATCCTACGGTGCTAGCAGAGCTAAGCAAATGGAACGTCGTTAATGCAGGCGTCAATGGTGACACTTCTGCAGATGTGCTTACTCGCGTGAATAAGATTACTGAGCAAAACCCAGATTTAGTCTTACTGGGTGTGGGAGGTAATGATGTATTGCAGCGCATTTCGCCTGATACGATGCGGGCTAATATCATCGCGACTATAGACACTTTGCAATCCAACAATATTGATGTTGTCCTAATCGCTGAGCCATATTTCAGTACTAGTGCTTTGTTTGGAAAGGTAAGTGATAATCCACTGTATGAAGATATTGCGGAAACTGAAGGCATACCTCTGTATTCTGATGGCTGGTCCACTGTACTGTCAGATGATGCATTGAAATCTGATAAAATTCATGCCAATGCGGCAGGCTACAGACAGTTCGCTGAAGGGTTGCATGGTTATTTAAAAGAGGAAGGTTGGGTACATTAAACCGCGAATATTAACCTCGAAAACGGTCAGTAGGGCGTATGCGTTTGGCATCTAGAATACAATACGGAAAAAGCAGAGTGCCTAGTCAATAGGCGCTCTGCTTTTTTATTAATGACGAATAAACAATTTCTATAGTCAGGCTTTTATAGCCTAGCCATTCTAATCACCCATGACTACTACCAAACCTTCATCAGCAGCTATTTTACCTTCGCAGATATCTTTATAAACCTCCAGTAAACCCTTAACTCCATCAAGCTCCTGAATCTTTAACCACGCACTAGTTTTTGCGGTGCTATTCATGATGTAACGCATAGAGCGTTTATTGAACTCTTCAGGGCCCCATTCTTTCATACGTTGCTGTACATGACTGGGCGCAAAAAACTGTTGGCTACGTTCTTGAATGATACCTTCGGTATGACGTGGTTCGTCCCAGTGCGTAAGACCGACATTGCTGGTGTAGCGCATGTTATCGCCTAAGTGTCTATGTAGACGGCTGAGCACGTCGGTATTGGCCGACATATCGACAATAACCGTCGGCTTAGTTGCATCAATCTGCTCTAGTGTGTCATAGCTAAGCACACTGTCATAAGCGTCAATTGACTGAACGAAATCTATATTACGGTTTGAGGTGAGACCGATAACGTGCGGTGCGTCTTTATCATCAACTAAGCCGTATGCTAAGCCAGTACTGGTCTTGCTAGAGGCACTGATAATCACCACTTGCTCTGCGCCAAACCAGTCATTACTCTTCAATAGATCATGTAAGCAGAATGAGGTTAAGTGCAATACAAACAGTAGCATGCGCTGATTGTCATTGGCATGGTCATAACCAGGTTCATAATTGACGCGCTGATACATATTGTAGCCAGGCGGCAGCTCGGCACGATGGGCACTACCATCCAGCAGGCTGCTCTGCGTGACTCGCTTGGGTGTTACGATTAATTCATTGGCGGGCGGGAAGTAACCAAATAAGCGCTCACCGACAGGTAGTGCATCACTATTGGACTCTACAACATCGCCAAAACCCCAGACTGGAATAATACCCCATTTCTCAGGCTCGTCACCATTTGGCGGAAAAAACTGCCAATAGCGTAATTGGTCACCCATGACTGCATAAGTAATATTATTCGCAGTAAAAGCAAAGCGATCAACTTTGACACGTACTTCACCATCGCCTAGGGTATGTACAGGCGTCTCTTGCAGGCGAGCTTGGGTTAGGTTTGCTTTATTGGTCTGAAATTCTTGCATGGTTATTTCCTTTTTTATTTTATAGTTATCGGATTAAGCATTAGCAGTTTTGGCTTGACGCGCTGCCGTAATTTGCATGATTTCACCCATGAGCTTGGGCATGTTTGCAGCGGCTTTTGGTCCTGCTTCCTTTAGACGTTTAAGGATAGCTAACTCTTCAGGTGGTGTACCTTCGCTGGCTCGTACCAATTTGGTGAAGCCATCTAATCGATTGTTAATCATCCATTCACGTAGCGCAGGCTCTTTTGACCAACGCATTTGATTCTGCATTTGTTTAACAAGGCCAACTAAAAAGTCCGTATCATGATTTGGGATTGGCACCACTTGGCATAACTCATTTTTGACAGTTTCGTCATCATAATTGGCTTCAATGTGGGCGATGAACGCCGCACTGAACACAGGCTGATAGGTACGTACGGTTTGCACCACCACGGTATCACCTTTGAACACATCATACGTCTCTGTCACTGGTACTGCCCGTGCAGAGCAGTCGATATGCATGGTGTTGGGAGTGGTAGAAATGCTGTCCTCACCAAAATAAATCTTGTCAGTATCTAAGCGAGTCACGCGCCCTTTACGCACAATGTTTTTAACACGGCGTAACTGCTTAAGCTCTTCACTGCTAATGGTAGCGCCATGGAACATTTGCGGGCGTACATTTGGATCAATACGCATTAATACGCCGCCTTTTTCTAATCGATTAAACAGGTCTTCGATGTTTTCAGCTTCAGCAATCGCTTCTGCTTGAGTAGCCTGCGCCCCTATAGTATGGGTGAAAAAATCACGAGAGGGTTGGGTGTTTTTACGATCGATCAGCCAAGCATCTCTTGGCATAATCCACGTGATATTGTCTGGGTCAATTTGATTCTCTAGTAGCCATAAAACCGCATCTATACCCGTTTTTCCGCCACCGATAATCACGTAACCATCACGGGGTTTGGTTAAACTCGGCAAATCATTTAATGGGCCAAACTTAACACCTTCAGCAATCTCAAAGTTTGGGGTATGGGTTGCTGGTACTGAAGTTTTAAAATAAGTACCATCAATGATTTTCTTATTGACCTTAACCTCTGCAATGTGACAAACGAATAGGCATCGTTCCAATGACCACCTGGCTTATGATGTTTATCGACAATAATAATATTAGCATCAGTTTCTGTGAGCAGCACATCGGCAAAAGCCATGCCCACCGCGCCACTACCAATGATTAGATAATCCGTTTCTATCTGTTGAATACTCATAGCGTCCTTACTCTAAGTTGAGTTTCTATCAACACAAGCAATTCATAATTGTTTGTGTATAACAGTGTTATATACTAGAATAACACTGTTATAATTGTCAAGACATAGTGAGAATCTAATGGATGCCAGAACCAAAATACTAAACGCTGCATCTGAGCTTTTCTTAGAAGGGGGCGGAGACGCCTTGAGTGTACGCGCTATATCCAAGCGGGCAGGACTGTCCACCATCGGTATATACAGTCACTTCCAAGGTAAGCAAGGCATACTAGATGCGCTGTACATAGAAGGATTTAACCTAGTCCGTGAAGCCATGGATGTCATTTCAGAAGGTAAGGCAAACAAAGAGCAAGTATTAGAGGCGTGCCTAGGGTATCTCAATGTAGGCGAGAAATATGAAGCGCACTATCGGCTAATTTTTGGGGAATCTGACGCAGGATATCAGCCCTCAATCGAGGCCATTGCAGCCAGAGATAGCGCATTTTCAAAGTTGGTTCGGGTGGCGGGTTCTTATTTATCAGAAGATGCTAGCATGACGGAACGTCGGCAAATAGCGTTAGATATCTGGGCCATCGTACATGGGTACGTCAGTATTAGTCACCATGTAGTGTTCGCCGATGAACTGGATCTAGACTGGAAGACCATGGCACTTCGTGTGGTTGGAGTACAGTTGGATGCCATAAAGTCTTCTTAATAACGATATTGGTATATTTGTGGCAAGTGAGTGCATGCTAGGCTGGGTTATTTCAATATCGTAAGGTCTAAGGATAGCAAATTATGTTTGGCATCATAAAAGACTGGCGTGAACAGCGTATATTAGATAATAGCGAATTTACTCGAGCTGACTGGATGCAGGCAGCTGAACGTATTGTGATACTTGATAGATTAAGTATTGACGAGATGACACATTTATTTGAGCTAGCAACGTTATTTTTGGCCGATAAATCCATCACTGGGGCACAAGGCTTTGAGATTACCAATGCTGTCAGACAATCGATTGCACTACAAGCGTGTTTGCCGATCTTAAACTTAGGTCTTGACTGGTATGCTGGCTGGTCATCGATTATTATTTATCCTGGCTCGTACAAAAGCAACAGTACCACGGTAGATGAATTTGGTATCGTCCACGAAGGCAGTCAACATCGTAGCGGGGAAGCATGGCTGCGAGGGCCTGTCATTCTTTCATGGAAAGATGCCAAGCACTCAGGCGAACGTGATGGACACAACGTTGTCATTCATGAGTTTGTTCATAAACTCGATATGATGAATGGCCGCGCCAATGGCTTTCCACCGATGCAACATGATATGGATCCTGCAAACTGGACACAGATTATGAGCCGCGATTTTGAAGATTTTCAAACACATCGCAAGTCAGGACTTGATCGTTATGGCGCAACCAATCCTGCTGAGTTTTTTGCGGTTTTGAGTGAAGTGTTTTTTGAAACACCGCAAAAGCTGGTTGATGCTTATCCGGATATTTATCAGATTATGGTGCAGTTTTTCAAACAAACACCTATCTAGATTTAATTCTTATTGTGTGAAGCATTAGCCTCATAAAACCGGAATATTTTAAGAGTCTAAGCTAAGCTTTGTTTATTCACTCTATTGTTCACAGGATTTAAAACTTGAATTTTTAATTATCTTTAACGGTTCAGTCATATCAGCTTTTGTACGGTTATATATAGATAGGTCAGCAGCCCAAAGCATATTGCGCGTCAGAACCCATCTGTAGTGTGAGTAAATACTCCATGATTTTATGCGATTATATTCATCAGCAGTTTGATTTTTAGGGGCACCAATATTATCGACTCCAGGCCATTTATAAAAGAACGGACTTCTTACCATTTTCAACATTTCATTACCAGTTGATGCCAACCATATGTCTTCGTCTTCTTCTCCATCTGCATAAATTTTTGGACTTGGATTAAAAGCCCAAGCCTGAGATATGTACTTTTTCGTAGATGGGTCTTTAATCACATGAACGGCTAATCCTGCACCGAGCGAATAGCCTGCAACAACAATTGTAGTATTTGGATTTGCTTCCGCTATTTTTGTAACATATTCTCTTGCTAATTTGTATTGTTTTTTACTAAAAAGTAAGTTTGTAAATACCCAGTCACGTTTCTGGTCTGATCCAGTGAATGCAATTATTATTTCTTTAAGCTTTGTTTTATCAGATGTTTCATATAGCTTAAAAGTTCCTACCTCAAAACCAGAAGTGTCTGACTTAGGCCAGTCATATATTTCCAAATAAGAGGGAGTTTGAAAAAAATGATCTTTACTTTCTTGTGATAGGTCATCTGGATATTGACCCTGAAGTACTAGTGTACTAGCTAATGCGTATATATAACCTTTTTCCGCTATTTCCAAATGTTTCGAAGTCTCATTAGGGAAAGGAGGATACTTCATATCATGTAAGTATCTCTCATTGCACCAAAAATTGCCTGCTTCACGACTTGTTGTAAGGGAACCAATCATAGAGCAACTAGATAAGAGAGCTAAAGCCAACGTTACTATAATAATTCTCATAATATTAACATCCTTGTTAGTTATTTCTTACCTCATGCATTTTTTTAAATAATTTCTAATGCTCAACCTTAAAAGCACTTAAGAGCATTATGATAAGCAGTAATTTTTCTATGCAATCAGGAGATTTAAGACTTAGCAAGTCCTGATTTGACTCGAATTAAGGTCGATGTTGGTTTTCGTATTCCAGTTAAATAGCTACGTAAAATTTCTCATAGAGTAGGCTATATGACCACAGTCACTTTTTACGTACATGTAGAAAATACTTTGGTTATTCATCTAAAGACACATCCAAAAACCTGATGTGAAACACCTTTAATACTACACTAGTGATTATAAAAATTAGCTTCAATATATTCATTATATTGAATATAAATATAAAAGACAATAAAAAGGGCAGTACATCTGATTTGATGTATTGCCCTTTTCTAATTCGGTTTGTCTATTAAATCAGCTAACCATGTATCCGTTGACTATATCTGCTGCTAAACTGTCCATTGATCATTAATAATGGCCACCAGATAACGCTTCCCTTGATACTCGTCAAATACCAAGCGCAAAACACGCCAGTCCATACCATCATACTCATCCGTGCCTTTATGATAAAACTCCACAACGTCTGATGTTTGGTATATATCTTTTAAGTTATTGATAGAATTACCGTTTTTTCTGAATTCATTGACATTGGTAATAGCGTTGTTGAACTTTTTGCCATCCACCCAAGTATCCAAATAAGTAGGCAACGGCGTGACCAATAGATCGCCAGTACCGTCTTTTTCGCCCCAAGTAAATTGAATGTTAGACTGCTGTAAATACTGTGCAAATTGCCTGCGGCTAAAGACTTTATCTGACTCAGGCCGTACATAAGCGTACATTGAAAAACGAACGCCACGTATTGGATGGATATCATTAGTGATTCTAGAAAAATCCTTATTTGCCAGTGCGCGCTGTATACGTAACGCTTGCTGTCTAAGGGTTTGCTGGCTGATATCAGCATTACTAGGTGTTGATGAACTACTGGTTGGCTGAGATACAATGGCTTCGCTGGACTCAGAAGCAGACTGACAACCCGTCGCAGCTAGCGTGAATAGCAAAAAACTACTAAAGGCTAATGTCGCAGATTTTTCCTTAAAAAAAGCAGGTAATGTCATCATAAAATCATCCTTAGCACAGTTATTAGCGAAAGAAACATCACTATAAATTGTCATGGGAACCGGTAAAAAATACCATAAAAGCGTTATGTAATCGATATTTTGGTAAGTAAACCTGAATGATACGATAATACAGCAGAGTCCGAATATAGGTATGATGTAATAGTCGGTAACACTTATAGGATAAAAGCTCGCAGAGAATAAGATGCCAACATATAAATCGCTGACATTACTATTGACCATAGGACTGATGCCTGTCGGTCACGCTATAGCGGATGTATCAAAAGTAGATCAGAAACAAAATGCCATGGCTGATATAAAGATTGCGACCATCACGAAAATGTACCAACAAGATATTGATGACCAAGGTATGAGTAATCCTGTAGTGCTGCAGCAATATGCTGATGCTGACTTGCAAGCAGCGATGCAACTTGAGCAAGCATATTTTGATAAAACTCAGACGTCCTGCAATATAGATTACGATGTACTTTGGAACTCGCAAGATCCTGACTATACGCAAGACAAAAAATTTTCAATAACTGATCAAGGATTGGTTCAGGTTAGCTTGGCACAAGGTAGCGATATTTATTATGAGCTTTCATGTGATGATAATGATAAAACTTGCCAAGTCGCAGATGTGGTTTTAGATCAGGATGACAAAACTTTGCGTCAGCATTTGCTTGAAACTTGTCGTTAGTAAAAGTCTATAACTCAAACTCATATTAAATCTGATCTAAGGTATAAGAATGACATGGTATAAATGGTTTTTCGCCTAACTACTAAAACCGTTGGTTTGTTTTCGCATAATGTATATTATGTTAAACTAGAGCTACCTGACATTAACTTCATGAGATGATGATTAACAGTAAGCTATTAGATAATTTGGTTGATAATTGCTTAACCAGAATATGTACTACCTATCAAATAAATAATGTAATCATCCTTGACGTAACTACTAACTCATATGTCTTGAATGCTTAATACGCGAAGTCCTAATTGAGCTTAGTGTATCAGTATTAGATCAAGTCGCTAATAACCTCTTTGCATCTATTTCATAAACCTTTTATAAATGTGTTGTAGATACAGTCACTTTTACTGTTCATTCAAATTAGTCTCTTTAGTGAACTTGTTCTGACTATGGTTAATATGATTACTACCTTCACAATGCACAGCTAGCATTGTGAAGGTAATCTCTCGTTCCTAATCATCACCTAACAGCCAAATTCACTATCATTCAATTGTTAGCATCTCAATCAACTGGCGCTTTGGTACGAATATTCTTGCAACACGTTAGGTAAGATATCATTACCTATGGACTCTATTAGCTAAGATCAAAAGCCATAACTCTTTTAGATATCTATTACTTCATATAATTTCTAATAGCGCATGTATGATCTGACAATGTTCCTACCTGGCCTGTTTGCAAGTCTGGTTTAGATCTACCTTATAATCACGAATATCATTGCCAACTAAGCTGTAATACTTTTTGTTTTAAGTAATCAAAAACCCTCTCACTACTAAGAAAGTATTTATCCCTCTTCGCAATATACTTCAATCTGGAGCACTAAGTTAACAACCTCCAAATTTGCACAGAACAGTACTATGACCCTGATTTTTATATTCTGTGCACGTACAGGAGCATGGTTTTCTTTGTAAATAAAAGTAAGAACTCTATCAATAGTAATAAATAGCGTTCTTACTTTTAATCTATCTGAAGTTTATTACCCCAAACGCCATATATATCAATAAACACATGGCTTACTCCCTCTCTTTCCTCTATACTATAATTATCCCCAACTTTCCCTTGGGGATAATTTAATATTAAAAGTATTATTATATAAGGATTTACTAATAATAATAACGAATACCAGTGTCCATGACAGTGTCCAATAATTCTATAGTTTTCTACAGAAGAGACTTTTTATAAGTCATTAATCATAAACCTATCATTAACCTTAATTATCATATGACGGATGTACATTATGGCTATCGACACTGCAAACGATATCAATAAGCTTGAATGCCGAGACAAAGATTATTCTGTCAGTATCTCAGGTGTGGCTGGCCTAAGTCTGCGTATTTATCCAAATGGCAAAAAGGAATACTACTTACGTTATTCCCATCCGCATATCGAGGGCAAACGTCCTAGGATGATGTTGGGTAAGATTGAGGATGTCAGTTTCCATGAGGTTAAGTATAAAGCAGACACCATTCTTGATATGGTCGCAAAAGGCTCTGACCCTAAAGCTATTCAGCAAAAAGAGCAAACCAATAAATATACTCACCTAAAAAACGCACCATTTTATGACATTGCTCAAGCATGGCGAGAACACAAAACAGCAGGTCGCAATCAAAGTAAATCTAAAAAACCGTCATACAGTGAGTCAACCCTTAAGTTCTGGGATTTATGCCTAGGATATATGTGCCAAGAAATTGGTGATTTAAGAATGGACGATATCACCAGCGAGATGATACTAAGTGTGTGTGAGTCGATTCAAAACAATGAAAACCAAGCGACTTTCGTTGGTGCAAGCACTCGTCTGTATACTGAAAAGGTATTTTCATTCGCTGTTGCTCGAGGGTTGTGCGATAGAAATGTGGCAATTGATACCCGTGGTGAGCTTGCACCTGCCAATTCAGGCAATCACTTGCCTGCCATCACCAAGCCAGACCAATTTGCGACTCTCTTAAAGGATATGTCGAATTTTAGAGGTGCAAGTAAGATTACATTAGAGGCGATGAACTTATTACCTTACGTGTTTGTACGTAGCATCGATCTGCGCTCAATGCGTTGGGGTGACATCGATTGGGACAACAATACATGGGCATTATCCCCGACTAAAGGCGAAGGTCGTGACGATATGGTCTCGCACTTAGTTGTTCCCTTGGCCACGCAAGTGATTACGCGATTACGAAACATCCAATCAATTACTGGGCATAAGGAATATGTATTTGCGTCGATGCGCGGTTCAAGCAACGCCTATATCAGTAAGGCGACGTTGGTGCAGATATTCCACCGACTTGGATATAAAGACGTGCAATGTGCGCATGGATTTCGAGCATCTGCTAAAACCTTGCTTATGGAACAGCCTGAGCTACGCTATTCTGACATCGTCACAGAATTACAGCTAGGTCACAGGATAAAAGACACACATGGCGGAGCTTACAACAGGCTTGATGAAATCGACACCAGGGTACAGATGATGCAAGATTGGGCAGATTATATAGATGAGCTTCGGAGTCGTTAGAGAGTTATTTTAAAATCAAAAACCATATTTTTTGCTTTTATTTATGCTTCTTTGAAATGTATTCTACGGAAGTTCACAGGAGACATCCCAGTAAACTGCTTAAACTGTCGACTAAAGGCACTATGATCACCGTATCCACAGTTTAAGGAGACTTGAGTTACTGTTAGCTTATGATTCGCTAATAATCGAATGGCATGCTCTAGACGGATTTTTTGTACAAACTGAATGGGTGACATATTCAGTACTGCTTTGAAGGTACGCTCCAATTGCGATTGACTAAGATTTGCCAATTTCGCCAATTCACCAATATTAATTTTTTGATCAAGATTGTCTCGTACGTATTGATCTACGCTTGCCAATCGAGCGTGTTTGCGTAATATCCGCTCGTTATCTTCATCAATATCTATTGATATACCTACCATCGCTACAATATGATTTTCTACATCATAGACGGGGATTTTTTGCGTGATACACCATCCCAGCTGTCCTGATGCATAACTATGAAGTTCTAACTTATCAACAATCTCCCTGCCTTCCTTTAACACTCTCAGATCCTGATTGAGATAATCCTTGCCTTGAGACTTCAAAAATACTTGCTCTGTAGTCAGTCCTATTAGTGCTTTTTTGTTTTTAAGCCCGCTGCGTCTAATGAGCGTTTTACTGACTAATCGATAGCATGCTTGGTCATCTTTAACAAAAAACACCACATTTTTCATAGTGTCAAACAAAGGCATCAATAATGATATATTGCCAACAAACTCATCAAAATTGGCTGGTTGATAAGTCTGTAGGTGTTTTGACAGTTGTTCTGTAGGTGTTTCTAATACTAACGGCCGCATCGGTATATTCCCATATAGCATCTCAAGCTTGTCGTTGAGCTTTTCAGGTATTTTAGGGTGCTACACAATATTTATACTCCTAAATATCCTTATAACCTGTGCAGAAATGCGCATTTATTCATATAAAAACATCAAGACTGCTTTTCTGAAAAACGTCATTCTATATTTACGCTTTGTTCATTTATGAATAATGCTAACAGTATATTAACTCACGGATGAATCAGGTAGGCAGTCATGTTTGATACGCTTTTCACTCTTAAGATTATTGATTCGCATACTGGCGGTGAACCTACTCGTATGGTGTATGAAGGATTTCCTGAGCTTAGTGGGCAATCTATTCAAGAAAAACTTCAAGACTTCAAACAGAATTTCGATCATTTACGTCAAAGTATTATCCTAGAACCTCGTGGTAATGACGTGCTTGTCGGAGCGCTTTTGTGCCCGCCTTCTGATCCTCGTGCCACGGCTGGCGTGATCTTCTTTAATAATCATGGCTATTTAGGTATGTGTGGCCATGGCACTATCGGCGTTATTGCATCTCTAGCTTATCAACAAAAGATAACCGCTGGTGATCACTATCTAGAAACAAGCGTAGGCCTAGTTAAAGCAACCTTGCATGATGATGGTAGTTGTAGCGTCCAAAATGTCCCCTCTTATCGCTACCAAAAACAAGTAGAAGTTCAAGTACCCAATATCGGTCCTATCTATGGAGATATTGCTTGGGGTGGTAATTGGTTTTTCTTAGTCAACGATCATAAGCAAGCTATTGAAGCCAATAATGTTGAGGCGCTTACTCAATTTAGCATACAGATTAAGGAAGCACTTCATAAGTCTGGAATTATGGGTGCTAACAATGGCGAAATTGATCATATAGAACTGTTTGGCAAGAGCGATCTCACCGGCACTAACAGCAAAAACTTCGTATTATGCCCTGGATCTGCCTACGATCGCTCTCCTTGTGGTACTGGAACCAGTGCCAAATTGGCTTGCTTAGCCGCCGACAATGTACTCGCACCTGGTGAGACTTGGTATCAGCAAAGCATCATTGGCAGTGTCTTTAGTGCCAGCTATCAGCCTATTGATGTGCTTAGTAATCATAACCCTCTTCATAACCACCCTATCAATACTATTATCCCCACGATCCGAGGGTACGCCTACGTATGTGCAGAGACCTCTCTCATCGTTCAAGACAGCGATCCATTCAAATGGGGTATTTCTTTATAAATACCCGTTTGTATGGCTTCTAGAACGCAACCAATCACTGCTCAGTAAGGTCAGAAAAGCGAGAGTCTCATGGACACACAAGTGTTTGATATACATATTATCGGTGGTGGCATTATCGGGCTATGTGCTGCGGTTACCCTACAGTCTCGCGGGGTAAAAGTTGCGATTTTGGAAGCCGATAAAATCGGTCGCGGTGCAACTTATGGCAACGCAGGTCACATTGCCACTGAACAGGTTTTCCCTATCGCTGATGCCAGTATCTTACGACATGTTCCTGCCATGCTACTCAACCCTGAAGGACCTCTGCGTATAGATTGGCGCTACCTTCCACGCTTAGCACCATGGGCCTTCAAGTTATTACTTAATATGCGTACCGAACCATTTGCACGCAGTCACCAAGCGCTTTTGGCATTAAATGCACAGAGCCTTCAAGCTTGGCAAGATTTTACCAAAGAGTGGCAATTACATTCTTGGGTACAAATACAAGGATCTGTATTAACCGCAGAGACGCCCAACAGCCTAAAAGTGCTGACTGAACACGGCCAACGCTTAAACCGTTTAGGGGTTTCTAACAACCTACTCTCACAATCAGCACTGACAGATCTTGAGCCTGCGTTAAAAGACAATCAATTGGGTGCTTTGTTTTTTCCAGAGACAGGTCATATCACCAATATAGAAGCCATTACCCATAAATTAAGTACTATTTTTAGATCGCTTGGTGGTCAGATTTATGAAAATTGCCGTGTTCTGAGCGCGGAAGTAATAACTGATGGTATTCGTTTGACGACGACACAAAAGCAGCTTCATGCCAGCAAAATTATGCTCGCCGCAGGGGCGCATTCTAAAGCCTTAGCCAAACAGCTAACAGGCGTCTCAGTACCAATGGATACAGAGCGAGGCTATCACCTGATGCTTCCTAACGAAAGTCAGCGTCTTACCATCCCTATTTCTAGCATGGATCGCCGCTTTATTATGACACCAATGGAAAAAGGGCTGCGCTTGGCTGGCACTGTTGAGTATGCAGGACTTGAGGCGCCAGCAAACATGAACCGTGCGAATATGCTGTTGAAACAAGCTCAAGCAATGCTAAAGATCCCACTAGATAGTGACAGCAATACGCAATGGATGGGGTTTAGACCTTCTACAGCAGACTCACTACCTGTCATAGATAGACGTAATTCAGTCTTTTTAAACTTTGGTCATCAGCATCTAGGTCTGACCCAAGCTGTCGTAAGCGCACAGATGATCGCGGCTTTGTATTTTGGCGATACTGCCATGGTAGATCCTACTGCCTATCGTCTAAACCGCTTCAAACGTAAATCTTTTAAATAATAATCGAACATTTTATCTCTATGACAACTCATAGAACCAACAACGTCGCTAATAGCTCATGGCTTACTAACGGCTTTTACTTCCAAATAAGGATATTTATATGAACATTCATGGCGTTTTAGTCCCTATCGTTACTCCTTTCGATGTTAATGGAGATATCGATACTCAAAAGTTAACCGAACTGGTCAATGTATTCGTAGAAAAAGGCGTTACCGGAATCGTAGCTTGCGGTACAACGGGTGAATACTACACGTTCTCGCCTGCAGAGCGTGAACTGGTTTTGACCACTATCGCTGACGCTGCCAAAGGCAAAGTCACTCTAATTGCAGGTATCAACAGTTTATCGACCAATCATTCTATCGAACTTGCTCACCAAGCCAAAAACTTGGGCTACGACGGCTTAATGTTATCAGCCAATCCGTATAGCCTACCAGACCAAGACGGTATTATTGCGCATTTTGAAACCGTCGCTGATGCCACTGACTTACCTATCATTATGTACAATTTTCCAGCACGCGTCGGTGTAAGCATTGAGTTTGAAACCGTCGCGCATTTATCCAAACATCCCAATATTGTAGGTGTCAAAGAAAGCAGCGGCGATTTTAGCCATGCATTACGTATGCTACAGGCTGATTTTGAAAACTTTGAAGTGGTTTGTGGTTGTGACGACCAACCAGTAGATTTCTTCTTTTGGGGTGCTAAGAGCTGGATCGCTGGTGCGGCTAACGTATTTCCAGCAGAACAAGTCGCATTGTTTGAAGCCACACAAAAAGGCGATTGGAACCATGCTAAGGAGCTGATGACAGCCATGTATCCTGCTATCCACTCTATGGAGTCTGGAAACTATAACCAAAAAGCCAAAGCAGGCTGCATTAACGGGAGCATCAATATTGGGTCAGTACGACTACCTTTGACTGATATGTCAAAAGAAGAGACTCAGTCATTTTTAGCACTTCTGTCTTGATACATCGCACCATTCTTATCATTCCTACCATTGTATAGAAAAGGACAATCTAATGAGTATGACCACAGCGCAAGTCTTCGAACTCGCCAGCAACCAACAGCTTTGGGCAGGCCATTTAATAGATACCACAGCACCAGTATCCGAGACAACACTCCCTAACTACAGCCCTATTGATAATACCTGTATAGGTAGCATTGCTAATGGAAGTCAGCAAGATGTTAATACAGCGGTAACGGCAGCCCGAGATGCTTTTGAACATGGTAAGTGGCGACGGATGTCTCCTGCAGAGCGCAAAGCTATCATGCAGCGTTGGTGTCAGTTAATGCATGAGCATATGGATGAGTTAGCTGCCTTAGATTGCGTCGATGCAGGCAAGCCTATTACAGAATGTCTCAACACTGACCTACCCGCTACGATTGAAACCTTTGAATGGTACGCCGAAACGGCTGATAAAGTTTTTGGCAAGGTTGCTCCTACTGGTGCTGATGCACTAGGCCTTGTAGTACAAGAGCCTATTGGTGTAGTGGGTGCAGTACTACCATGGAACTTCCCAGCACAAATGTATGCATGGAAAGTTGCACCCGCATTAATAACCGGCAACTCAGTCATTGTTAAACCTGCTGAATTGACCTCGCTCTCAGCATATCGATTAACACAATTAGCGTACGAGGCTGGCGTGCCAAAAGCGGCGTTACAGTTAGTCTGTGGGCTTGGTGAAGAAGTAGGTGCAGCACTCGGTCAGCATATGGATGTTGATATGGTTTCTTTTACAGGATCAACCGAAGTCGGTCGACTGTTTCTACAGTACTCTGCACAAAGCAATCTTAAGGAAGTCGTCTTAGAGTGTGGTGGCAAAAGCCCTCAAATCGTCTTTGCAGATGCCATTATCAATGAACAAACCATCGAACATATTTTATCCGCTGCTTTTTGGAATATGAGCGAAAACTGTAGCTGTGGTTCGCGTCTACTTGTCCATTCTAGCCAAAAAGAAGCATTGTTAACGCTATTAAAAGAAGGTCTTCAGTCTTGGAAGGTTGGTCATCCTTACGATCCTGAGGTCGCTATTGGCCCAATGATCGAAAAAGCGCATTTTGAGAAAGTAATATCGCATCTCAATACTGCCAAAACGGAAGGTGCTCTTTTGATCGCAGGTGGACATATCCACGATGAACTCGGTAGTGGCTGGTATATCGAGCCTACCGTCTTTGATAATGTCAGCCCGGATATGACGCTGTTTAAAGAAGAGGTTTTTGGTCCGCTTTTAGCTGTCACAAGTTTTGAAACCGAAGAGGAAGCTATTCAGCTCGCCAATCAGAGTGATTATGGGCTTGCCGCTTCCTTCTATACACAAAACGTCCATCGCGCATTCCGCGTGGCATCCGCTATTAAAGCTGGTACCGTCTCGATTAATGGTTTCTCTGAGGGCGATATTACGACACCTTTTGGTGGTTATAAACAATCTGGCTTCGGTGGTCGTGACAATGGCTTAGAGGCGTTGTCCCAGTATACCCAAACCAAAACTATCTGGTTGGTGAACTAAAAACTGACATTGTCCGCTATCCACGCCCAAGTCAGCATAACCAAAAACATTACAAGGAAGTAAAGTTATGGAAAATATCATCAATAATATCGTCGGGTATATTTGGAGTGACGCCCTAGTCTATCTTGCGTTAGGCGTCGGCATATATTTTACAATTATGACTCGTGCCGTACAAATCCGTTATTTCAAAGAAATGATTAGGCTGTTGTTCGACAAACAAAGCTCATCAGCTGGGATTAGCTCCTTCCAAGCTTTCTGTATGGCGCTATCAGGACGTATTGGTGTGGGTAATATCGCTGGGGTTGCAACAGCCATTGCAGCAGGTGGCCCTGGGGCGGTATTTTGGATGATTTTCATGGGTGTGTTAGGTGGTGCTAGCGCTTTTATTGAGTCTACCTTAGCGCAGGTATACAAACATAAGGTCGGTGATCAATATCGTGGCGGCTCCCCGTTCTATATTGAAAGAGGATTGAAGCTAAAACCTTTTGCTATCATCGTCGCTATCGTGACCTGTCTATCTTACGGCGTGTTAGTGCCTGGTGTTCAGGCCAATACCATTGCGGACTCTTTTAATACAGCATTTAATATACCGCCCGTTGTAACAGGGATTATCCTAGTCGTACTCTTAGGTATCATTATTTTTGGCGGTGTAAAGCGTATTGCTAATTTTGCAGGAAAAGTCGTACCTGTCATGGCAATCGGTTATATCCTTATGATGGTGATTGTATTGGCATTTAACGCTCAAAATATTCCTGCAATGTTTGCACTTATCTTTAAGAGCGCTTTTGGCATGGATGCAGTGTTTGGTGGTATGGTTGGGACCGCAATCTCTTGGGGCGTACGCCGTGCTGTTTTCTCAAACGTTGCGGGTGCTGGCGAGGCGACCTTTAGCTCAGCGGCAGCCGAAGTATCACATCCTGCTAAACAAGGCTTAGTGCAAAGCTTCTCTATCTACATCGATACGGTGCTTGTCTGTACTGCAACAGCGCTAATGATCCTATCAACTGGCATGTATAACGTGGTGACCCCTGAAGGTGTAACCCTAGTTGATAATATGCCTGGTGTTGAAGCTGGTACGGCATTTACCCAAGCGGCTGTCTCTACTGTCTTTAACCAGTATGGAAGTGGCTTTGTTGCGATTGCTATCTTTTTATTCGCCTTCACATGCTTGGTTGCTTATTACTATATTGCCGAAACTACGTTGGTCTATTTGGACAATAAACTGCGCTACCCCATTCTCAAGCATGTACTCAAACTGGTCTTTTTAATCGTTTGTTTCACTGGTAGTGTCCAGTCAATCGGTATGATGTGGGCGTTAGGTGATATAGGGTTTGGCAGTATGTGCTACTTAAATTTCATTGCCATTTTACTTCTAAGTAAAGTTGCTCTAAAAGTTCTAAAAGACTACGACGAGCAGATGAAATTAGGTATAAACCCTGTCTTTGACCCTAGAAAGGCTGGAGTGGATAATGCGGACTTTTGGATAGAATATAGCAATGAGCATGGTCATAAAAAATCGCTTTAATAATAGTGCATTAGAGGTCTGCTAATATCTACTAGTAAAAAAGTTGCTATCAACATCAAGCAGGCCTCACCTATTTATGTTAAATTGCAAAAAACCATAAGGATATTACGTATAAGATAACCATAGTATTGTATCCACTCATTTGATAGGAAGGTTGAAGATGACACTAGATAACAACGTACTACGTAGACGCACCAGCTTATTGGGTTCATTATTAGGTGATGCTATTTCTCGCCAATCTGGTGAGCAGACGCTAGATACGATTGAGACGCTGCGCAAAGGCTTTATTCAACAGCGTCGTGAGCCGAATGAGGCACATAAACAGCAGCTTATCGATTTTATTGCTTCTTTGGACAATCAAACCTTAAAAAACGTCATACGCGGCTTTTCTATCTATTTTTTCCTAGCCAATCTAAGCGAAGAGAACTATTTGCGTGAGCAGCGTCATGAGCTGCGTATGCAATCTGAGCAAAGCTGGGAAGGATCATTTCGTCGTACCTTACTTGAGTGTCGTGAGCGCAATATCGAGCCTGCTCAAATGCAAGAGCTGATTGATCAGCTAAAGTTTACACCTGTATTTACGGCGCATCCTACCGAAGCGCGTCGCCGTACAACGATGAATATCTTACAAAGTCTATTCACGCATAGCGACGCTTTAAACAACGTGTCTGAAAACAGCTTCGCCTACGAGCAAGCTAAAGAACAAACTGCGCAAACGATTGATCTATTATGGTCGTCTGACGAAGTGCGCACCCGTAAGCCGTTGGTATATGATGAGATTAACAATGGCTTGCATTACTTTAATGCCAGTTTGTTCAATGCCATTCCTAAAGTGTATCGTAATATCAAAAAAGCCATTGTCGATATCTATCCAGAGCTCACAGACTATCCACTGCCTGCATTTATGAGCTTTGGCTCATGGATTGGTGGTGATAGAGATGGCAATCCTTTTGTGACTTTTGAGACCACAGAACTTGCCGTATTGATGCATGCTGATACCGTGCTGCGTCACTATCAAGTACTACTCAAAAAACTGCGCCGCCAGCTGATTCATAGTGACACCATTGTCACCGTTTCACCTGACGTATATGCCAAGATTAAAAGTTATGATGAGCTCGATCAGCGTGTGTTTGACTATAACCTCGATGACTATGGCAATGAGCCTTATCGTCGCCTGCTCTCGATAATCCTCACTAAAGTCAAAGCCACCAATCGCCGCATTCAAAGCAAAGGTACGGATATCGAGGCCGAAAAAGATGCTTATCGCAATCCAGAAGAGTTACTAGAAGACCTACGTATTATCCGTCAAAGTGTCAATACCCATGATATGGCACATAGCGATGGGTTATTACTCGATGTGATTCGTCTGGTCAAAACCTGCGGCTTTCATTTGGCGGCGCTCGATATCCGTCAAGAGTCTTCATACCATGGCGAAGTGATTGCCGATATCTTTGCTAGTGCCTCCAACCTGCCTGATTATCAGACGCTAAGCGAAACCGAACGTCAAGAGTGGTTGACGCGCTTGCTAGAAAAACCAGGCACGCCGCTTATCTATACTGACAACCTGACAGACAAAACGCGTGAGCAATTGTCACTGATGAATTCGGTCGCTACTCTACGCAAACTGGTGGGACAGGCTACTTTTGGTAGCTATGTGATCTCGATGACCAATAACGCTAGCCAGCTACTAGAAGTATTGCTGCTCATGCGGTTTGCAGGCTTATGCAGAATTGATGACGAAGGTCAATTGTCTGCTGATTTGCCAGTTGCGCCGTTGTTCGAAACCATCGAAGATCTCAAAAATATCGATAAAATCTTGCCTGCCGTATTAGATAATCCACTGTATCGTGGACTACTACAGAACACGGACAACACGCAAGAGATTATGCTGGGTTATTCAGACTCATCAAAAGACGGCGGTATTATCACCTCTGCTTGGCAGCTTTATAGTGCACAGCAAACCATCAATAACATTGCTGAGCAATATGGCATAAAAACACGCTTGTTCCATGGTCGTGGCGGTTCTGTGAGCCGTGGTGGTGGATCAACGCACAAAGCCATTGCGGCACAGCCAGCAGGCACGCTACATGGGCAGATTAAGGTAACTGAGCAAGGCGAAGTACTCTATGCTAAGTATGCCAATACGGACACCGCTGTGTTTGAGCTAACTATGGCAATCACAGGCACACTCAAAGCCTGCTCGACAAGGTTTGTGGTACAACCGACTGAGTTGCCAGAGTATGAAGCGCTGTTTGCACGCTTAGCAGATGCAGGTGAACAACGTTATCGAGAGCTGACCGATCATACCGAAGGGTTTTATAAATTCTACTCCGAGGTCACCCCAGTACAAGAAATATCTCTGTTAAACATTGGCTCACGTCCTGCCCATCGCAAAAAAGGCCTGCCAAGTAAGACCACCTTGCGAGCGATTCCTTGGGTATTTGGCTGGTCACTGGCACGCTTTACCTTACCTGCTTGGTATGGCGTCGGTAGTGCGCTAGATAGTGTCAAAAAAGACGAAGCATTGATGAAAGAGATGAATCAGCATTGGCCTTTCTTTAGCGTATTTATCAGTAATATCGAGATGGCCTTTACCAAAGCCAATATGAATATCGCTGAGGCTTATAGCCAACTGTGTGATGATGAGCCGTTACGCGAAAAAATCATGACATCGGTCACCGATGAATACGCGCTGACCAATTCAGGATTAAACTCTCTGCTTGAGCAAGACTCTTTATTGTCCAATCAGCAGAATCTTGCTTCATCCCTGCAGTGGCGAGACGCTTATCTAGATCCTATTAACTATATCCAGATTGAGCTGTTAAAGCGTGCCAGACAACAGGACACCCCAAACGATTCGGCACATGGCGACCTTAATGTAGAAGATCCATTAATCCGTAGTATCAATGCGCTAGCTGCAGGGTTACGAAATACTGGTTAAGGTAGCTTTTCGATAATTAGCTTTCGGATAAATAAAAAGCTTATACCAATTGTCGCAAATATTAAGGCTTCGTTCGCGAAGCCTTAATATTATTCAAAACCCTTCAAAAAATATCTCGCCAGATATCAATCGCAGTTTAGTACTGCGTTTATTGATATTGCCTATTAAGTGATTCGTAATTCATTGTTTGAATAACCGATCCGAACAAGATACCGTAAAATATATTTTTACTTCATGTATATATAGGGTCTGCTCCAATGGAAACGCCTCAATCAACACCATCTCTAGACATCGCCGTAGCAACTGACTATCAAATAGAATCCGTTGCGCTCATTGACCGCGCTATTAAAATACGCTGGAATGATGGTATTGACAGCACCTACCACTATATCTGGCTGCGTGATAACTGCCCATCGGCTTTTCATCCGCACACTGGCGAGCGTAGCTTTGATTTGCTGAGTATATCAAAAGATATCCATCCACTTTCTGTTTCTTTTAATGACACAACGCTGACGATTGAATGGTCAGAACAAGCGCATATCAGCCACTTTGATCAGAGTTGGTTACGTGAGTTTGGGTATTCTAGTGCATTGGCCAAGGACCATAGCAGTCCTTATGAAAGTTGGGATGGCACGTTTATTGACCACATTCCGATGTATGACCAACAGAGCATCATGGCCAGTGACAGTGCTTTATATGAGTGGATGAGTGCGCTGGATAAATATGGGCTTACTATCATTGATAATATGCCAGATGACTCTGATGCTGGCGTACAGACCGCTATGCGAGTCGATTATCTACGGCAAACTAATTTCGGTATGACCTTTGATGTCATATCAGAGAAGTCGCCGATTAATTTGGCTTATACCTCGCTCTCATTACCTTTGCATACCGACTTGCCAAATCAGGAACTGCCTCCAGGCTATCAATTTTTGCATTTTTTGAGTAACGAAAGCATAGGCGGCGAATCTACTTTCGTAGATGGGTTAAAGGTGTTAGAAGGGTTACGAGAAGAGCAGCCGGAGTATTTTCGCTTGCTTGCCGAATATGCCATCCCCTTTCGTTTTCATGACAGCGCCCATGATATCCGTGAGCACCACCCTATCATCAATTTAGACAACTTTGGTAATATTGTGGAAATCAAATACAACGCCCATCTTGCAGATGTTTTTGATTTGCCAAGCGACGTTATGTACGACTACTACCTTGCTTATCGAGAGCTGATGGCTCGATTAAAAGACAGTCGCTATAAGATTGAGTTAAAACTAGCGGCTGGTCAAATGGTGGTTTTTGATAACCGCCGAGTCCTGCATGGGCGTAACGCATTTGATGAAAACGTCGGTGAGCGTCGTCTCAAAGGCTGTTATGTTGACCGCTCAGAATTTAAAAGCCGTTTACGAACGCTCAAAAAGCAACTGGCTTAAAGCTATCCGCAAGCTAGCTAAAGCATGGAGCATTAAGCCCACAAAAAAAGCCCCATTCCTCTTCTCTTATGTTTAGAGAGGAGAAATGGGGCTTAATATTAAGCGCTAATAGCAGCCCTAATAACTGGACTCACGATATAAGGTTTTATGTGCTTCTATTCTAAAGTCTTCAGCCCTGACAGCAGGCGTTATACCATGTGCACTGTACTTAGCTTGTATGATCTTTTCTTCCTCACGAAATAGCACATTTTGCGCTTCTTGCTTGAAGTCATGATAGCTAATGGCGGTGTCATTTTCATGACCGTTAATAACTATAGGTCTGCTAGGTTGATTTTGGCTATCCGAATGCTGTTGTACAGTCTGATTAGCATTAGCTTCTTTAGTAATATTGCTGACTGTTAAACCGTTATTAGTCGTCGACGCTTGAGATAGCGTGGAAGAGAAACGGTTAGACATATAGAAGGCAGATATTAGAACAATACAGATGACACTGATAATAGCAAGAACAAGACTACGGGGTCTGATACTTTTTGGCTCGATATCATTATTCACGTTTTCTGATTCATTCATAGTTACGTACCGTCTAATTCATATCACCAATGGCACATAACCGTGCCTTTTACATAATGATACGAATTTTATATTGTATTGCAACAATTTCTAGTATGAACGTCTCGAATAAATTGATAGACGGTTATCTAACCGTCTGAAATGGTATAAAACGTAAACCCTTTAATCATTGGTTTCGCGGTACAAGGTAGTCTGCGACTCTTGTCTAAAGTCCTCATAAGTTATAGCAGCTTCCTCAGTAGCTATAACAGTGGCATCATTTTCTGGTGTAGGATCTTCAGAAGTTGACTCTGACTCATTAGCAGCTGGCAGGTCCTGTCTATTGTTGTCCAAAGCATCTTGCTGAGTAGTGGCTGGTTGCGTACTTACAGGGTCAACGCCATCCGTAGTTGTTTGACTGTCAGTAGACAGTTCTGGCTCAGCACTAACAGTCGGTGTACTATCTATCTCTACGTTACCATCAGTGCTATTGTCTATACTATCAACCGCAGAAATAGATAAGACTCCTGAAAATACAAGCATTAATGCAATAGCAACCAATACTATTGAACCAATTACCACAGCCATCATGATTGGTTTCTTGCTTTTGATCACTTTATTGTCTATGACTGGCTCTTCGATAACTGATTCAGACACATCCTCAATTTCTAAAGGGATGTTTAAAGAATCATCATCTGATATCTCAGTTATGACAGATTCACTATGGTCAATCGTAGAGGGTGACTTTGTTTGATTACTACTATCTATATTGTTGCGATCTATATATTCTGAGGCCTCTGTATCTGAACTGACATCATTGACATCAATACTAATACTGTCGCTATCATTAGCGATATTCAGCACATTATTTTCAGATATATTTTCAAATACTACATTTGTATCTGAAGCTTCAGAGGTGGTGTTTTCTGCTGTAGCATCTTCTGTTTCTAGCAATAATTCTTGCTCACTGCTTTGATCTTCAAACAGTTGCAACTCTTCTGTGCTCAAGGGTTCGAAAGCGGCAAGGTTCTTTGCACTTTCTAGGGCGTGTCTTCATTTCAAAAATGGTGGTAAAAATGAGATAAATTGCCGTCAAACAAGAAAAATAGCGCAGATAATATCGGGATATTAACCAGCTATTTGACGATGTTTGGCAAGATTTAGCCATTTTTAGCCCATTTAGATGACTATCGGGTGAATTGAAGACACGCCCTAGTGTTTCAAACTCAGCCTGATCGTTCTCTTCGGAGCCATGGACTCGATTAATAAAGCGTTCATAGATATCATTGTTATTACGCTTACGCGACTTTTGGTCAATAATTCTAGCCAATTTTTCTTCAAAATCGGTGCCAGCGTCTTCTTTTTCGTCGCTCATAGAATAATACCAAACCAGTTTTTTCTACTGGTGTTAAATGATTGCTAGAATGAATTTTCTTACTATAGTGTAACAGTGTTATTAGCCAACAATATAGTTGCTCGACCTATTATCTTCAAGCACAATTTATGAGATAGCGCTAATATTGATAAGAACTATTCTAAATAATATGATAAACCAACCTTAAGAACTGATCTATGTAGAGATAACATAGACTATGACAGGCTCGATAGTATGGATTTAAAACAGCTTAATGCATTTATCGCGGTTGCAGATTTGTGCAGCTTTAGCGCTGCCGCCACCAAAACAGGACTGTCACAGCCGACCCTGAGTCGCTTGCTAAAACAGCTAGAGACTGACATGGGCGTGGTGCTTATTGATCGCTACCACAGGCCACTACATCTGACTGAAGCGGGCAGTTTTTTCTACGATAAAATAAGCACCATACTGACCGAGATTGATACTGTAACCAGTATGACTCAGCGTCTATCAGCACCCAGCAGCGTTTTAAATATAGGTTTTGTGCCCTCAGTACTATATGGCCTGTTACCTGAAATCATTGCCACGCTTAAACAGTTCAGCCCTGATATCGACGTTAATTTAAAAGACATTAGCTCATATCAACAAATGGATGCCCTCAAGTCTGGTGAGATTGATATTGGTTTTGGCCGATTTGCGCATCAAGATCCTTGGATTCAGCAAATACTACTGCGTCATGAACGCTATGTGGTTGCACTACCCAAGTCACATCCTCTTGCCTATGTGGAGGAGCAGCGGTTGATAGATCTGGCAAACAACCGCTTGATTTTATATCATCAAACGCACTTACCGATAGCAACCACAGTAACGTCCACGCCACACGCTAGTAGTTATTCAGACAACACTCATTTAGATCAACCAGTCAGAGATGCAGGCGAGCAACTTGCATCTAATGAGCCAATCACTGAACCTTTGCTGCATTTATTTGCACAGTACGGCATATCTCCGTATATGACGACGACGGTAAGTGACTTACAAGTAGCACTAGGTTTGGTCGCGGCAGGCGAAGGCATTACATTGGTGCCTGCCAGCTTGCAAACCGTACGTACGGAACAGATCAGCTACCAACGTTTGGTTCATGAAAATGTTACCTCCCCTATTTATTTACACACCCTCAAAGACTTTGTACACCCAAAAATACCTGACTTGCTCACAGCCATTTATCACGTCTACGAACAGCGCGGCATCACTTATCGGCAGCAAAATTTTGTGTCACAGGCCTAAATGGGCAGATATCCGTTGAATATTGTGTTATAAAGAACCGCCAAAAATAATTCATTTTAAATATTGATATTATTTTATAAGTATGCTAACTAACAAGAATAGCAATGCAAACAAATAGTAATAATAACTAGAATAATCATTCTCCTAGACAGTGTTGGTGTGATAAAGTCGATACGATGTAAATCGTTTTATATTTAGGCGATTTATAGGACGTTCTTTTCTGATCATTGGCAAGCTGACACAGGTAAGTGATAATTTGCTGTTTTAACCATTTCGAGGTATTCATGTCCACACAACAACTCAACAACCCAAGTGCCCCTGACGATAGCGTTGCCTCGCAACAAGAGGGCTTTAGCTGGCGCATCTTTGGCCCAGGCATTTTGATGGCGACTGCTGCCATTGGTGGTTCGCATTTGATTTCATCAACACAGGCGGGTGCTATCTATGGCTGGCAATTGGCCATTATGATTGTATTGGCCAACGTGTTTAAGTATCCGTTTTTTCGATTCGCAACCGATTATGTTTATGATACGGGCGAGAGTTTGATTGCAGGCTATGCCAAACGCTCAAAGGTATATCTTTGGGTGTATTTCATTCTATCTATCTTGTCAGCCGTTATTAGTACGGGTGCGGTCTCACTCATTGCCGCTGTGATCTTAGGCTTTATGCTACCCGCCTCATTCGGTCTGTCGACGATGGCGTTATCTCTCATTATCGTCGCGGTCTCTTGGTTCTTTTTGATTGCAGGGCATTATAAATTGCTCGATGGCGTGACCAAGTGGATTATGATTGCGCTTACCACAGCAACGGTAGCAGCGGTCGTTATTGCCGCTGGTAAGCCAACGGTTATGGCAGTAGATTTTGTTGCCGCCTCTCCTTGGAACCTAGCCACGTTGGGCTTCATCGTAGCACTCATGGGCTGGATGCCAGCACCGCTAGAGTTTGCAGCGATTACCTCTATGTGGACCTCTGCCAAAGTCAAAGCAGATCACACCACGCATAGCCAAGGCTTGTTAGATTTTAATGTTGGCTATGCAGTCTCAGCGATATTGGCGTTGTTCTTCTTATCGTTAGGTGTGTTTGTCCAGTACGGATCAGGACAAGAGATTGAATTGGTCGGCGGTGCTTATATCAACCAGTTGATCAATATGTATACCGCAACCATTGGTGAATGGTCGAGACTGCTGGTCGCTTTCGTCGCCTTTATGTGTATGTTCGGCACGACCATTACCTGTGCTGATGGCTATGGACGCGCTAATGCTGAATGCTGGCGCCTGCTAAAAGGTGAAAGCGAAATCAATAAAAAGCAGATCGCTTTTTGGACGACCTATGCCATCGGTGGTGGTCTAGTAATTATCACTTTCTTCACAGGACAATTAGGCGCTATGCTTAAGTTTGCCATGATATCGGCGTTCGTCTCTGCGCCTATTTTTGGTTGGTTAAACTACTCATTGGTTAAAAAGCATAAGAAACTGTCAGCAGGTATGAACGCCCTGTCTATCGCAGGCTTGATATTCTTAGCAGGTTTCGCGTTATTGTTCTTGGCCAATATGGCAGGTTTATTTGCTTAACCTTTGATTAATATAAGACTCATTGCTTAATCATTCTATTTGAATGGAATAAAGCCCTAATAGCCTAGCTGTTGGGGCTTTTTGATGATTGTCGTTAAATTAATAAAACAGTAATCATGAAGTAGCAAACTTAGTAATTGTAACTAAATGTAAAAAATAGAAGGTTTTAAAAGCTGTAATTTTAAGCAATATGAATACTTATCATAGGAAATTACCAATAACTGCATAATGCTATTTGAATTATAAATACTATTAAATATACTACATTTAATTATTATTTAAATTAAATATTAATTAAGAACCCAAACTTTTCAGGCATGAATAATTGAGTATAATCAGATACAACAATTAGAATATTTTCCCTCTAAGTAAGGATCACCATATGACTTCATCTTCAGCAGGCGCGCGCTTTCGCAGTGCCCTCACTCAAAAAAATGATAACAACCAACCATTACAGATTGCAGGCGCTATCAATGCCTATACAGCGATGATGGCGACCCAAGTTGGTCATCAAGCGTTGTACCTCTCTGGTGCTGGCGTGGCCAATGCCTCATTTGGTTTGCCTGATCTAGGTATGACCAGCCTTGATAACGTACTAGAAGATGCACGCCGTATTACTGATGCAGTCGATACCCCGCTGCTTGTCGATATCGATACGGGCTTTGGTGGCGCGTTTAACATCGCTCAAACCATCAGAAAGATGGAAAAAGCAGGCGTCGCGGCAGTACATATCGAAGATCAAGTGGCACAAAAACGTTGTGGTCATCGCCCTAATAAAGAAATCGTTAGTATCTCAGAGATGGTTGATCGTCTAAAAGCGGCATTGGATGCAAAGACTGACCCTGACTTTGTAGTGATGGCTCGTACAGACGCCCTGTCAGTAGAAGGTCTGGATGCTGCTGTTGAACGTGCCGTTGCCTTCCAAGAAGCGGGTGCAGACATGATCTTTGCAGAAGCGCTAACCGATATCGAGATGTATCGTAAGTTCACTGATGTACTCGATATTCCAGTACTGGCAAACATGACAGAGTTTGGTCAGACAGATCTATATACCACTGACCAGTTGTATAGTGTGGGTGTCGAGATGGTGCTATATCCACTATCCGCTTTCCGCGCTATGAACAAAGCAGCATTGAACGTTTATCAGCATTTGTTAGATGATGGTACACAAGACAAAGTCGTCGATACCATGCAGACTCGTATGGAGCTCTACGATTTCTTGAACTATCATGAGTTTGAGCAGACACTAGACAAACTATTTGCTGATAATAAGTAGTTAACAATTAATAATTGCCAATTAGCAACGCCGAAACGATAAACCATCTCTGTGTGCTTTATCTTTTCGAAATCCGTCTTCACTTACCTTTAGGTTATTTATGCCATTTTTTACGTCTAATACTGTTGTCAAAACGTCACTACTTAGCAGTGCGCTTGCTGCGCTGTTATTCATGACGGGCTGTGATAAAACACCAGAAACCGCCGACGATACGACCAGTGGTGCAAGCACTGCTGAAGCTGATGCTACCAAAGAGGCTCCTGCACCTGCCACTCAAGATGATTTGGTCATGACGACGATTACATTAGATACCGTCAACAGCCTATTGTTTGCACCAATTATCAATAGCGGCGCGCTCAGTGAAGAGCAAGTCAGCTGCCTCGAGTCACGTGACAAAGACTTGGGTAAAGCGGAAGTCGATCGTTTTTATAAGAGTCAGTTTACTGATGCAGAGTTAAAAGAGTTAGATGACTTTTATACGTCGGATGTAGGTAAAAAACTGCTTGCTTTTGGTAATGAGCAATTGCGGGCTATGAACGGCGAAGAAATCGCCACGCCGATGGCTGACCCTACACCAGAAGAGATGACTAAGATTCAGACGTTTATGGAATCGCCGCTCGGTGTCAAGTATATGAAGATCAACAATGCTGAGGGTGAAGGCAGCGCTATGGAGGTATTAAACGTACCCATTAATGCTGAATTTGAGCGTTGTAATGTCGATTTAGATGCCTCAGAGCCTATGTAGCGCTCAGCTATATAGTGAACTATAAATTAACTGTAATAAACACTCCCTTTCCAACCCAAAAAAGCTACCAACAAAAGGAATTTCATCATGGCAGCACAAAACCCATCAACAAAAGTATTGTCAGGCGCAGGTCTACGCGGTCAAGTCGCAGGTAAAACAGCTTTATCAACTGTTGGTAAATCAGGCTCAGGTTTGACCTATCGCGGTTATGATGTGTCAGAACTGGCAGATAAATGCATCTTTGAAGAAGTGGCTTACTTGCTACTTTATGGCAATTTGCCAACCCAGAGCGAGCTAGAGGCTTATCAAGCCAAACTCAAAAAACTGCGTGGTCTGCCGCAAGCCCTAAAAGACGTACTCGAACGCATTCCAGCTGACGCCCATCCAATGGATGTACTGCGTACTGGTTGCTCTATGCTCGGCAACCTAGAGACGGAAACTGATTTCTCGCAAGAGAACGATCAAACCGATCGTATGCTGGCGACATTCCCATCAATCATCAACTACTGGTATCGCTTTACTCATGACAATGTGCGTATCGAAACCGACACCGATGATGAGACGATTGGTGGTCACTTCTTGCATCTGCTCAAAGGTGAAAAGCCAAACGAGCTACACGAAAAAGTAATGAACGTCTCACTTATCTTGTATGCAGAGCATGAGTTTAACGCTTCGACCTTTACCGCGCGTGTCTGTGCGTCTACTCTATCTGATATCCATTCTTGCATTACCGGCGCGATTGGCTCACTGCGTGGCCCTCTCCATGGCGGCGCGAACGAAGCAGCGATGGATATGATTGAAGGCTTTAGCTCACCTGATGACGCTGAAGAAGAAATGATGGGTATGCTGGCGCGTAAAGACAAAATCATGGGCTTTGGTCATGCGATCTATAGCGAGTCAGATCCACGTAACGTCGTCATTAAAGGTTGGGCTGAGAAGCTAGCCGCTGACGTTGGTGATGAAGTGCTATACCCAGTATCAGTACGCTGTGAAGAAGTCATGTGGCGCGAGAAAAAACTGTTCTGTAATGCTGATTTCTTCCATGCATCTGCTTATCACTTTATGGGTATTCCAACCAAGCTATTCACACCTATCTTTGTCTGCTCACGTCTGACTGGTTGGGCAGCCCACGTGTTTGAGCAACGTGCCAATAACCGTATCATTCGCCCAAGTGCAGAATATACGGGTGAAGAGCTGCGTCCTGTACCAGATATGAGTGCTCGTTAATTTACCGAAATTATATATTAGGAGTTTTTTTCCTTTTAACCAAAATGAGCGATTCTCTGAATTTATGCTTGTTTTGGTTATTTTTAAAATTTATCTCATCTACTCTCACTAACTTCTATACTGACATGAGTTTTTAAAAATGAATGACAAGACAGATTTAACTATTGAGGAAGTTTTAGAAAAAGTAATGGATGGGCTTCCACTTCCTAAGCTTGCTAAGGATTCATCAAATGAATTTGTAAAACTAAGAAGAGAAATGCTTAAGGAGTCTGATAGAGGATTAGCACTATATGCTACTGCTCATATTGATAATGAGCTTGAAAATATTTTGAGAAATATACTTGTTGGAAGTAACCAACATTTAAATGAGCTTTTTTCTTTTAGTGGTCCACTTGGCACATTCTCATCTAAAATTAAATTATCCTACTCTTTAGGTTTGATTAGTAAAGTGACAATGAATGACATTAATATTTTGAGAAAGATAAGAAATGAGTTTGCTCACTCTAATCAACCTCTTAGTTTTGAAACTAAAAAGAACAAAAACTTATGCAATAGTTTGCAATTGAATGTTCAACCTGAAAATTCATCATCTCGTATTAAATTCATGAATGTAGTGTCAGGGATTTCTGGACTTCTATACGGAGCTAATATTAAATCAAAGAAATTTGAAGAGTTAGAAAGCGTCAATATAAAAGAGAGAAAGGATGGTTTTGATGCGATTTTCAACTATTCCAAAGGTTTATTAGATCAGACAACTAAAGACAATTCTTAAAAATTAGAAACAGCTAACAGCCAAAGGTGACTTATGGACAACGCCCTAGTACAACCAATGAACGAACAATTCAAAAAGCCACTTCCCGGTACTGATCTTTATTACTTTGACACCCGCGAGGCTGTCGAGAGTATCGAAGCTGGCGCGTATGACAAGCTACCATTTTGCTCAAAAGTATTGTGTGAAAACCTAGTACGCCGTTGCCCACCAGAAGAGTTAACCGATGCGCTAAAGCAACATATCGAAGGTAAGCAAGACCTAGATTTTCCATGGTACCCTGCTCGCGTCGTCTGCCACGACATCCTAGGTCAGACTGCGTTTGTTGATTTGGCAGGTCTCCGTGACGCCATCGCTGAGCAAGGCGGTGACCCTTCAAAAGTGAACCCAATCGTCCCAACGCAGTTGATTGTTGACCATTCACTAGCCGTTGAGCATGCAGGCTTTGAAGAAAACGCTTTTGAGAAAAACCGTGCTATCGAAGAGCGCCGTAATGATGACCGTTTCCACTTTATCAACTGGTGTCAGTATGCCTTTGATAACGTCAACGTCGTACCACCGGGTAACGGCATCATGCATCAAATTAACCTAGAAAAAATGTCGCCAGTCGTCCAAGTCGTACACAATAAAGCCGGTGAAGAAGTCGCATTCGCTGATACGTTGGTCGGTACGGATAGCCACACGCCGATGGTTGATGCACTAGGTGTGATCTCAATCGGTGTAGGCGGTCTAGAAGCCGAAAGCGTCATGCTAGGCAACCCCTCTTATATGCGCCTACCTGATTACGTTGGGGTCAAATTAACAGGCAAACTGCAAAAAGGCATTACTGGTACGGATCTCGTACTGGCGATGACGGAATTTTTACGTGATGCAGGTGTGGTCTCTACATATATTGAATTCTTTGGTGACGGTGCACGCCAGCTAAGTGTCGGTGACCGCGCCTCTATCTCCAATATGACGCCTGAATATGGCGCAACTGCTGCGATGTTCTATATCGATGAGCAAACCATTGACTATCTGCGTCTGACGGGTCGTTCTGAGGAACAGATTAAACTGGTTGAGCAGTATGCCAAGCAAACGGGTCTATGGGCTGACGGCATGGAAAAAGCCGAATACGCACGCGTCCTTGAGTTTGATTTGTCATCAGTCGGTCGTAACATGGCAGGCCCGTCGCGTCCCCATGCCCGTGTATCTACCGATGATTTGGTGGCCAAAGGCATCGCCCACGCGCCTGATCAAAAACTCCCTGAACCAAAAGATGGTCTCATGCCAGATGGCGCAGTGATTATCGCTGCTATCACCAGCTGTACCAATACCTCAAACCCTCGCAACATGGTTGCCGCAGGTCTTGTCGCCCGTAACGCGAATGCCAAAGGACTATTGCGTAAACCGTGGGTTAAGTCATCACTCGCACCCGGCTCAAAAACGGTCAAAATGTATCTAGAAGAAGCAGGTCTGATGCCAGAATTGCAGGAGATTGGCTTTGATGTAGTCGGCTTTGCTTGTACGACCTGTAACGGTATGAGCGGTGCGCTAGACCCTGATATCGAAAAAGAAATCATCGATAATGATTTATTTACCACGGCAGTGCTATCTGGTAACCGTAACTTCGACGGTCGTATCCACCCATACGCCAAGCAAGCATTTTTGGCATCGCCGCCATTGGTTATCGCGTATGCCATCGCTGGTAACATCCGTTTTGATATCGAAAAAGACTCATTGGGCAAAGACAAAGACGGCAATGACGTCTATCTAAAAGACATCTGGTTTGATGATGAAGAGGTTGATGCCATTGTTGCTGCTGCCGTGAAGCCTGAGCAGTTCAATGCGGTTTATATCCCAATGTTTGATGAAGCCAAAAAAGATACGGGTAAGGCGTTAAGTCCATTATATGACTGGCGTGAAATGACCACTTATATCCGCCGCCCACCGTACTGGGAAGGCAAAATGGCCAAGAAAAATAAACTGACAGGTTTACGTCCGCTTGCAGTCCTTGGTGATAACATCACAACCGACCATATGTCACCATCAAACGCCATTCTTGGCTCATCAGCAGCTGGCGAGTATCTCGATACTATGGGCTTGCCTGCTGAGGACTATAACTCATACGCAACCCATCGCGGCGACCATTTAACCGCGCAACGCGCCACCTTTGCCAACCCTAAACTATTGAACGAAATGGTACGCGATGAAGATGGCGAAGTTGTCCAAGGCTCACTGGCGCGCGTCGAACCAGAAGGTCAAGTCATGCGCATGTGGGAAGCGATTGAAACCTACATGAACCGTGAGCAGCCGCTTATCATTATCGCAGGTGATGGCTATGGTCAAGGATCAAGCCGTGACTGGGCTGCCAAAGGCGTGCGTCTCGCTGGCGTAGAAGCCGTCGTTGCTGAAGACTTTGAGCGTATTCATCGTCAAAACTTAGTTGGCATGGGCGCGCTGCCTTTACAGTTCGAAGAAGGTACGACTCGCCATACGTTAGATATCGATGGTACAGAAACCTTTGATGTCACAGGTGAAGTCTCGGCTGGCGGGTTGATGACTCTAGTGATTCATCGTGCCGATGGCAGTACTACTGAGACGCCAATTATCTGCCGCTTAGATACGGCTGATGAAGTCAAAATGTATAATGCTGGTGGCATGCTACAGCGTTTTGCTAAAGAGTTTATCGAAGGTACGCTAGATATCGTCTAAGGCTATCCTGTAGGTTTTAGCGTGATAAGCAATAAAGTATAAAAGTCGCCGATGTTGTATAACTTTATATGACATCGGCTTTTTCGTTGATAATAACGGATATTTGTATAATACTTTATAGAGGTTATTACTAAGAGAAATTCTATGAAAACTATCAGTTTTTCTAAGGCGAACAAAGACCTTGAAGCAGTCTTAGATACTGTAAATTGTAATGATGACTTGATCACTATAGGTCGTCAAAACAATAAGGGTGCAGTTATCATGTCGCTTGCTCATTATAATAGTTTAATGGAGACATTTTATTTATTGAAGTCGTCTGCTAATGCGAAGCATTTGGCTATGTCCATTGATCAGTATCGGGCTGCTAGTCGTAGCGCGGACTAATGCAGTAATAAGAATTCGTCAATAGAAAGTACTTTCGTTGTAGAGCCAACAAAAGCGTAGCATGCTTTAGCTTTTTGCCTAAATTTGTAATCATCTGAAAGTAAATAGTCAAAATGCCAAGCAGTTCCAGCATGAGCTGCATCACGCATAGATGCAGCGTGGAAACCTTTTTTATTAGTATCGTTTTGGAACTTATCAGAATAATAACCGATCCAATTGAGGAAGTTAAAAAAGAATTCAATCTTTGTTTCTATATTACCTTTATCAAATTTAAATATATTTATGAAATGAGGATCATAATCACATAAGGCTTTAATAATAAAGAACATAGCTTCTTCAGGTTCTATTAACTTAATTTCAGTATCTATTTTGATACATTCTCTAAAAGTAACTGGGTCAAAATCTGGTAGCTCATTGCTTATACTAGAAAAATAATTGATTGTAAGATCAACTGCTTTTTTTGAAAAATATTTATTTGCTTTCCTCAAAATGGGTATTTTATCGTCTAAGTATGAGAAAGGTATGCTGACAGCTTCACCAAGCATACTATTAAAACTATCTTTGGTAGTTATTCCAATATCTATACCATTTATTCTTTTAATAAATTTTTCGTTACTAGCATAAAGGACTCTAGAAAACTTACCTTCATGCACTTTGACAAAATTTCTATATATAACATACACGTTGTGTTCATTAGGCGTAAACAGTTTATTCCAATAAACTGCGTTGAGTAGCCTGAGGGTTTCTAAGTGCTCATCTATATATGCTTTATTACCTATATTGTATATTTCCAATAAAGTCGTATGTGAATAAACTATAGTGTACTCATTAGAAGTTAGTAATTTTAGTAATTGGATCAACTTTGAATCACTTGTATAGAGTTTATTAATTCTCAATTCTGTCAAAACATTTTGGTCTAAATAGATTGTTTTCTTAGTTTTAACCATAGTTAAATTATCCCAATATAGTCAATGTTACTATAATAGCATTATCAAAAGGATTTCCAGCAATGACTCAATCAAAACCAAAATTCGCCGCGCAAATATCCGTTCCTGCTACCTATATGCGCGGTGGTACCTCAAAAGGCACTTTCTTTAAATTATCTGATTTACCTGAGCGTTGCCAAGTCGCTGGCGAAGCACGAGATAACTTCCTGCTACGTGTTATCGGTAGCCCAGATCCTTACGGTAAGCAAATTGATGGTCTCGGCAATGGTAGCTCTAGTACATCAAAAACGGTTATTTTATCGGCCTCTGACAGACCAGATCATGACGTGAATTATCTGTTTGGACAAGTTAATATCGCCAAGCCTATGATTGATTGGGCGGGTAACTGTGGTAACTTAACTGCAGCCGTCGGTGCCTGTGCCATTAATATGGGTCTAGTTGATGCCGACAAAATTGCTAATAGTATCGATGACAATGCTGAAAGCGGGATTTGTGAAGTGCGTATCTGGCAAGAAAATATTGGTAAAACCATCATTGCCCATGTGCCAGTCTATAAAGATGCAAATGACAAAGTACAGGTTCAAGAGACAGGTGATTTTGAATTAGACGGTGTCACCTTCCCAGCAGCTGAAGTCAAAATTGAGTTTATCGATCCGGTTGATGCCACCAGCGACATGTTCCCGACGGGCAATTTGGTCGATGATTTCGATGTATCAGGCTGCGGTCTAAATGCTGATAGCATCAAAGCCACCTTCATTAGTGCAGGTATCCCAACCATCTTTATGAAAGCAAAAGATTTAGGATTTACGGGTACTGAATTACAAGGCGACATTAATAGCGACAGCAAGCTACTTAGCAAGCTTGAGAAAATTCGTGCTACAGGCGGCGTGGCGATGGGATTATTCAAAGACGTGAGCGAGGCACAGACCAGCCAACATATTCCTAAAGTCGCTTGGGTTGGCGCAGCACAGAGCTATACCGCTTCTAGTGGTAAATCGGTCGATGCAGGCGAGATTGATTTAGTCGTACGTGCTATGAGTATGGGTCAATTGCATCACGCCATGATGGGTACAGCAGCCGTCGCTATTGCCGCTGCGGCAACCACACAAGGCACAATCGTCAATCAAGCAGCAGGCGCTGGCGAGCTGACAGAGGTGCGTTTTGGCCACCCATCAGGTACATTGCTCGTCGGCGGTAAGACCGAACTGGTCGATGGCCGCTGGCAAGCCAAAAAAGTGTCGATGAGTCGCTCAGCAAGGCGTATCATGGTTGGTGAAGTTTTTGTGCCAGCGGATGCTTTTTAAGCGTAGCCATGGCGTATTTTAATTTGCGATAGAGTTTTATGCCAACATCTCCCCAACCACGCCGCGCACAGTTAGACAAAAAACCGCCAGTCGAAAAGAAAGAACGGCGGGCACTACTGTGGGATATCCTCAAAAAACTGGCGGTATTTGCCGCGCCTTATCGCTTGCTTATCATCGCCACCTTAGCGCTGACTGCTCTAGGCTCCTTTACCGCGCAAGTTAATGCCTTTGTGCTGCGCTATGCCGTTGATACCTTGACCGAAATCGCTACCCTCGCTGAGCCTTGGGAAGCTGGCGTGCGCATGCTGACCATTATCAGTGCGGTACTCTTAACCAAAGAGATATTATCGATATTCATCTCGTTTGGGCAACGCTTCTTCGGCGAAAAGATTCGTATCAATCTATCACGTGATTTATCGCAAAAAATCATTGAACGCATCTTGACCTATCGGATGGCATTTTATACCAGTAGCGAAAACGACAGCGGCAAGTTGCAAACGCGTATCGATTATGGCGTCAGCAGCTTAACCAGTTTAGTGCAAAACTTCTTTATCGATATGCTACCGCTGTTTGCCAATGCGATAGTGGCACTTATCATTATGTTTTCGACCAATTTTTGGATAGGCTTGGTCGGTCTTATTATCATTCCCATTTACTTTTTTATCAGCCAAAAACAAGCCAAGCGCCTACAAGGTTTTCGTCGGCAGATGCGTGGCTATAGAGAAGCCAAAAGCGGTTTGGTAATATCTTTGATCAATTCGATCAGCGTGGTGAAATCCTTTGTCCGTGAGTCGATAGAAGCAGAAAAGCACTTAGCCATTCAAAAGGAAATGACCGATAATCAGCTGCGTATTCGCAGTATTGGGTTTGTGTATGATGCCATCAAAACCTTTATCGAGCAGATTGGTGTGGTGGTTATCATCCTGCTCACCGCTTATTTTGTCCTACAAGGTGAGATGACCATTGGAATGATTTTATTTCACGTTATGCTATTTCAAAACGTCGCTGCCCCTATTCGCCAGCTGCACCGCATCTACGACCAGATAAATAATGCATTGACCTATGCCGAAGGTTTTTTTGATATTTTAGAAGATGACAGCCAAGTCGAGAGCATCGCTGGTATCAGTAGCGACAACCTAAAAGGTCATATCGAGCTTAAACATGTCGATTTTACTTATCCGAATGGGACGCAAGCGCTCAAAGACGTCAGCTTCACTATTAAGCCCAACCGTATCACGGCGCTGGTTGGCCTCTCTGGCGCTGGCAAGAGCACGATTATCAATCTATTGGTCAAGTTCTATGCCCCAGACGCTGGTACGATCTGCCTAGATGGGCACGATCTGGCTGACTGTGATACTCACGAGTTGCGTCAGCGCATTGGGTTGGTACTACAAAGTAATCATATATTTTCGGGCACGATCAGTGAAAATATCCGCTATGGCGATATGAACGCTAGCATTGATGACATCATTGTAGCGGCAAAAAAAGCTTCGATACACGATCAAATTATGGGGTTAGCTGATGGCTACGAGAGCACTGCCAAGTCGTTATCAGGTGGGCAGCAGCAGCGTATTGCGCTAGCACGGATGTTTTTAAAAGATCCGCCGATTGTGTTTTTGGACGAGCCGACCGCCAGTCTCGATGCTATCGCCAGTCAACAGGTCAAAAAAAGCCTTGATCTGATCAAAAAAGATCGTACCGTCATCATGGTTTCGCACAATATCGCTCAAATCATTGATGCCGATGATTTGGTGGTGATAGAAAACGGCCAAGTTGTCGAAACAGGCACACACGAGGCGCTCTATGCCCAACGCGGCAAATACTTTGAGATATTTAGTGCCATGTCTGATAGCTTAAATTTAGACAAAATCAGTCAGACCCTAAAGGGTTAGGAATGGTTAATGACTGCCTAAATCGTTATAATGCCCCTATTTTACCGCCTATTGCTAGAAGCTTGCCCATTATGAATTGTGAATTTTCTATCAAAACCTTTGATGAGCTGACCTCAGTTGACCTTTACCATATCCTAAAAGCACGCTCGCAGGTTTTTGTCGTCGAACAAAACTGTGCTTATCAAGATATGGATGAAGTCGATTTTGATTGCTTGCATTTGATTGCTCATCAAAATGCAGCATTGGTCGGATATTGCCGCATTGTCCCGCCTGAATTCAATAAACTAAAATCCAATCTATCGGTCGCCGACCCTACGATCAAGATCAACCACACTGCCATGCCTGCCATCGGTAGAGTGCTTGTGTTATCAGAGCACAGAGGTGACGGCCTAGCACGTCAAATAATGACTCAGGCTATTGCTCATTGCCGCAAAAAATACGGTAAAAAACGTCCGATTATTATCTCGGCACAGGCTTACCTGCTTAGTTTTTATGAGTCTTTGGGTTTTGTACCTGAAGGTGAGCATTATCTTGAAGATAATATTGAGCACGTGAAGATGGTGCTATACGTTGCTAAGAAAAACAAAGTAAGAAAAGAAAGTGTGGATACTGCGTCAACCACGACCAAAGTTTTAAGCTTCCTGCTGTTTATTATAGCAGCGCTGTTTATTTTAGGTCTGCTCTATTTGATGATTTAAACAGCCTACAAAGTTTTACTTCTTAACACAATTCAGTCTGGTTGTTCCATATTGAGTATGCTACTTTTGAATGATAACCGCTTTAAAAGGATGACTGCGAGCATGGGTCAACAAAGCGAAAAGTTAGCACACTCAAGGAAGAGGAAACAACCATGTCAAATACCAATTCAGATACAGCCCATTCAAATACAAATGAGGCAACGGTAGAGAGCAATATCCGTCCAGAATATGACGATGAAATCCAAAAAATCGCCGATTATGTGCTCAATTATTCCATAGATAACGAGTCACCAAATCCCACTGATGCATGGCGTACTGCACGCCACTGTCTCATGGATACCATCGGCTGCGGACTACTGGCACTGCGCTTCCCTGAGTGTACCAAGCACTTGGGGCCTGATTGCCCTGATCAAATAACGCCGCATGGCGCTCGCGTCCCTGGCACCTCCTATAGACTAGACCCCATCAAAGCCGCTTTTGACATCGGCTGTATGGTACGCTGGCTTGACTATAATGATACGTGGCTCGCTGCTGAGTGGGGTCATCCGTCTGATAACTTGGGCGGCATCTTGGCGGTCGCCGACTATATCAGTCAAAAAAATATCGGCCAAAGGCAAGCACCTCTAACCATGAGGGCCGTGCTCGAGGCGATGATCATGGCGCATGAAATTCAAGGCGTCATGGCACTCGAAAACTCATTCAATCGCGTGGGTCTTGATCATGTGTTTTTGGTAAAATTAGCCTCAACTGCGGTCGTCGCCAAACTCTATCAGCTGCCACGCGAGCGCATCATGGCCGCCATCTCACAAGCCATTGTCGATGGTCAGGCACTGCGCACCTATCGTCATGCACCCAACGCGGGCAGCCGAAAATCATGGGCGGCAGGTGATGCAACCAGCCGTGCGGTACGTCTGGTAGATATCACCGCACGTGGTGAAATGGGTGTCCCTGGCGCACTAACCGCACCGCAATGGGGGTTTTATGATGTGCTGTTTAGCCATACCAATAAGGATCTTGCGACCAAACCCGAAGACGAGCGTCGATTTACCTTTCAGCGTGACTTTGGCAGTTATGTGATGGAAAACATCTTATTTAAAATAAGCTTTCCTGCTGAGTTTCATGCCCAGACTGCCTGTGAAGCGGCCGTCATTTTGCATCCACATGTGAAAGGTCGAATTGATGAGATCGAAAAAATTGTCCTAACCACCCATGATTCAGCAATTCGCATCATCTCAAAAGAGGGCGCGCTTGCTAACCCAGCTGATCGGGATCACTGCTTACAATATATGGTGGCTGTGCCACTATTGACAGGCGATTTGATGGCGGAGAACTATGAGGATGACTATCACGAAGAGCATTTATCAATCGATGAGCTACGCGAAAAAATGGTGGTAGAAGAAGACGCACAGTATTCAAAAGATTACCATGACCCCAGTAAGCGCTCTATTGCCAATGCCATTCAGGTATTCTTTACAGATGGCAGTAGCACAGAAAAAGTCGCCATCGAGTATCCTATCGGTCATAAACGCCGCCGTGCCGAGGGCATTCCTATACTTGAGGCAAAGTTCCGAGCCAGCTTGGCTACTCGCTTTATCGATAGTCGGTGTCAGCAAATCATTGAGCTGTGTGACGATCAAGAAAAATTGGAGCAAACGCCAGTGAATGAGTTTATGGACTTATTTATGGCTTATTAGTGTTTTAACAGGATAACCATCCTAAATCACCCTATCATCTGTATCATTACCAAGGTATCGACTCTCCTGCCCAATCGACAAAACTGCCTGATTGGGCAGCCGTCATCCCTGATAGCACTTCCAATAAACACTCGGCGCTATACGCTGGCGAGAATAGATGTCCTTCAGCGACATTGCCTTGAAACGGCGCGGACAGTTGGGTATTCACGGTTCCCGGTTGCATAACGACTACGCACACCTCTTTGAGTGATCGGCCCCATTCGATACTCAAGTTTTTCATCCCCATATTGAGCGCCGCCTTGCTCATTCTATAACTATACCAGCCGCCAAGTTGATTGTCCGTGATACTACCGACACGAGCTGATATGGTCGCAAAAATAGCTGGATGCTCAGCGCTGCGTTCAGCTTTGGCGAGCAACGGTTTGATATGCTTGGCTATCAGCAAGCTTGCTAGTGCATTGATTTGCATGTTGTGTAAAAAGAACTCCGTTTCAATCTGCCTCAAGGCCTTTTCTGGCTGCGCAGTCTCTGTATGGAGTAATCCCACGCAGTTGATTACCCAATCGACATGACCCATTGTCTGCTTGATGGTGTCGGCCGCTTTTTGGATACTTTCTTCATCACTGATATTCATGGGTAACCAGTGTAGATTTTCTGCTTCAAAGTTCGGCTCACTGCGATGATAAGTGGCGAATACTTGTGTACTATGTCTTTTAGCAGATGCGCCGTCAGTTTGATCGGCAGCTGACTCTTGTACCAACTGCTTGACCATGGCCTGACCAATACCGCCCGTTCCGCCGATGATAAGATAGGTTTTATTATTCATGTCGTTATTCATATGCTACCCTCACTCTTTTTATACAGCTCTTAGCATGTGTTGGTTTGTTTATTCATTTTGGCTGATTTTACGAGCGTTTGCTATGATAAAAATAATAGACATTATTCTCATTCTATATACGCTACAATAATTTTTAGCGATTAAACCCGCATTTTTTGCTTTCCATTACTTATATTGACGTTCTTATACGGATATCAGCGCCTTATGCTATCACCCCAAGACCAACTGACCGAGCTGGTACGTGCCTTAGAGACTGATCAGCACGTCTTTGCCACTGACCCGTTACTGATCACGGAAAAGCTACAGAGCGAGGATGGCACACCTATCCAAAAGCTGCATCGACGGGCCTCACGGATAGATAGCAATGGTGTACTTGCGCGGGTGCTGGGCAAAATAGATGGTCGCATAAAAGGCATCATGATCGTTATGAGCGTGGTGTGGTGCATCTCGGGATTTTTGGGATTGTTCACGCTATTGCAGTCTAATGTGGTGAATTTCTTTTATGTCTTGGTTTGCTTGCTTGGTTTTCATACTATTATGCTTGGTGGCTGGCTTGTCATGACACTTATCAATCGAGACCAGCAAGCGCCCAGTTGGTTTGCCAGCTTTGTCAGTCCCAGCTATCTCATACGCGGTAAAGACGATGTGACCAAGGCGGCCGTCGATCTGTATGAGCGCCAATTACAGCATAGCGGTATGCGCTGGTATTTGGGCCGGTTTAGCCATCAGTTATGGCTTGCGACGTTGACTGGCATGCTGCTTGCGATTATATTCTTGTTGGTTGTGCGTCAGTATAGCTTTAGCTGGGAGTCGACCCTACTCTCTGATCAGGCGCTGGTGAGCTTAACGCAAATACTCGGCTGGCTACCAGGCATGGTTGGTTTTGATGTGCCAGATAGTACAGCGATTGTACAAAGCAGGTTGGTCACAGAAGCGATGCCATTGTCTGTGGCGCGGCAGTGGGCAGGATTGCTAGTCGGTAGCTTGCTGATGTACGGTATTGTCCCGCGTGCGATAGCGTGGGTATTTTGTGCCTTTATGTTCCGCCGCAAAAAGATGCGCTTAGACATCAAACAACCGTATTACCAAAAGATCATAAATTTTTGGCAGCGTCAGGTGGTTGATGCAGATGACTTTACGGAAGCACCCGCACCTGTCGCGCCCAAAGCGGCGGTAAGTGCAGGCAAGAAACTGGTCGCCTTGCTTGAATATCCTTCAAATCAGGATAAATGGTGGCAGTCAGGGCTTGATGGCAGTCATCATGGTTTTCAACAATCAAGTGAGGTTGAGGATTTTGGTATCGTCGATGACCGTGATGATATGGCACGGCTCAAAAACTACTTAGACGAGCACCCTGTACAAGTCCTATTAGGTATCCATAGCAAAGCACTGCCTGACCGCGGTACGCTACGCAAACTTGATCAAATCGCCGCTCATGCAAAAGATGGTCTTATTGTACAGCTGCTTAGTGATACCACCCCTTCTGCTGACTTGACTGACGCTCGTACGGATGATGAACCAGTAGATAAACAAGCCGTTCGCTATCAGCAGTGGCAGACAGCGCTCTCTGCGCGAAAAATTGGCTTGGTAGATATTGATTCTTAAAGTTTTTGAATGCGATACTTAATAATAATTATTTTTATAAAAGGGACAAAATAAACCAGTAATATAGAAAATAGTTATCTCTTGGGTAACAAGGATGTTTTATAGTGGCTAGGAGCCAAATATGTCAACAGACAACACCCTCTTAACATCAGGTGAGTATGGTCAGATATTGGATAATTACAAAGAGGCGTTAAACCAAAGTATCTTAACCGCTGCACCAGAGTCATGGCAGCCAATGCTGGCAAGTATCTTACCTGCTCACTGGCAAGAATGGCTGTTACCGCTGGCTGGTGGCCCATTTTTCTTATTGTTTTTGGCAGAGTGGTTCTATCAGTCTAAGCGTGGGAAAAATGAAAGCTTTAGCTGGCGCCGTGCGATGACCAATTTTAGCTTGGGCGGCTCTTATCTCGGATTTGAATTGATTGTCCAAGCACTTATTGTGCTGCCTATTTGCCTGTGGCTATATCAATACCGACTATTCACTATTGAGGTGACATTGCTGACAGCCATACCCATATTTGTCGCGGTTGAGTTCAGCTATTACTGGTTTCACCGTGCCTCACACCGCATGAATTGGTTTTGGTCAGCGCATGTCGTGCACCATTCAGATGATAAGATGAATCTATCCACCGCCATGCGCCAAAGCCTGCTGTACTCGGTGACAGGTTGGTGGTTATTTTTCGTCCCGCTGATGATATTGGGTGTGCATCCTGTCTGGGTATTTTTCTTTTATGCGTTAGATTTGATTTATCAGTTCTTTATCCATACCGAGACGGTGGGGAAATTTCCAAAATGGGTTGAGTATATCTTTGACACCCCATCCAACCACCGCGCCCATCATGGTACCAATAGTGAATATATTGACCAAAATTATGGCGGCGTTCTTATTATTTTTGATCGCTGGTTTGGCACTTACGTAGAAGAAGACACCGTCAATAATCCCGTCAAATATGGGGCTGTTGGTGAGACCAGTCACGATAATATTATTGGTCTGATATTTGGGGTGTTTTACCGAATGTGGCAGCGGTTTTTTCGTGCCAAGGGCATTAAGAAAAAAATCAAGGTACTGCTGCGACCACCTACAGCAATCTCATAGCGTATCATGGATACATAAAATACAGTTTACGATATGGACACTACGCATTCAGAACCAACCTGCCACCAGATTTGTTTTACAATAAATGGCTAAAGTTTGATCATCAATAACAATAAGACGCGACTATGAATAATGACAATAAAAAAGAAAATTACGAGCATCACACGCCTACAGGTCTTTTTGCAGACAAGGCGTTGCCTAGCGACTCAAATAATAACGCCAAGACCTCGCATTCGACAGTGTCAAAAACGGCCGCCCAGTCTAGGGTAACTCATGATAATCAATCCATATCAACTGAATCAGTACCGCCAGCCACCGCAAATGTGACAAAAAAAACCATCGCCAGTGGTGAAGCGCTAAAATTGGCGGTCGTGGGACACACCAATACCGGTAAGACCTCCATATTGCGCACGTTACTGCGTGATGTCTATTTTGGTGAAGTCAAAAACGAAGCGGCGACCACGCGTCACGTCGAGCAAGCAAGTCTGACAGACAGTCAAACGGGTGAGGTGCTGGTAGCACTATACGACACACCAGGCCTAGAGGACGCATCAGGACTCATGGACTGGCTAGAGGACAACACTGCCAGTCGCCGTGATGGTATTGAACGTCTGCAACAGTTTTTGGCGGCGGATGTCGCTCAAGGTTCAGACAGCTATGACTTGCCCTATGATTATAGTCAAGAAGCCAAAGTAATTCGTCAGCTACTGACAAGTGATATGGCCATTTACGTGGTAGATGCTCGTGAGCCTGTATTGGGTAAATATAAAGACGAGCTAGCGATTTTGTCTTGGGCTGCGATTCCTGTGATGCCTGTCTTTAATTTTACCGACAGTCAGAATGCCAATATCGACGACTGGCAAACGATGCTGGCAAGACGCAATCTGCATATTTCAACGCGTTTCGATTCGGTCGCGTTTGAGTTTGAAGATGAGATGCGTCTATGGAAAAACCTAGCCACTATGCTCACCCACTCTGAGATGCTTGAGCAGCTGATGCAACGTCGAACGGAGGATTGGGCGCAGCTGTATGACGAGGCCAATATCATCATCGCTGATTTTTTATTGAATGTTGCTGCCTTTGTACGCGAGATCAACGAAGATGACGACCCACTTCCTGTCTTAGAACAAATGCAAGAAGCGGTTAGGCAAAGTGAGCGTGCGATGCAGCATAACTTACTTAACCTTTATAAGTTTTATGACAATGCCGTCGCTGCAACGCCGCTTGAACTACAAGCCTATCAACAAGATCCTTTTGACCCTGAACTACTCAAAAGCTACGGTATTCGTACCACTTCTGGGGCAGCAGCTGGTGCGCTTCTAGGACTAGGTATCGATGCAGCAGCCCTAGGTACGACTCTGGGATTGGGTGCCGCTATAGGTGGTATTGCAGGCGGGCTGCTATCGAATACCAGCAGTATTGCCGATAGGATTACTGGGGTAAAACGCTTGTATATTGATCCTGCAACGTTAACATTGCTAGCCACGCGAGCATTAGACTTACTTACTGCATTACGCCATCGTGGTCATGCTGCTACAGATGCCACTCAGTTATTATATAAGGGCGAAAACAGCAGTCTTGGAACGTCGCGAACTGACGACAGTAGCCATGCAGATGAAGACAATAATCCAATTACGGTATGGCCAACTCATAAACTACCAAGTGAGCTCAAAAAAGCGCGTGGTAAACCGCAATGGTCGTCGCTTAGCAGCGGTAAGTCCGAACAAGCTCAGTTATTACGCACAGACATGGCATGGTCGCTGTCAGGTAAACTACAGTCGTATAAGCGTGAGTCATAAATTACTAGCGAACTATCTATGCACCCTATGCACTTAACAACGCACTTAATGCATCAGTACCGCGTACATCTGTCTGTTGCAGGTAAATCGGATACAGCGGGTACTTGGTAAAGCTTTGTTCGATATCCTGCAGCAAATGCTGCTGACGCTCAGCACGGCGTCGCCAAAACTCATCCGACTGCGCAGTTGATATCAGCTGATTGATGACGATTGCTGCTGGCATGAGCTTACTATCTTCCAATTGCTCGATAGCGCGCTTGGTCTCAGCCAATGGTAAGACGTCAGCGGTCATCACCAATACAATCGCTGTTTGTGTACGGTCATGTAATAGCAACCCTGCTTGGCGGAACAATTGCTTGCGCTTTTCTAATACGGAGACAGCTTGCTCCCAGCGATCTGATTTTTTTGCTGCAAATGGATTGGCCACGTCGTTCTTTTGCGTGCTCTGTTTCTGATTGTGATTGTCCAAATGCGTCGCCACCGAACGTAGTTTGGCCTGTCGTCGTTGCTGTGCAAGCAGCCCATCCGTCCACGCGCCCATCATTTCTGGTAACACCAACAATCGCAAAGTATGACCTGTCGGTGCAGTATCAAAGATGATGTGTTCATACCCAGCATCTGCCGCTTCGACTAAGTGATGGCACATAGACTCAAGCATCGCGGCTTCTTGGGCACCAGGTGCTGATTTAGATAATCGCAGATGCTCACGAATTTTGGGCATCATATCTGGGTTGGCATAAGCTTTAATCGTACGTTCGACTTGAGTAAAATGTTCATCGACAATCACGTCAGGATTTAACTCAATCGCATCTAGATAAGGTGATATCACCGTTTTCTCATTATTGAGTCGTATATTCAATACATCACCCAAACTATGCGCTGGATCGGTTGAGACAATTAAGGTTTTTTGCTGCTGGCTTGCATAGTAGCTGGCTAGAGCTGCTGCCGTGGTGGTCTTCCCTACACCACCTTTGCCGCCGATAAATATAATAGGTTGTGTCTCTAACTGCTCTACCAATCCATGTAAAGGGTGTAATGCCATATCGTTATCTCGTATTTTGTCTCATTATCTAATAAATGCTTAGCTACTTTTTTATATAGTCAATCCACTACTGTTAGCAGCAACCAACATGGTCAAATGGACATCTATCCATTCCCATACGTGTATGCCATTCATGAAAGTTTTCTAAAAATAATGGTTGCAACTCTAATGTATAAAAGCTGGCGGGATTATCAATCCCCAAACTCTCAGCAAACATAAGCAACATAAAAAAATCTTCTTCATCACGTGCCGCTCGTGCCATCGTCTGACGATAAGGCGCATGATAAAACTCATTTAGTCCACTCTTAAACCGTTGCCACCATGGTTGAGTATTCTCTAATGGTTGAACGTTTTCTATATCATTCGATGTGTTTTCATTTTCCATAATGTACTCGTATTTTACTTAACTCTTATGATCTATCATGCCTATATGATACAAAAAACGCCAGCAATTGCTGCTAGCGTTTTTTATTAAACAGATACTTAATATGGGTTAATGTTTAAACCTCACCGCTTTTACCTTTATGTAGTGACCACTCTTTGCGTAGTACAGACAAACTCTCAAACGTCACTAAAATAGTTGCGATTAAGATAATAATATCCATAATAATAAGTAGCCAATTACCATCAGTAAAGAAGGTTTTGAGCTGAATCAATAGTGCAAAGACAGTCATAACCAACAAGAACGACAATGGTGCTAAGGTGTACCAAACTGGCTTGCCCTTACGTAACAAGATAATGGTAACGATCATCAAGGTTAAAGCAGCCATTAACTGGTTGGTTGTACCAAATAGCGGCCAAATAATCATACCGCCCGCGCCATCGATACCACCAGCACCGAACGCTAATAACAAACAGCTTCCGACAGCAAGTAACGTTGCAACGACACTCTTATTCAATACGGGTAAATTATAAAATTCACCAAATTCTTGGAAGATGTAACGTTGTAAACGTACGCCAGTATCCATCGTCGTACCAGCAAACAATGCAGCCATTACTGTAAGCATGGTCTGTGATAGCACCATATCGATACCAACGCCTGCATTCAAGATGGTCGCACCGCCGTCAATGAAAGCACCGATAGAGCCATCACCAAACTTTTGATAGACCGCTTGCCAATCACCAAGAGTCGCAAAACCTGCGGTTGCTGCAAGGATTGCCCCAAGTGCTAGCATACCCTCGCCCAATGCACCAAAGTAACCAACGAAACGAACGTCTTCTTCTTTATCAATTTGCTTAGAAGTAGTCCCTGTGGCGACCAAACCATGGAATCCTGATATGGCACCACAAGCAATTGTCACAAACAACAATGGCAGCAGTGACGGCGTATCGGCTGGTAATGCAGTGTTAACGGCTGGCGCGACAATATTAGGCGTGCCAATAAAAATAGCAGCGTATAGTAGAATCAAACCGACAAATAACTGTAAGCCATTAATATAATCGCGAGGTTGAAGTAGCATCCATACAGGCAACAACGACGCAATCGCCGCATAGGCGAACAAGATCAAGATCCATACCGCGTTATCAGGCAAACCCATCACGGTTTCAGGTAACACAATCGGGAACATAGGGCCAAGATAAATAAGCCCGTACAAGGCTGTTACCCCGATAATGGACACCCAGACCAAATTCATATTGTAGCGATAGATACACTGCCCGATGATAAAGGCAACCACTAAGGCACCCCAAACTGGCAATACCGCAGATGGCGTCTTGATCATCATATTGGCGATAGCTACGCCAAATACAGCATTGACCATCAGTAGTAACAAGAAAATGACAACCATCATCAAGCTGCGGACACGTGTGCCCATGACAGTACCAGCGATAGAGCCAATCGACTGACCTCTATTACGCATACTTGCCCAAATAGCAGACATATCATGTACGCCAGCCATAAAGATAGTACCTACCACTACCCAAATAATGGCAGGCACCCAGCCCCAAATGACTGCAATGGCAGGACCGATAATTGGTGCAGCCCCTGCCACTGACGTAAAGTGATGCCCCCACAATACATACTTATTGGTGGGAACATAATCGATCCCATCTTTCATCGTATGTGCGGGTGTAGGACGGCTGTTGTCCAATGCTAAAATTTTGGTGGCGATAAATTTTGAATAAAAAACGTAGCCGCAGAGCATAGCGGCAACGGCGAATAGTAGTACAATAGCACTATTCATCTCATCTCTCCCTAGACAAGTAGTCAATAGCCTTATAAGTTCAAGCTTTTTGAATTAAAATATGAAAAATATGCTAAATTAGTGTGCGATGAGTGACTCAGCTCATCTATCGTTTAGGTAAATTCTAGCAATTTGCAAAATTATTACCAATCAACAAAGTCATTTATCTTACAACTAGGGCATGTCACTAATCAGCATTTGGTGTGATGAGCCTGAGACTGAAACTTTGTTTGAATAATAACCGATTTGGTGATCAATGTAACGCAAGTAAGACATAAAAAACAACAAATAAAGGAAGTGCAATGGCACATTATTTTGGATTCGTACCCTCAGATAAACTAAAAGCTTTAATCAGTGAGGCCGAACAAGTCGTTGCTTCAAATGAGAATGTAGAGTACTACCCTTATCGCGATGCCCTTACGCATCAGACAGCGCGTGATCTTACTGATAATTTATTGGTTGGTTTGGTAGATATTATTCCTAACCCTGAGCGTCAAGCCTCTATGCGCAAAATTGTTGGAACGATTGAACGCGCGACGGATACTCTGCTCAATATCTTATTGGGTAAAGAAAACAACAAAGACGTATTACCAAGTTTTCATTTTCTAAGAGATCATGCAACCTTTATTGATAATGAAGGCATTAAACGTGTCGGCTTTAAACTATCAGAAAAAGATGCCAATACCATCACTGAAGGTTTTGCTGCTATCACGCCTGAACATGTGGATAGAGCCAAATTTAAAACAGCACTCGAAACCATGAACGAAGAGACATTGACCCATTTTATCAGTCGTTATGCTGAGACATTAAAGCTAGGCATGATCAAACGTAAGTCAGTTCCAGTTGCCAAATCGGCAATTGATAAAGGCATGAGTATGGCACTTAATAAGCTATTACCTGACCTACCAAATGACTCATTGAATAGATTGGCCAATTATTACCGTCCATTTATTATAGAAAAGCCAGAATAACCCTAAAAGTTGGATTAATTTTGTCCCAAAAGTCATATGACGTTGGGCAAATTCACTAAAATTTGCTAAAATAAGCGGCACTTTTTACCAAAGGCGCACCCGATGACCCAAATCAGTAACCAAGAAATTGAAAAAACTTTACGCAACTCAGAGTGCCTTATTAGCAGTATCGAAGTAGCTGCTGCTTATGAGCGTTTGGCCGCTCAGCTCAATCTACATTATGCTGGTCTAAACCCAATTGTTATGGTCGTGATGAACGGCGGCTTGATCCCAGCTGGTCAACTACTGACACATCTTACGTTCTACCATCGCATGCATTATATTCATGCGACTCGTTATCGTGATAACGAAGGTACTAATGAGCTTGATTGGAAATTCAAGCCTGATGTTAGTATCGAAGGTGAGCACGTATTGTTAATTGACGACATCTTTGACGAAGGTATTACCCTAAAAGCAGTTGTTGAAGAATTAAGCAAAGAAAAGCCTCTATCACTTGAGTCTTGTGTCTTGCTTAACAAGCAACATGATCGCAAAGTTGCAGATTTTGACGTAGATTTTGTGGGTATTGATGTTGCAGATCGCTATGTTTACGGTTGTGGTATGGATTTCCATGGTTACTTGCGTCACCTGCCAGGTATCTATGCAATCAAAGAAGACAAAGTTTAATTCTAAACTTAGGGTGTGTATAGAATTCAAATCAAGGGCAACCAGATAAAGACACAAGCGAGCATTACCGCCGCTGCAAAGCTATCTTTGAGCTTATCATATCGCGTGGCAATGCCCCTAAAATGTTTCAATCTAGCAAAAGCGTTTTCTACCAAATGACGGCAACGATACAAATACCAATCTAGTGTGTCGTTACTGCTTTTAGAGTTCGACTTAACAGGTATGACTGACTGAGCACAGTGCTTGAAGATACACTCTCTAATATCGCTACTATCGTAGCCCCTGTCTGCAATCACCGCTTTAGTCTGGTTGTTAATCGTGCTACATATCAACGCCTTTTCCATCTTAGAGTCATGTACTTGCCCACCTGACAGCTCAACATGTATAGGGTTGCCACAAGCATCGACCACTAAGTGCAGTTTGCTGCTATTACCTGCAACGCTTTTACCAATGGCCTCATCAAGATGACTGGCTGCGCCTGTACTATGCTGATGAGCTTTAACCACGCTACCGTCTATAAATAACCATTCACTATCATAGTTTGCTGTGACTATATTCATGAGCTTTTGCCATTTACCGGTTTTACGCCAGTAACGGTATTGATGATATATGCGAGACCAATGACCAAAATAAGAAGGTAAGTCTCGCCATGGACAGCCTACTCGTATGCGGTACAACATGCCTTCAACGGTACGTCTTAGATTGGGCTTGTTATATACGTTAATTTGTCGCAATATAATAAATAGCTTGTGCCAATGTTCATCGTTGAGCTTAGTGCGAGCCATAAGTGACGCCTTGTTTCTTTGTTGTGGTAAACATTAGAGTAAGGCGTTGCTTATTTTTTTCAATGCTTTCTCAATTCTATACAGTCCCTAATTGATTAAAATAGTTAAGTCCTAAAAAAGCATCCAAATTGGATGCTTTTTTATTGCGCTGACTTATTGCGCCGACAACAACTTGAATGAATCGTTAAAATTGTAATGCCAAACCAGTATGCCGCTCAGTTGGTGTTTGAACTGCTTTTTCTAAAGCGTGTTTGGTACTATATATCGTTACCTGCTTCTTAGCACGAGTCACTGCTGTATAGATAAGCTCTTTGCTCAGCAATCTTGCATGACTATTATCGAAAGTAATGGCCACATGATCAAACTCAGACCCTTGTGACTTATGAATGGTCATTGCATATGCCGTGGCTATCACCTCTTCATTTAGCAAATTAACAGCTATCCCTTGTGTCTTATTTTCAAAGAATACCTCTAATTGGCTCCTTTCATCTGATGTTTGTAAGCAGAAACCAATATCCCCATTAAATAATCCAAGCTCATAGTTGTTTTGTAGCACCATAACAGGACGTCCATGGAACCACGTGTTTTGACCCAATGGTAACTTTAATTCAGCAAGGTGCCATTGAGTAAGGTAGTTATTGATATAGTGGTCGCCCCACTCACCATTGTGACCAGCAGTTAGGATTCTAAATTGATTAAATACCTCCATCAACGAAGAGGTAGTATTTTTAACTGATTCTGGCACGGATTTTTCTACTGGATTTTCTAGTAAACTTTTAATTTTATCTATGTATGATTGGTAATTACTGGAGATTCTTGAAATAATTTTTTCTTTGCTTAGGCTATTTTCTATCTTGTCATTTAATATAGACTCTGCTTGTAACGTATTAACATATTGAAAACTCAAAGCAGCGTCTTGCCTTAATAATTGCCAAATAGCTTGAATATTTGTCTCTGCTTTATTAATTTGAGTGGCCAGTTTACCGATACCTGAGTCGTCGCTAAATCGGCGGCTCTCGGTTAGTTCTGCATGTATAGGTTGCAGTAGAGGAATGCGACAGAGATCAGCCAATACTGCTCCTGCATCGACGGCTGCTAACTGATTAGCATCGCCTAATAATATCAGCCTAGCACCTGGCTTTACCGCGCTCACAAGATAATTGGCCAACTCAACTCCGAGCATAGATGCTTCATCAACGATAATAATATCTTCACCGAGTGGGTTGTTGGCATCGTAGCGCGGTCTACCCGTTCGACCGATACCTAGTAGACGATGGATGGTTTTTGCCTCTTGCAACTGCAGCTCTACATTTGCGTCATCTAAAGCCGCCTGTAGAGACTCTTGCATACGCTGGGCAGCCTTACCCGTCGGCGCTGCTAATGCTAGACTAGCACTGTCTGTGCTAAACCTAATATGTTCAGACTCATCTCCCCTACTCTCTGTCGCCTGTTGTAACGCGATAACTAATTGAGCCACGGTATATGTTTTACCTGTGCCTGGACCACCAGTAATAATACTAAACGCATTATTATTAGCGACATTGATTGCCTTCACTTGGTGCTCATGAAGGTTTTCAGGTATTGCTATCTGTAAAGGACTTACTTGCTGATTTAAGATATTGTTGATATTTTTTGCTAAATTAAACTCTGCTTGCCAAGCACGGTGTAACCAAAATGTGATTTTCGAACTTCGAGTTTGTTCACTTTTAGCTATGTTGTAAATAATCGGTTGATTATTTTTACTTAGGCTATTTTGATGATAATTACTACCAATACTCGCATCAACATTAGTAAATAAAGCATGCTCATGAAGTGAGTGAATAAAAGTACTTAAGTCGCTATTTTTCAAGCGCTGATATAACGTCGTTATCGCATCAAAACGTTTGATAAACGTCTCTTTTTCATGATTACTAAGCGCTAACTGTGCCCAAAGATAATCTCGCTGACCAAACAAAATATCTAGACATACAAATAGTGATGTCTGCGTTATAGTCTCATCATCTATTTGTATGTCTATCTGAGTATCAATCAGCGCAAAGATTGGTGTTGCTAGTATCTCTAATAATTGCTGCTGCCATGCATACAACGTGACTACTTCCCCATTAATATGACCTTGCATAGGGGCTTCATGATCAGATGCATCAATAGTTAATACAGTATGCCCTTCTTCCAAATAAGCCGCTAAAATAACAAATAGAGCCGTAAATAAATCGCTATCTTTTGACTTACCGATTCTTCTATTTTCATCGTTTGTCTTTGTATCTGCCACATCATACGCTACATGTGTTTGCTGACGGCGCAGCAAAATATAATCACTGAGATTACTGGCCCAGCTCTCTTGTAAGCTAATGGCTGACTTGCTCTTGTTGTTATTATTACTCATCGTATATTTATCTCTTTTAATCCGATTAACTGCTATAACAATTTTTGACTATTTAATTGTCATAGCAGGTTTATTAATTAGGCAGACCAAATAATGCGTCTAAACCTTTAATAAAAGCAATGGGTATATCCCAAGTGACCAATCCATAGCAACTATTACTGCTCAAGCTATCGTGGTTAGACTGAGCCTTATCTTGCGACACAGATGTAGTAGCTGTCTGAGCATTCGGGTCATATACACCGCGTAAAAACACGTACTCTACAGCGCCTAAGTACTTATCTTCGTTACCCGTATAATCACTGATTCTCATGGCAAGAAATCGATGTAATGCTACTTGATAGATTGCTGCTTGTAGCCAGTACCCTGCTTTAGACATTGCTTTCTTGAGGGTATCTTCATTGTAGTCACTTAGGCTATTTCCTAGAAAGTTACTCTTATAATCGACCACATAATACTTGCCAGCATGCTCATACACCAAGTCAATCTCACCACGCAGATAACGATACAGATGTGCTTTATTTTGTGGCACTAGAGTAACGTGTTTATCTGCCTCGTCAGGTAAATACCGTTGAAAAAGCTTACTAATATCCTGTGCTTTAAAATTCTCTGACAACCCCATATTGAACTCTAACTCGGCAAATCGCTTACCTTTATCAAGAGCAATCAAGGGTTGATTGGAGGCCAATAGTGGCGCATGCAGCACTTCTTCAATCCAATTAACTAATGCCTCATGCTTCGTTGTATCTATTGACTCAAGATCAAACCCATCACTATTTCTTTGTTTTTTGCCTTGTGATCTGCGGCTCTGCTGTTCCGCACTGCTATATATCAGCGGCAACTGATAGCTACTAATCGCTCTATCAATAACCTGAGGCCACTGGGCTTTATTAGTGAAATCTATTTGTTCAAATATCTCATGCAAAAACGTACCGGCATTGGCACCTTTTACAAAGGTAAAGCGGATATCATCTTCTACCTTGAGGCTTAGTTCACCATCTTGTTCGAGAGACTCACCGTTATTAAGTAAAGAGAGGTCTGAAACTGAAGACTCCGTCATATCAATGTCTATCGCATCATCAATACGCTCATCCACTATCGCCATTGCTTGTGTAGATTCATCTAGCTGACGCGCTAAGGCGGTAAAACTGGTCTTGGCCCAGCCATAAAAATAATTAGTTTTCATAATCTCGGCAAAGGGTGCGTACTCAATAGCCTCTGTTGTAGGCTTATGAGCACTTGATTTGGTTGCGGCTAGCTGAGCACTGTCATTTACGCCTGCTGAGTTAGCATTGTTGTTTGCGTAATTACTGTAATAAAACTCATTAATTTTATGACCTCTAAGCATACCTACAATGCCTTTGAGCCTATCAGGTAGCTCGAACTTTGCTTCTGGCGATTCAAACCAATAAAACACTGGCTTTAGCTCAAATCCTGTCTTGTTACTCGGATCTCGCAGCACCACATACAGCTGCTCACTGGCCCGAGTAAATGCCACATAACCAAGCCGTCTTATCTCATCAAAACCTTCTTGTGTTTCGATATCAGTATAGTAATCCTCAACTGTGGCAGAGCCTTGCAGTGGTGAGAAGCGGCGCTGATTTCCCGTCGATTGACTATCTAGCGATTGCTGTACTTCTATCGACTGCCGCACTAGCGCTGAGGGCGCTTGTTGCGCATTATATAGATACAGCCCATAGTCTTCCTTATTACCAGACTTCCTACTGGCATCACCCATTCCCAATACATAAACAATAGGGAACTCAAGCCCTTTTGACTTATGAATGGTCATCAATTGCACGCCAGACTCTGTCGGTAGCGGATATTGCTTAGCCCAATCACTGTTGGGTGCTGTATCTATCTGCTGTCTGAACCACGCCAACAACTCATACTCACCCATGCCTAAGCCATACTGCGCCAAAATGTCCATTACATGACGCAAATCCATAATATGACGGTCACCTTCTGGATGAGCAGCTAGGGCTTGCCAAACGCCTTGCGGCTGCACAGGACTTTTATCTAATAAATAATGTAGCGCCGATAATATGCCAAAGTGCTGCCAACGCTGGGCACCTTCTTTTAGATAGGTAATAAAGTCTTGATAGCTTTTTTTAGTATCAGTAGCTTCATTAGTTGAGAAGTCTTTCAAATTAGAACTGTTTGCATGGGCGCTTGGCTTACTACTACCCTCGGTAATTCCTGACTCATGATCCGTCATCATGGCTTTAATGTTTTTGATACTTAGTCCATATAGATGGCTGGTCAATACCCGATTAATCATGTCATGACGATACGGATATAGCATAGCACTCAGTAGCGCCGCTACATCTTCTGCCATGATAGTCTCAAATATGCTGACATCACTGGTGGTCAAGGTCGGCACATTGAGTTTTACTAGCTCGTCTTCGACTCTTTTCAGATCTTTTTTGGCACGTGCTAGCACCCCAATATCACTCGGCTGAATCGGCTTACCTTTAAGTGTCTGACCACTATTAAGCAAAGTGGCTATATGGCGAGCTGTTATTTCATGCTCATCATAATCAAACTCTTTGTCCTTATCATAAGGCAGGTGCAATAAGCTCACTGGCTGAGCAGAAAGCACCTCTGTCACCAGCACATCATCCAGACTATTTGACTCATTAAACCAAGACAGCTCATATTCTGGTTTTGCCGCTTTGATATGTTGGTAATGAATACCGGTTCCTAGTTGCGACAGCTTATTCTCAGCAGTTGTGGCATCAGCCATACCAAACCAGCAGTTCAATGCGTTAATCACACCCGCATTAGAACGGCGATTGATATCTAGTGTCCAAAGCGTACTCTTGTCAAACTGGGCTTTCATATAATTATAGTTGGCCACATCGCCACCGCGAAACCCATAAATAGCCTGTTTGGGATCACCAACCAATAGCAGAAACTCATGATTGGCTTTCTTAGTGGTTGCCTGCTTGTCACTGTCCAACTGTTTACGCTTATTCTTTGGCAAATAGATGCTTTCAATCATAATGGCTTGCTCGCCATTGATATCTTGCGACTCGTCAATCAATGCCACAGGATAATGATGACGAATATAACGCGCCAGCTTATCTCCTTGGCGGCCAGTTAATGCTTGGTTTAAGCGTACCATCTGCAAACTAAAGGTCGTCTCGCCGCGCTCTTCCAAAATGACTGGTAGCCTATTGCGCACAGCCAGCACAATATGACGGTTAAGATTGGCCAATACCAACAAAATATGCTGATTCAAACTATCAAGCATGTCTAAGAGAGCCATTAACTTGCTAATGCTCTCTAGCTCAAAAAGTGTCTGATGCTCTTTTTCTTTATTCTTATTAAAGTTCTTAATTTTACCATCTTCATCGGGATATCTAGAATCCTGCAATGATGTCAAAATCTTGTTTTCGCTCTCATTTAAATAGCTATTAAAGGTCAGCTGATACTGCGATATCTTTTGATGCACCTCGATAATGGCATCAAACTGTTTGGTTAAATTAGAACCACCACGGAATCCTTGAGACTTTCTATAATCAGGGTTTAAATAAGGCTGGATATCAGCTAAATCTAACTGAGAAAACTCATTGATTAGCTTTTCATATGTATCAAAGTCAAAGCCTTTCTCAATCCTTATCTCATCAATCGGCGCAGAGATAAAATTAAGCGAGCGAGTCACATACTTCTTATGATCACCTACTGCAGACAACTTACCTTGCTGATCCATTAGCGCATAAAGTTTAGGCTGCTCATAGTATAAGCGGCTCTGAAACTGACGCAGCTCATCATGAACAATGCTATCGGTAACTTGTTCAATACTGCTGTCTTCAATAATCCCCATACCCTGCTGGTGACCAGTTTCGCTACTGTACTCCGTCAACCATTTTTGCGCCAAACTATCGAGCGTACCTACAAACAGCTTATCCAATGTGGTTAGTACCAGTGCCGTACGCCTAATAGCTTCCGCCATGGGGTAACTGTACACGTGATCTAGCAAATAGCCGACGAGATGCAAGTTAATAGGATCTTGCATGATGCCATCTAAGCGCACATATTTGGCCTGATTAACCAGCCAATCTTCGCGGTCTTTTTTTGCTTGTTTACGTTTCTCTGCCGCCGCTTGCTTATCAGTAGCAAGGTCTTGATTTAAATCGTCAATATCTGTTTCAGCGTCTGCATTAGTACTTGAACCATTGCCTGCCTGTGTGTCTTTATTACTTTCAGGCAAGACTTGCAATATATTGGGATAGAGACTCTCTTTATTGCTAGTATCGGCACTTAGGCTATTAACCCATTGTAATAATTGATAAAAATCTACCAAACGATCATGGATACGCTGACGCATTTCGGCAGCGGCGGCTCGTGTAAAAGTCGTGGCAATGATTTGCTCTGGTGCACGTCGCGCTTCGATCAGTAGGCGCAGCACGATACCGGTCAACGTCCAAGTTTTGCCCGTGCCCGCTGAGGCTTCAATCAGGTGTTTACCCGTTAGATCAACCTCAACTGCCGGTATGACATCATTTTTACGCTCAGGCACAGCAGATAAAGTCAGTTCATCTGAATATTCATCAAATAAATTCGGTTGTGTAGACAAGTCAATGGTACTGGTTGGATCGCTAAGGTCTGTCATATGGGCGCATACTTTTAATTATTATTTATCAAAACAAAATAGCAAAAACTAATTAGAGGCTGTTCTAAATAACTGGCTAACTATCTAAGTTAGTTAACGCATTAAACATCGGCGCGTATAATGGCTGGGCTAATGTAGTCAACGCTGCCGATAGCGCTTTGAATGCATCTTGGTCTCGTAGTACGTACTGCCAAATAGCATGCTGCGAGCAAGTATCGTATACCGTGTCTGAGTTGTAGTTAGGTCTTAACCAGTCTGAGAAGTCGGCTCGTTTTGGCCAGTAGCGGTTGCTGTCACCTTCTTCATGCTTTAGATACTTATCAAGGTAGTTAAGTGCATATTCTGGTAATAACGTAATAGGCACTTGACCCGTTAACTTACCAAAAACAGCCCATTTTATCAGCTCAATCACAGCATCTTCATACACAATCGGGCTCAGTTTGAATGTAATGACCTTGTCATACTTTTTGACTTGTGAGCTGGGCTTATTAAAGCGCCAAATACTCACGCCATCATTTAATACTACTTGCTCGGCAGTGGTACGTCTAGCCACTTGCCAATACAAATGTGACAACCAAAACTTGAGTAAATGCCTAGGGCTGGCAGAATTGGGCAATATATTTAACCACTGCTTGGGTGATTGCTGAGCATAAGGCACGCCCGCCTGAATAATTGATATGGGTGCTAATATGGGTACTGAACCTTTGATCTTAATGATTTTTGGCAACAGCTTAAGCAGTGTTTCTATACCCTCTATATCTGTCTGATTGCTTGATTCGTTGTCAGTGCTACTAAGTATATTTTTTAGCTCTATCTGAACGGGATACTCAGCGGTTGGCGTCAGTAGCTGCAATACACTGCTGCTATCTGCCTTACTCTCGTTGAGAATACTGCTTTCATCAAAGCCATTAGCAATTAGCTGCTCTTTGAACTCTAGACATTGCTGTTGCAGTTTCTTTTGTTGATTGGGTAATGTAGTTTGGCGAGCGACACCAGCAGGCATAATTTTTTGATACATTAGAGTTGGAGTGGTAGTTTCATCCGCTGCATTACTATCATTTTTCTTATTCTCATCAGTAACCAATTGTTTAATCAAATGATCTTTGATTTGATAGGTAGTCAGACTGTCCAAGAATAGCGGCTCTTGCTGCGACAGTGCTTCTTCACCTTGCACCACATGCACCTTTTGAGACCGTAAGAACGCTTTGGCAGGATGGCGTACTTGGTAAGCCAATGCCCCTTCAATATCTATCTCACTAACATTAAATATGCTATCAGATAATGCCTCTGTCATACCACTGACGTCGCTAGCATCAACAGCTATATCTAGCGCCAATAGTTCGACCAATGCAGACAAGGTTTGATTGTCTACTTGCCCTAGCTGGCCTAAGCCTTGACCCAACACCTGAGCGATTGACTCATACTGCGCCTTCGTAGGTAAGCCCACCAACTCTTTATGCTCACTAGATACTCGACCTTTTAATGTGTCAAACACCGCTTGCCAAAGCGGCGCAGGCGGAAACTGCTTTTTCTGAGCCAGTTTGGTTTTGCGCATGGCTATATTTAATAAAGTATCCAACTCATCAATCATATCGACAGGGCTAGAATCCTGAGCATTGATATTAATGTTGGGATTAACGTTGGCATTAGCATTGTTATCAATATCAGGAGACGCTTGCTCAAAAACATCAATGCCTTCGATTGCCGTTTCAAACAGACTCTCATGAAAAGGTAGTGCAGGATGTTCAGTCACCAACCACTGTTTAATCAATTTAGGCAAATAGCGCTTGAGACTCTCGGTGGTGGGATCAATATTCTCGGGTAATGTCTCAAGCGAGTTCACCTGCCATTGCACCTCGCCTTGCAAAAACTGCAATAGCTCGCTCACTGGGTTGGCTGGCAAATGCTCATGGGTGTCCGTCAAGCTTTGGCCGTTGTAGAACATCCAGCAAGCACTGCGCGCACACAGTAGCGCATCTAAAAATGCGCCGTTGTCATCATCTTCACTGACTCTGTCACCGCGGCGTGCATTGGTCGCTTTCATCAAATCATAGCGGTTATCTCGGTCACGCCCAGGAAACTCAGAGAGATCCATATTGAGCATCACCACCAGCTCAAACGGCACGTTTCTTAGTGCACCGAATCGACCAAAGGTAATCACCCCCGTCGGCTCCGCACTGACTTGCTGACTTTCAAGCTCGTTTTCGATACTGTCTAGCATAAAGCTCAGCTTGAGCGGCAATTGCTCCACACCTGCCAGCCTTTGCTCCACTTCTCTGTTGTCGACATCACCACTAGCGTACTGCCTATAGTGACGATTGGCTCGCAGACTTGATTTAAAGCCATTCATCGCGTTGTAAATGGCGCGCATGGTACGTGTTTGATCCACATCGCCAAAGTAGCGATGGATAACTTGTGTCTCAATCTGATCGAGCCAATCTTCCGCTTTCATTTTTTGTGTATGATCATCACGTCGTGCAACCAAGCCAGTATAAATACGGCAAAGCGCTTCAACAATCAGCGCATCATTTAGGCTCACTTGTGGTAACGGCAAGGTCATTTCTGGTAACGCAGTGCTTGGCCATTCATCGCCATTTAGATCATATAAGCAGTCGCTCAACTCAGCCTCTGGCATGACCAGACCTAAAGTTAATCTGTCTAATGCCTGTGCAAAGCTAAAGCGATAGTCGTAATCATTGCTGTCTAAAGTTTGCTTAAGATGCAGCTCGTCAAAACCGCGAATAAAGCCCGCCTCTACCAATAAATCACAGCCACGGCTCATTTGCTCATGAGTCAGTCCAAAGCTTTCAAACAATGGCGGTAACATGAGCCAGTCTAAGACTTCAGCTGCTTCAAAACGAGCGCTATGACTACCCAATAGTTTGTAAAAACCGATAATGGCTTCCCATAACTGGCGAATGTCGGCATCAACAACACCAGTCACTTTAGCAGGCAAAGTCAAGCCGTCTTGACCCTTACCATTGACGAAGATAGAGCCAATCAATGCATGATGACGTTCAACATCAGGTAGCAGCACAACAATGTCGGAGATATGGCGTTTCTTTTCACCTAGTTTGATAGGTTCATTCAGCCAACGACCAATCATAATACGCAGCACTTCAAGCTGACGCTGCAAACTATGACACGAATGAATGCTTAGGCTATTATCTTGGGAAGAGATTGCCCAAAAACGGTCTTTCTCAAAACGCTTGTTCTCTAACGCTTCATCTTCATACCAAGCCGTTTCTGGCTTATCTTCATCAAAGCTCGGCTCTAGTTGCTTGCTTACTGCTTGTGAGACTGTAGCAGCCGTTGCTTGCTGAGTAGATTGCTCATCAAGCATCAATACGTCATTTTGCAAACGTTTTAATAAGCTTAGGTTACCTTGCGTATCTTGAGTACTGACAGCGTCATCAGCAGCATCTATGCTTTCATAATCGTAATGACCGAGCACATTATCTACACCCTTATCAAAGTTATCTTGCCATTCGACTAGCGCATCGTCGTATTGCTCATTACCTGATAAATTGGCAAGCATCGCAAACGCATCGCGCGACTGCTTACCGAGACGCGATAGCAAACTGTGACCGTAATCACGCAAAAACACACTCTCAGGGTTGATAATCTGCTGGCGTTGTAACCATGATTTATCAACGATATCTGCCCAAAACAGCTTTGATGGATTGTAATGCAATAGCGTGATATTCATGTATTGCGACAGACTCTGTAGAAAGTCTAACTCGGTCTGTGGCAGTTGCTGGATGGTAAATATACGTAATACTTTGGGTAACTGATCGCGCTCATTCGCCTTGTTGCCTTTTAAAGCTGACCAAAACGCACGCTCCAGTGCCACACGGTGTAGATGAACATCGGCAAACAAATGCGACCACAAGAATCGTTGGGCAACTTCCAACTCAACATAATGCTCGACCAACCACTCAGGCGTGCCGCGCGCATACTTATCAAAGCGTAGGGATAAGGCGTCTTTATCTGCTATCAACTCACTTACGCTCAACGGCTTGTTTTGCGACCATAATGCCAACCAATCCTCACGGTGAGTCAAATAGCGGTTAAACACCCTAGCCAAATCGCTTGCCAGCTGCCAAATACGGGCATCTTGTTGTGCCTTATCCTGTTGTAAACTGTCTTGTTGAGCAGTTGCCTGTGGGTCATCAATCAAAGACGCTAGCAACGGATGAACTGGATGCTTTTCATCTGCAACAATCGACTCCTGATAGTAAGTCAAATAACCAAACAATCGCCACTGCATTACTGTCGGTGATAACACCGCCACTTCCGGCACGTTTAGAGTTGTCGCTTCAGGGTTTTGCGCCAGTAAGTATGCATTATGGCGGGTCAATACATCTTGCATCAGTGTCCATTGATACTGACCCCAAAATTTAGTACGCACCAAGGTACTAATACCAGCACGGCTAGCAATAGTTTTATCCAACCAATCTCCCAATACCATTGACGGTACAATGACAATAAAAGGCTCAAAAACAGGCTGATCCTTGGACTGATATTGTACGAGCAATTGATCAACGAGGTTTTCGGTACGGTGCGACTGAATAATAGTGAACATAGACAATAATCTGATTGCAATAAAGGTGAGGTATTAGGATTAATAAAGAAGGCTTCACTTATAGATGAGATGTCTGTATCCAATGTCAAAAACGCTATACAACATCCAGACAAAACAAAAATCGATACTCATCAATCCATGTTTGATGGTCGTTACTATGATGCATTTCTGCTAGCATGAGGGCCCTAAACAAAAACAACCATAGTAGCAAATTCTACATATCCATTGATAACGTTGACATGCCAAATTTGCTATCAGTGTGCCATTGATGGTTATCGTTTACTAGTGTAGATGCCGATATTATAATAAGCTTGCGACACTTAGTGTCGTTTTATACTATCATTCATATTTACAATGAAATAATCTCATTGCGGTTTTTAAATTGGCCTTTACAACCTGTATCTAAATAATACTTTCTATTGACGGGATTACTTAATATTATGCCATTGCGTCCCATTGATGCTATTTTTGTCCATCCAAAACAACGCTTATACGTCGTGTATTATCGCGGTGAGTTGTGGCAACTGCCACGTATGAAAATCGATGAGAGATCATGGCAAAACAGACGACCCTATACCGATGATAGTAGCTCACTTTATTTGAGCATCCATCAAGCTATCAGCAACCCTATCCTTGCGCAGAAATTGAGAACGCTAGATCTACCTGTAGCGGTACGTGGTAGCACGTTGCCACGTTTTGAAGCATGGTGGGAGGCACATGGGTTTAGATGGTTAAAAGACAGACTATTAACCGGTGAATCGCCGTTAGCAGCGCATCAAACTACTACACCTGCTGCCAAGGTATTAAACGACCAATCTGATCCTCTAACAGATTGCCAAACCAATGGCCATACTGATGAAAGTGGTGAGGTTAATGAAGAACAAGTATCTACCCCTTCTGCAGACACGGATATCTTTGCAGACATGTTGGCTGAATTAACCGATGAAGTACTAGAACAAAAGCTTTAAAAAATAGATACTACCCTGTATATAAACGTTGCTATGAATCAACTAATAATAAAAGAGCAGTAATATATGAAAGACTACAAACTACTGCTGGCTGGGCTAATCTTGCTACTGCTCACAATCTTTATCGCGGTCTTCATTTGGTTGTGGACCAGTAATCGCAAAAACACAGACCCATTGCCAATCATGGCAAGTGAAAGTGAAGCAGACTCTAGTACGAAAGGTGATGAATCAAGAGAGATTGCTGACAGTGTTTTATACATTCGAGCAGAGGAGAAGTTACAGATACCTTTGGACGATATCATTGTGAGCTTTGAATCTCGTTATCCGCACGTACAAGTGTTAGCGAGCTATGTCCCCTCTCACGACCTTCTTACAGTACCAAGTAGTGGTTCTACCAAAGACAAACTCTCTGACTTTGTCTTTGATACAGACATGATTATTACCAATGACGATAGCCTATCCACAGAACGGGTATCGCTCCTACAGTCAGAGTTACAACAGGCACAAGATAGAAATGATCAAAGACAAAAAAGTACTGAGGCCAGTGATATAAGTAATGCATCTGATAAAAATAGTGATAATAGTACGCATGATAAAGATAAAAAGATACACACTCTAAACCCCTTTAACTATGCGCTAAAAGATGAACAGGCGCTTGAAGGTGTCATCCTGACAGACGATACAACTGCTATTAACTTCCGTAATTTTTTACTATCGAGCACAGGTCAAGATATACTAAAAAAATATGATTATGAGAACATTAGTGGTTATAAGAACAGTGTAAATGACTTATTTAAACCAACCTCACAGGCAAAAAATGCATCAGGTGATCATGCTGTAGATGTCACTGACGCGCTTAGCAATGGTGAGTAAAGATAAATTGTCTCTATTTGTCTTTTGTTGATTGCTTTTATGACTGCTTTTTTCTACAATGTCACTCCATAATGCGCCTATAGCTCAACAGGATAGAGCAGTTGCCTCCTAAGCGATCGATCCGAGTTCGAGTCTTGGTGGGCGCACCATCCAATAATATTAGAAGTAATAAAAAACCCCTTGTAAGCCTTGTGCTACAAGGGGTTTTTTATATTTAAGGGTTAATAGGCAAGGTTAGTAAGGAATAATAAAATTATATCTTGGCTACTTTTGACGGTATCGACCAATATCGACAAATAAGATACCGTCAAAATCATTACCTTACACATTACTGAAACAAGCTACGCGACCATACAGACCTTATAGTTTTATATCACTACACAGATAAAAAAATCACCCTAACTGTTCAAGTTAAGGTGATTTTTTATGGTGTTTGCAATATTGATAATGGCTAACTATCTAATCTCTAACCTAAAAAGAAGTACGGCGATAGTTACGATACTCAGGTAACCAAAAGTTCGCTTTTAATCGGCGTTGTAAATTCTCCGATGTGATAGGTAGTGCTAGCTTGTCTTGAGCCGCTTGCAATGCCACTGCATACGCTATTTTTTCACTGATCTCTCTGATAACTTTGATCGGCGGTAAGATGGCACCAGGTGCTTTTTCGTATTCCATGGATATATCTGCAAGAGCTTGGCTTGCTGCCGTTAGCATATTATCGCTGATACCTGTCGCACGTGCTGCTAAAACACCCAAACCGATACCGGGAAATATATAGCTGTTATTACACTGAGACACCTCAAAAGACTGACCGTTATAAGTGGTATGAGGAAACGGACTACCCGTCGCAACAATTGCCTTACCTTTACTCCAATTCATGACTTCTTGCGGCGTTGCTTCCACACGAGACGTTGGATTTGAAAGTGGTAGTACAATTGGGTGCTCAGTATTAGCACATAGCGATTCGATCACTTCTTGGGTGAACAGACCTTTTTGTCCGCTAACACCAAATAATACAGTGATTTTTGCTTGTTTAACCACTTGCGCTAAGCCGAGTTTCTTACTTTTATCCCAGCTTGCAATAGCTGATTCTTTTTGTACTAACGGTTCTTGGAATTTTTGCAGTTCTGTCATGCCATCTGTCAATAAGCCATAGCGATCAACCATAAATACTTGACTACGAGCTTGCTCTTCAGTCAATCCTTCACGCTGCATTTGGCGAATAATATGCTCAGCAATACCGCAACCCGCAGATCCTGCGCCTAAAAATGCGATATTCTGTTGGCTAAGTTTTTGACCTTTATTTAGACAGGCTGCAATCAAAGTACCAACCGATACCGCAGCAGTCCCTTGAATATCATCATTGAAGCAGCATAGCTGATCACGATATTTATTCAGTAACGGGGTCGCGTTTTCCTGAGCAAAATCTTCAAATTGCAATAATACTTCTGGCCAACGGCGCTTAACGGCTTGAATAAACAAGTCCACAAATTCATTATATTCATCGCCAGAGATGCGCGGATTCCTCCAGCCCATATACATAGGATCGTCAAGCAGCTGTTGGTTGTTGGTGCCGACATCTAGCAAAATAGGTAGACAGTAAGCTGGGCTAATACCACCACAAGCCGTGTATAAAGACAACTTACCGATTGGAATTCCCATACCGCCAATACCTTGATCTCCTAGCCCCAATATACGTTCACCGTCAGTAACAACGATCACTTTGACGTTTTGTTTGGTGGCATTTTGTAGCATATCATCGATTTTGTGACGCTCAGGATATGAGATAAACAAACCCCGTTTACGGCGATAAATTTGCGAGAATTTTTCACACGCCTGACCAACGGTTGGGGTATAAATGAGCGGCATGACTTCTTCGATATGCTGCTCAATTAAATGATGAAATAAGGTTTCATTGGTATCTTGTATATTACGCAAGTAAATATGCTTATCCATCGCATCAGTGAATGAGCTCAGTTGATGATAAGCACGTAATGATTGTTCTTCAATTGTTTCAATATTATGAGGTAATAGCCCCGTTAAATTAAAGCTGCTACGTTCTTCTGATGAAAAAGCACTACCTTTATTCAATAAAGGTGTCTCTAAAAGAGCGGGTCCAGCAACAGGAATATATAAAGGACGCTTGTTTGACATAATGTAATCTTCTTATTAAAGGCATATGAGTGAAAGCCATACTAAGTGAAAGCTATGCTAGTGCTGCATTATACATAGCATCGACTGGTATTTAACAATAGATAACAAAATCATTTTGAATAAATGTGCTTCTGAACTCGAGGCTGCTGATACATTTACCGAGAAATAATAAAAAAGCACTACCAATCGGCAGTGCTTCTGAGGATGTATTGAACAATTTATAATGGACAAATACTGAACTATTTAGCTACTTAGCAGCTGATAAACAATCAGCCCACGGCCAGTTTTAAATATCAGTTTTAAATATCAGTTTTAAATATCAGTTTTAGAGTTCAGTTATAAACAGCACGAGCAATTGCGTTTAGTTTTCGACATTTTACCAATACCCGGATTAAAGGTATTGGTTGGGTCTAGACTTTTATAAAAGTTCTGCAAATCAGGTTCCGCTTCGTACAGATGCCCTACATTATGCTCAGCAGGATATTTGGCTCCGCGTGCGCTCAGTAGCTCTAACATCATTTTTTTAACAAGATGTGCATCACTACCCTTCTTCAAAATATAGTCTTGATGAAATACATAACAAAAGAAGTGTCCATAATAGAGTTTCTTTTCCAAATGCTGTTCAATGTCTTTAGGTAGCGTTTCGAGCCATTCTAATTCGTTACGTGGTATAGCAATATCCAATGCCAATATATCGCCGACGTCTTTTTCATGTATCACTTCATAACGTAATGCAGCACCTGCAGCGGCAAAGCGATGTAAAAAGGCGCTCTCTGATTCTTCTTGACTACATTCAAAATAGTTACCTGTGTCTGACACGGCAAAGAACGCCTCAAGAAAATCCTGTGCTTCTGCTATGCCATCATCACTCATTTTTAAGATGAGATGATGCTCATATTGGTCGCGGTACTCTAGCATTCGCTTCGGTAAATGCTTTGGAAATATATTGGCGACGAATTGCATGACTTTGTCAGTGAAATGCTTTGGCATCCATGACCATTTATGGAATTTTGCATCCATAGCGCCTTTGATAGAAAACAATCTAGGTAAGGCATTGGTACCAAGATGCTTAATACTCAGGAACGTGTCTTTTCCGTATTTAGCAGATACATCAAATATATCACGATGCATATACTCACCAACTTCCGGAATATTTTTGAAGCTCGATAGTATCTGCCGTCGCAACTGTGCAAGCTCACTCACACTGTTGGTACCTATATAAAATATTTTCTCTTTTACAGCCGTTGGATAAGTGTCAAGACGTACTGCAAATACCGCTAGCTTGCCAGCGCAGCCGCTTGCTTCATACAGTCTTCGCTTATCCGCATTAAAACGACTTGGCGTACTTGCATCAACATCTTTTACTCTGGCGATATATTCTTTGTCAGATGCCATCTTACCAGTGTCAGGTAGTTCTCTTTTATCAAAATTACCTGTTTGCAGATTAGTGAGTATTTCTTCTGGAGTGTCGCCTAACTCTACGTCTAGGTGATTAACCAGCACTAGCTGACCGTGCTTGTCTATTTGGGCAAACAAAGCAAGTTCGGTATAAGCAGGACCTCTTTTTACCAGTGCCCCACCTGAATTATTAGAAACACCGCCAATAATTGACGCACCTAACGTCGATGAACCGATGACCGAGTGAGGCGCTCTATTTACGGCTTTGAGCTGACTTTGCAACTGATGCAACGTGGCGCCAGGTAAGCTAATCACTTGCTCGTTATCATTCACCAAATACAACTGATTCATTGCAAGGGTGTTAATCACAACCACTGGTCTATCGTAGTCATTACCGCTCGGGGTTGAGCCTTCAGTCAGCCCTGTTTTTGCTGCTTGCATGATAATAATGCAGTCGCCTTCCACACATATTTCTAGACTACGCCAAATCTCCAGCAACGTTTGCGGAAACAAAACAGCCAAAGCGCTGCCGCCACCAGAGCGCCACCCCATTCTATAGTGTTCGTTTTTCTCTGGATCAGCCTGTACATTACTGGCTCCCAGTAAATGGGTTAGCTTGTCTAATACTTGCTCAGGACGGAGTATGTCTTGGTCTTGATGCGCTATATTTGATGAGAAAAGGTTTGATGAAGCTCTATTTAATGACGGCATATGACGCTCTTTATTTGGTGATTGTGTGTCACTCATGATGCTAAAGGCCCTTGAAAACCAAAGATATAAATGGCAGCCATGACGATAATCCCGCAGAACAACACATAATAGATGGTAGGTAAAATAGTACGTCTAAGTGTGGCGCCCTCCATACCGAGTAGGCCTACCGTTGCCGATGCAGCCACAACATTATGTACTGCAATCATATTACCAGCAGCGGCACCAACTGCTTGAGCCGCGATGATTAGAGAAGGTGAAATATGTAAGCTCATGGCGGCTTCATATTGGAATTGACTGAACATCATGTTGGATACGGTATTAGACCCCGCGATAAAAGCACCTAACGCACCAATGGTTGCACTAATCAGAGGGAAAACACTACCAAAAGTACCCGCAAACAACTCTGCACTGGCGACAGGCATACTCGCCACATCTGATAAGTTTACGCCTGAATTAATAAAAATCCTAACCATTGGAATCGTGAAAATAAGGACAAATCCGGCCCCTAGTACAGTTTTGCCTGATTCTTTAAATGCATTGTTTAGTGCACTGGCAGGTCTTTTGGTTTGAAAAGCGGCAGCAACCAAGGCGCTGATTAATAACAAGCCGCCTGGTAAGTATAAAGGACTAAAGCTGGCACTGATATCTACCTCACTTAAAATCGAGGTTAGGTCTACTGTCGCGCTGTTCAGCAAAGACTGAAAGCCTGTTAATACTCTAGAACACACCAATAAAAGGGCAACCAATAAATAAGGGAACCATGCCATGACCGTGGACATCTTTTTATCACTCAACGCAGGAGTGATGTCTTCTTTGCTGACCACTAGCTTACCAAGCCATTCACTTGGCCAGCTTTTTTTCGGTTCAAAATCCCATGTGGTTTTTGGTACTAAAAATCCATGTTTTGCCGCATTAACAACGATAGTGATACTGACCAAACCGCCGACCAATGATGGAAACTCTGGCCCTAAAAAAATACCTGTTAGGGTATAAGGGACTGTGAATGCCAAACCCGCAAAAATAGCAAATGGCCAAATAGCGAAGCCTTCTCTCCAGCTTTTATTTTTACCAAAAAAGCGCGTGAGCATCATCACCATAAAAAGTGGCATAAATGTACCAATGACACCATGCATAACGGCTACTTGGCTGGTAATCAGTTGTAAAAAATCGCCCCACTCTAGTCCTTGTTGTGCCAGTTGGGCGCTAATGGCTACTGTATCTAATCCCTTGTTTACTCCAATAACGATAGGCGTACCGACTGCACCAAATGACACAGGCGTACTTTGTATCATCATTCCCATTAACACGGCACCTAGCGCTGGAAATCCTATCGCGACAAGTAAAGGCGCGGCAATAGCGGCCGCTGTACCAAAGCCAGCCGCTCCCTCAAGAAAGCAGCCAAAGCACCAAGCAATAATAATGGCTTGCACCCGCCTATCTGGCGATACATTGGTAAACCCAGCACGGATAACGGCAATGGCACCCGTATGCTTTAACGTATTCAATAAAAAAATAGCACCAAATACGATCCACAATACTGAGACGGTAATGACCATTCCCTGAATAATAGATGAAGACACGCGATTAAGCGTCATATCCCATACAAAGAGGGCAAGCGCGGCAGTAACCGCCAGAACGATTGGCATGGTTCTTTTGGCTGACCATTGCAAGCCTATCAAAAAAATACCACAGAGAACGATTGGCAGTAATGCCAACAGTCCATATATTGTTTGATTCAAAATCATAGTCCTTTTTTTATCGTGTAATCTTCCTTGAACAACTTCATTTAAGCATTTGTTTTTATAACTTCACGCTGTCGGTCAGACGAAGCCGAAGACAATCTCTGTCAGTGACATGATTAATAGAATGGTTAAATAAACAAATGCTCAAAATTCCCTAAAATATTCTACGCCTTGTCGATACATTGATATATTGCATCAAAGGATAATGTTATTTTCTTTTTTTGCTATAATCCAAAACGTATTACACCAATTGGGGAACAAGTATGGGCAAAGCTGACGATATGGTTTTATTCGTCCAAGTGGTTGATGAAGGATCATTTTCTCGGGTCGCTGAAAAGCTGTCATTAACGAATTCAGTGGTAAGCAAACGTATTGTAAGATTAGAAGAGAGCTTAAATGCACAGCTACTGTATAGGACAACCAGAAAGTTAAGCTTAACCGATGCAGGAAGGACGCTTTATGACAAAGCTAAAATCGCTAAATTTGCCTTTCAGGAAGCTGAAAATGCCGTAACAGGCTATGGTGAGGACATGAAAGGCAACATACGTATAACCATGCCAGCGGTCTCTGCGAATCTAATATTGAGCGAATCCATTGCCGAATTCTGTAAACAACACCCAGAAATATCAGTAGATTTACAGATTACCAATCGATTGGTTGATTTGATAGAAGAAGGATTTGATCTGGCGATAAGGACAGCAGAGCTTGAAGACTCATCACTCATTGCAAGACGTCTTATAGATAGCCAGTGGGTCATATGTGCGACACCAGACTATTTAGAGCGACACGGTACACCTCAAACCCCTGAACAATTACGGAGTCATGAGTGTTTGGTCTATAAGTTTGATCATACGGCGAATGGTATATGGCCGCTATATATAGATGGTACGGAGCAACTGCTTCCTGTACAGGGTCGGTTTCATAGCAATCATCTTAATGCGATTAAACAAGCGACTCTCAGCGACCTAGGTATCGCCTTTTTACCACAAGCACTTGTTTATGAAGAAATGCAGCAAAATACGCTCACCCAGATTTTGCAACGCTTTACAAGAAAGAAAATGGGTATGTATGCGGTTTACCCCAAAGCACGGCAACCGGACCAAAAATTGAAACTGCTTGTAGCGCATCTGCGAGAATCATTACATCAAAAACAGGCTTACTACTGCTGAGTAATAAGCTTGTTTTTGATGTGAATAAGCAAAGATGAATGAGAGTGTTTGTCGATAATAATCATATATGTCGACTTCGCTTTAATCAGAGCAAAGAATGTCTGATCACTATTAGCTATAAGTATAAAGTGCTCAGACATGAAGTTCAGTTGTACTAGATAATGTTATCAATATAGGCGTTTAATAGCTGCAACTTTATTGCTTAGTAGCTTTCATAAAGGCTGAACAATCTAAATAAAGTTTTATAATCCATTTACTGTGTAACGTACGATCAATTCATTGTCGAGTACTACATTGGTTGACCAAATGAATTCAGCATCTGCTTTTTCATTATCAAAAATATCTATGAAATTGGTATAAGCTGATTTGTTGTCTACCCCAATGGTTTGGTTACTATAGGTGGTGGCATTCGGCCAACTAGAGTCATCAAAGTCTGCTTGTTGCCAGTTGGTAGGCAATTCCCAGTGTAGGCCATAATCTGCCGAACTATTTGGCGTCATCCCAAACCAACTTTTAAAAGCACCAAAAAACTGACTATTAGAATGATAACCAAGTAAAAATGCCGTATCTGTAGCTGATAACCTTTGCTCTATTAAGTATTTATAAGCTAACTTTTTTCAAACTTCCAATAGCAATGCTTTAAAAGAAGTACCCTCTTCTCTTAGACGCCTTTGCAAGCTACTAACACTTTCCTAAGAAAGTAATCTAAAAGCATCGACTCTGAACTATCCTACTTATAGTATGGTGATGTCATTATGGATATATAAGTTAACCGTTGGATCTATGGTGCTTTGATACTGGATGTAATCTGCTTGATCAGATACTTCTTGCTCGACAAACTCCGCGGTCAAAGATATCTTATCCTCGTCATCACCATTAATAAATAGCTCATTATTGCTTTCGGTCATGGTAATAACGTCATTGGTACCGATGTTAATTAATGACTGCGCATCGTTCCCAGTTAGGTCAATCATCTCTATGTTCTCAATCACGCCACTATCAAAGCCACCAAAATCGATAGTGGTATTAGCCACATTGATCAATAGAGTATCGATACCGTCACCACCATCCATCAAGGTATTGTCAGCAGAGAATATTAGCGTATCATTCCCAGCGCCGCCTACTAGCGTGTTGATACCAGTACCGCCATCTAGGAAGTCATCACCAGCACCGCCGGTAATGTTATCATCACCTGCGCCAGAGTTTACGGTAGTGCTACGATTTGCGGTAGTGATAGTGTCATTTTGCGCCCCTGTTTCGATAGCGACAGACTCACTCAGGTTCAGTACAGCAGTTTTGATCTCTTCGCTAGAGAAGACTTGATCAGGGTCTGAGGTCTCGACAGTTTTGCCTGTATAAGTGATGGTGCCGTTATAAGCCTGATACAGAATCTGTATATCGTTAATACTACTGCTAGGCACGCCACTTAATACATAGCTACCCGCTACAAATTCAACAGATACCTCATCTAAGCTTTCAGAGATACCATCGCCATCGTCGTCAGCATTACGTAAGCCAATGACCTCTCCTGTGTCGCCAATCCTAAATAGCATGGACTCATCGAAGGGTTTGCCATCTTCAGGGGTGATTGTCAAAGTTAGTGTTTCACTACCTCCTTCACCAATATCATTGCTGTCGGTGTCTTCCATCTTAGCATTGGTATTTAACTCGACCCATGTATAGGCCTTGCCAGCTGAGTTCTGCGGGGTTAACTCGACGCCATCAGCTATTGGGTTAAATACTAGCTCTACGGTCGTGGCGTCACCCTGTAGGCCGTCTGTACTTAATACTGAAATAACTGCGTTACTCGTACCGCTATAATTCTCTGGTGCTTGGATAAATATCTCGGGCGTCGGATTTGCCTCAGTACTTGGCAAGCTCCACGACCCTGTCCCTGTTTTATTGGCTATAACAATATCTTGGCTATCATTGACATAGTACACGGTAAAGTCATCATTGATATTGTTGATTATGAAGGAAGCAGGCTGATCGTTATCACCTTCATCTGTATCAGTTTGTTCGGTGGTATACACGATACTGACGACATTGACGTCAGTAGTGTCACCGATCTCGCCCTGATCTTCATCTACAGTTAAGTTTGACTCAGCCTCATTGACGACTAATAGCAAGGGATCAGGACCTTTTTCCACAGTGACTTCAAAGTCTTTGCGTGATACTAGTGTCGTCGTATCATAATCTGGAATATCTGTCGTCTCCTTGTGTACCACGTAAGCCTCAATTGTAGTCGCGCCATCTTTGTTAGGTTCAGGAACGAAGTTGAAACTTACAGACGTAGGATTGTTTGCGCCTACTGGCAATACAAAATACTCCCCTACAGGCAATCCTGCAGGATTAGTAGCTGTATCTAAAGGCACGCCGTTAGAGTCCTCAAGCGTACCATTAACGGAAGCATTATCAGCGAACTGAAGATAAACATTACCATCGATAACTTCGACATTACCTACGTCTACAGTACTTGTCAGATTCAATGTTAAGGTTTTTTCTTCATCTTCTGCTATAACGATATTGTCATCATTCTGTGCTGCTGTAGGATCTTCTTCATGGAAATCGAAGTAATCGGTAATGGGCAGCACAATCAATGTGCTGTCATTAGTGCCTGGATCACCTATTGGAAACGCTGGATCGTCTGCTGTCACAGTCTCAGAGTCACCATTACTGTCAGTCACTGTAAATGAGATATCTAAAGTAACTGCCTCACTTTGGTTGTTTGTACTGTAATCACTGGTGGGAATAATACTAATATTAGACAGTAAATCAGCAATATCACTATCACTGGTGACATTACCACTGATTAACCATGTATTGCCTTGTTTGGATAACGAGACCCCGTTAGACGCTTGTAACACCACATCATCAGGCAAGTTGGCAATGGTGAATGATATCGGTGCAGACGTTTGGTTGTCATAAGCCACCTGATTAAGTGTGCCAGTGATAAAGCTATCTAAAGATTGACCATCTTCATCCTCAGTCAAAGTTATCGGCTGCACGATGAGATCGGCTACTAACTCAGGAGGCACCTCTCCACCACCGTCCGTACCCGTAACAAGCGTCAACTCAAAGGTTTCCCGTGCTAATTGCTCAACATCAGGTGCATCTTGGTTATAGGCGGTAACTGTAATGGGCAAGTCCACTGCATTATCTACATCATAACCCGCTTTTACACTGAACTTGATGTCCACACTCGCCGTAATAAATGTGTCTATGGTTTCATCATCAAAGTCGACATACCAGGTATCACCCGCTTTGACCGCGTCAACGAAGGTGCCATCACCATTAGCATCCACTTGCACCAAAATACCATCAGGCACACCGTCTACTTGCATTCGTGTAAACACCTCTGAACCATCTAAGTCTGGTGAGGTAAGAGTGACGGTTTTAATAAATTCATTATCAGCCGTATCGGCGTTAACGATATCAATAGTCTCTGAAGTCTTAATCTCAGCAAGATTGACAAATTTTGGTTCATTAGTAATAGGTAAGACATCTACGACGAAGTTCGTCTCACGGGTTTGTGATGTTTGATAGACGATATCTGCCGTCTCATTATTCGTAGCTCTGACAGTATCCGTCACTGTATATTTAATGCCAAAGTCATAGACATCATTGCCTGATTGATAATTGACAAAACCAGACTCAGAACTGGCAGGCTCAGCTGGAATAGCAATGATACTAGCCTTAGGTAACGCACCCTCTGAATCGCGCTCGATGGTATAAAACCCAGCATCAGCAACTTCGAGGTTAGCACTTGTGATAACAACGCTATTGACACCGACACCGACAGTGAGCTGAACACCTAGTGCCTCAAGGTCAGTGACGCTAATAGCCACACTCTTTAGCTCTTCAACACCTGATGTCCAATCATCTGGATTATCCGTACGTCTAAAGGCGCGCTCAAAGTCTAACGTGACAGAATCGTTTTCATTCTGCTCAGCAGTAGGATTAACCACATCATTATCAAGCGCATCCGGCTTAACAAAAATTTGCACAGGCTGGAGGTTTTGACTTGCCTCACTACCGCCTGTTTTCTCCGTACTGACGCCTTTGATATTAAAGTTAATCTCGCCTGCGAAGTTGTCTGCGGTTTTGAGTATTATCTCGCCATTATTAATCGCTTCATCAGTCACAACCCACTGCCTAGCAGTGCCTTCACCACCGATAAAGGTTACATCTGCTCCCTGCATCGCAAACCTGTCATCGAGACCAGTAATGACGTAGGTCACGATTTCAGATCCATCATCATCGTAAGATCGGATATCTTCTGGCGTCTTAAAAATAGACCTAAAGGCTATCTCACTGTTAGCGGCATCCAATGCGCTTTCTTCAAGGATAACCGCGTAGTTATCAGAGGTTTGCCCACCATAATCAAAGGTAACTTTATTCAATTCGTCATTGAGGATTTTATCCGCAATCGTGTCAATCTTGATAGGCAATGCCAATGACGCACTAGGCTCACTGGTGTCCGTGCCATCTACTGATACACCAGTGACTTGTAGCGTATAGTTATCATTACTATTCAGTGGCGGTATAAACGATGGTACTTTATCACTTTGATAATCAGTCAACGTGACCGACCATGTATCATCAGCATTATCTACTGTGGTAACATCATTGACTGCACCATAGTTTTGGTCAATCAAGACATAGCCACCATTTGCGCCATTATCAGCATCCCACACATAAAGGTAGGCACCATCCGGTATCGCATCAATAGTGACATTAAAGGTTTCAGAACCGTCTTTATCTTTGGACTGTGCCTTTATCTTAAGCGCAATGCCTCCCTCAGGGTTGTCAATAGTGTCATCTGGTGTATAGCTGTCTTCATCGGTTGGATTGCCATTAGATCTACCTGCATCTTCCTCTCCTTTAGCAGGTTGCACGCTAAGCAGTACATCATCAGCAACAGGCGTCACAGTTAGGTAAAGAAAAGACTCGCCAGATACGACTTTATCTGTTGCGGTATCATCATCTTCATCATAGTCGATGGTGACCGCTTGCTCTTGAATACGTAGTTCCCCTGAATAATTATTAGGCGGAATAAATGCCAAGCTGCTAAGCCCAGCCACTGGTACGTCTACACCATCAGTACCTGCTGTGACAGTCTGCGTCTCACCTGCGATGTCATAACGGAATTGAGCACCGGTAGCGTTGACCCAGTCACCGTTCTCAGCTCTAATCTGAATGATCAGACGGGCAAAGGTCTCTTCTGAATCGATACTAACTGCGCTATGGCTTGGTTCGCCAAAGTTATCGGGATCGGCATCATCTTCATTTGACCAACCATTAAGTAAATTAAAGCCAGCATCAGTTGATAAGTCGTACCAGACGGGCGCAGAACTGCTCACACCATCATCATCTCCGTCTTCAAATACTAGTGCGCTATAGGTATGGTCTGGGTTGAGAGTGACATCATTGCTATTGTCACCATCGCTATCGATATCAGCACTCTCAGCCACTGGAGTGACCTTAATAGTGACATCAAAGGTTTCATTGTCGGTGATAGGGTTATCACTATCGACTGAACCATCAGTAGTCTCTACAAAATAAGTTAAGCTGATATCAATACTGCTATGTGCTGGCGGCGTAATAGTATAGCCATCCAAATCAGTGACATCAAAACCGTAATAAGGCTCTTCATCTGTCAGATCTGCCGTTGTGATAGGCGTACCATTTAGAGAAATTTCGGCACCTGCAGTAATCAAATCATCAATTTGATCTTTCAAGATACCCACTATTGACAAGGTCTCACTACCATCTTGATCAGTAATGGTAAAGACTGAATCGCCAGCAGCATTTGTTGTAAATAAAGCGATCGTTGTATCCTCAGCCCCTGCCTGTGGATCCACTGCTGTCACATCGATGGTAGGATTGACCGTTATACTCAATTGTACAGAGGCGGTCTGAATGGCAGGGTCGATACCTACAGAATCAGCATCGGTGTCTTTCGTATTTAACATAAGCGTTGCATTAATCACACCCGCAAAATCTTTCGGAGGCGTGAACGTAAAGCTTGGGTCCAAATCACTAGCCGTCACTCGCGCTTTTGGAAGAGTGACTGTGCCATCAGCTATGGTATAGCTGTTACCATTGATCGTCACCACCTGACCATTTAGCGCATCATCGAACCCTTCAATAGAATACCAATACTCCTCTGAGCCATCGTCATCTATAAATGTTTCATTCAATATAGACTGCAAATCTAGACTGCTGTCTTCGTCGATAACCGCATTGATCGTATCGTTTTTATCAATGCCATTGTTGGGGTCGTCTGATAGAGTGATAGAAGTTGTACCAGGCTCTGCTAAATCAATAATCGATGCATCTGTCACCGCTTGCACATCGATGAGTATATCTACTGACGTGGTTTCTCCTATCAAGCTACCATCAGGATCAGCACTACTGGAGTCATTAGGCTCTAGCGGATAAGGGATGCCCTTTTCATCAACTTCATACTCAGTGACACTCATGGTTACTGTAAAGTTAGTGGCATCTTGAACTGAAGGAGAGACGACTAATGATTCAAAGTCAGCACTTGTCATATTCTCAACATCAGCCGTAAACTCATTGTTAATGTGAGTACCATCGGTGAGTTTAAACGTGACCGTACCATCTTCTCCTATTCTATCACTGATGTCCTGAACGCCATTGACATCAGTGTAAAATAGCTGAACACCATCAGGAAATCCGCTTAATGTAATCGCCCCAAAACGTTCGCTACGATCGACAGATCCACCGTTTATATTGTCATCGTTATCGCTTGTAGCGCCACTCACGTAGTCTGAATTATAATCTCTCAGATCCGTACTGGCCTCACCGCCATTATCACCAATGATTGGTGCTATAAAGCCAAGCTGAGTCGATGAATCTTCTTCAACAGAGTTGGTATAAACACCATCAACAATACTAATTTTATCAGTCTTATTAATAACGATAATAGGCGCATCAGCTACAGGGTCTACTTCGATATTGATTCTACTAGTTAGAGTTTGCCCCCCGTCTTGCACACGAATGTTAAACATCACACTATAATTAGGATCAAACGAATCAGGTGTCTGCTCATAACCTGTAGGCGCTTCCGCCGTGCCTACATTTCTATCATTTGGCGTCGCGATAGAGGAGTAGTTCTCTTCTGGATTAAACTCGATTTGCCCATTACCGATATTCTTCAAACTACCAACGATTGCTGGGTTATCCTGATCATCGGTGCCAATGGCATTACCGTTTACATCAATATAAATAGATTGGCCACTTTGCAAAACTCTCGATGACGATAAATCATAATTCAATATGGTAACCACACCGCCATCGAAATTTTCAGCAGCATTGATTAATAAGGCATCTTTACCATTTGGGGCAAGGTTTTCATCCCCAGTGATGTCCCCAAAATCCCCTTCATTGATAGTGAAATCAAGATCTTTATTAAATAGTCTATTTTCCACTTCGACATCGAATTGATCTTCAGTTATCGAGCCATCTTCATCGACAACCGCGTAATCGAGATCAAATATAATATTGTCCAATCTACCGTCATTATCGGCATCGATATTGTCGTGCCTGATCGTATCATAGAGGGTGGCGGTATAAGTCAGGGCATCTGCACTGGTATAAGGCAATCCCTCAGGGTTGATTTCCACTTTGAATATGACGTTGTTGTTAGGATTATCGACTGTATCCGCAACCAGTTCGCCGCGCTGGGTAGTCGACACATATAGGGTGCTATAATCTATTACGCCATCGACCTCAGCATAGCGATAATAAAGCGGTAGCCCACTGCTCTGGAAACGGCCGTTTATTAGATCGCCATCACCCATGGTAAAGTAAATATCAGAGATATTATCCTCATTGCCAGTGACCGTAAATGCGGAATCGACTTTGACCACATAAGTGCTAGCAGTGCCCGAATTAGGGAACAAATCACTCTCTTTTAAGACAACGCTTTCATCGCTTTCAATGACGGGCGCAGTGTCTGTCACGCTTATAGGCTGCCTAGCAGTGCTCGATACGTCACCATCGGCGTCGATTAGTGTGTAACTAAATGATCCATCTTCTTGTGGATCAGGTAGAGGCGGCGCAGGAACACGATTATCAATCGCTTTATTAGCGGCAAACGTCCAGCTGCCATCTTCATTAACCGTTAGAGTACCTGTTGGCGTTTCTAGACTCACCCCAAACTCGGTAGAATCTTCAACCGTATTTCCATCTTTATCTACATAAGTAAAGTTATTGATTTTTAAGTCCGCATCTGCACCTTTATCGTTATCAATCACATTACCCGTAAGCAATGTACTATCATCACCATCAATGTACGAGCCTTCCACCACACTTACAGGTGTATCATCTGTAGCCAGCACCTTGTCATCTTCGATATTGACATTAAACTGTTGCACTGTGGCACTGTCTGTATCTTGAATTTCATATTTGAGAGGTAAGGTTATTGTAACTCCATCCGTGTGATCTAGCTGACCTTGTAGCTCAAATATAAACGCTTGCGAATCTCCAGTACTATCCGTAGGGTTGGTCAGAGTAATAGTAAACACTTCACTACCTATGGCACTAGCAAAGACCGTATGACCGTCATTGCTCACCTGGTAAGTCAATGGCTCACCATTGGACTCAAGCGCCAAGGCTTCTAGCCCTGCTGTGGTAACACCAGTGAATACCACATCGCTGATGTCGTCTGCAGCTTTAGTGATACCAAGGTTACGCGTCGCTCGTAACGCATCAGGCGTCGTATCGGTACCGCCAGTTAGATCATCTTCATTCAGCGTTACTTCAGGAATAAGTGCCGTGGGCTGCGTGTCATCCACTGTGATATTAAAGTCGGCGGTACTGGTGTCACCATCGGCATCTGTAATCGTATAAGAGACACTATCGATAATGCCATTTAGATTATTCGATGTATCATCTGATGTGTATGTCCACGTGCCATTTGCGTTGATAGTTAGCGAGCCGTATTGAGTATCAACTACAGAGCCTGCTGCTACTGTTTGACTATCGCCATTCTCATCTAAGTATGTGAATGACGTAATGGTTGTGTTTGCCGTACCCAAATCATCGTTGGTTAGTAAGTTTAGGGACGTGGTATTCGACGATATAGTTTTACCGCCTTCAGTGACCTGAGCAGAATCATCGACTGCTTGCGGCGTCGCATCCACACTGATAACTGTCGTTGTTGTATTACTATTAGCATTATTTATATCAGTGACTGTCACTTCAATGATACGGTCTATTTCGCTAGGGGTAGCAGAGGTGTTGGCAAAAGTGATGGCATCGATAGCGGTTTGGTAGTCAGCTAAGCTTGCACTCCCGCTCAACTCAATGCGGCTATTTCCTAACAATGTGGCTGAAATACCTGCTGGTAGATCACCTTCATCAATAGCAATTAAGTCGCCTGTTTGTGAGTTTGTTAATACAATAAATGCACTACCAATCGTATCGTTATTATCAATATCGGCAATGGTACTACTGTCACTGATAGCAACAGGGACATCACCCTCTTGGTAAGCTGTTGTATAATTGACAGTGGTATTACTATTACCAGAGACATCCAAGGTTGGCGCGTCGTTGGTACCAGTTACAGTGATGGTTAAGGTTTGAGTATCATCACCTACTCTATAAGTAAATACTTGTTCAACTACCTCCCCTCTGGCAAGGGCTTGTACGGTAGAGCTGTTATTATTTAGAACATAGGTGTACGAGCCGTCATTATTTAGCGTCAGCGCGCCATAATCATTTGCATCGCTAGGCTGACTCTGCAAGCTGACGGATGTTTCGGTACCGATTTCGTCATTAGCTAATACATTGCCTGTTGCGGTTAAAACGCCATCTTCTTGTACGGTATTGACATCAGGTTTTAGATCAACGTCGTCGACAACCTCTCCTGTGACACTGTTTTCGGTATCAATTTTGACAGACTCCAAGCCACTATTGGTACCATCAACAGAGCTTATTGCTAGCTGATAATTCTCGACACCTTCTTTTAATTGATCATTTAATACTGTATTGGTCAGAATGATTTGATTACCAGTGCTGGCATTAAATGTGACCGTAGTCAGCTTGCTACTCGCATCAAAATCGACCGCAGTGGTCTCATCGTTGAGATAAGATAAATTAACCACTACGCTGCCGCCTACTGGTATTTCAACAGGCTGACCGTCAGCATCCACAAGTGATAAGGTATGGGTCAGTACAGCATCGTCTGCTTCTATTTGGCTGTCATCACCGGTTAGTTTGACATAGACAGTATCATTGCTATCAAGTCCACCCTCATTCGCGCTGTCGCCTGCATTGTTGCTGTCGATGGTGGTGGTGACGGTGTTCGTGGTTTCGTTACTAAAGTCAACCGCTTCAAATTCGTTGGCGCCAACACTGGTGATGGTGAGGCTGTAGTTTTCGCCATCATCGGCAAGATAGTCATCGATGGTATCAACGTCAAGCGCGGCGCTCGATTGGCCCGCGGGTATGATGACCGTGATGGTTTGGGCGTTGTTATAGTCGGTGTCGGCGTCTTGGGTACTGCCATTGTTAAAGGTGACGGTGACATCGGTATCTTGAGTGACGATGACGGGGTTGCCATCATTGTCTTTTAAGCTGACACTATAGTCTGCAGTATCGCCTTCAGTCACTGTCTCATCACCAGTAATGACAACATAAGTGATATCAATAACAGGAGTTACCGTAATCTCAACGGTGGCTGGCGCTGATACGGCACCATCATCGTCGGTGGTGCTGAATTGGATATCACTAACCGCACCATTGAAATTAGGTGCTGGGGTAAAGGTGACCGTCTCAGCTTCCGCTGCACTT
>NZ_JASMRK010000003.1:0-3709 GCF_041431295.1 Psychrobacter sp. Arc9 | reverse complement strand
TCGATGTCACTGGCAATCAGCGGGACGGCGATAGCTGTACCTTCTGGGGTGCTAATAGCGCCATCGGTTGCCACAGGCGCATCATTCACATCATTGACTGTAATCTCAACGGTGGCAGGCGCTGATACGGCACCATCATCGTCGGTAGTGGTGAATTGGATATCACTAACCGCACCATTGAAATTAGGTGCTGGGGTAAAGGTGACCGTCTCAGCTTCCGCTGCACTTAGGGTGGTATTTGGGGTAAGCTCAACCACTTGCCCACCTGCACGGGTATAACTCAGCACACCTTGATTGGCAGGCGGTACTTGCAATACGGTGACACTGGCAACCACACCATCAATATCATCGCCGATTAGCACTACCGGCACTGCCGTGTCTTCATCAGTGCTCAGACTCTGATCGGTAGCCGTTGGCGGCGTATTCACGTCAGTAACCGTTAACGTCACCGTGGCAGGCGCCGAGTCTAGACCATCATCGTCTGTGGCGATAAAGTCAATGGCCTCTACCGCACCATTGAAATTCTCAGTTGGGGTAAAGAGGACGGTGGCCGCTTCAGCAGCACTCAGCGGGGTATCCGCGACGACAGGCACACTGTCCCCTGCTGCATTGGTATAACTTAGGACGCCTTGGGCAGCATCTGGCAAAGTGGTGAGGGTGATACTCGCCACCACGCCATCGATGTCACTGGCAATCAGCGGGACGGCGATAGCTGTACCTTCTGGGGTGCTAATAGCGCCATCGGTTGCCACAGGCGCATCATTCACATCATTGACTGTAATCTCAACGGTGGCTGGCGCTGATACGGCACCATCATCGTCGGTGGTGCTGAATTGGATGTTGCTGACTCGTCCGTTGAAGTTCGGCGCAGGAGTGAACATAACACTGGTGATTTGGTCAGCGGTTAATACGGTACCTGGCGTGAATTCAACCGTTTGTCCATTATCTTCATAGCTCAGCACACCTTGATTGGCAGGCGGTACTTGCAATACGGTGACACTGGCAACCACACCATCAATATCATCGCCGATTAGCACTACCGGCACTGCCGTGTCTTCATCAGTGCTCAGACTCTGATCGGTAGCCGTTGGCGGCGTATTCACGTCAGTAACCGTTAACGTCACCGTGGCAGGCGCCGAGTCTAGACCATCATCGTCTGTGGCGATAAAGTCAATGGCCTCTACCGCACCATTGAAATTCTCAGTTGGGGTAAAGAGGACGGTGGCCGCTTCAGCAGCACTCAGCGGGGTATCCGCGACGACAGGCACACTGTCCCCTGCTGCATTGGTATAACTTAGGACGCCTTGGGCAGCATCTGGCAAAGTGGTGAGGGTGATACTCGCCACCACGCCATCGATGTCACTGGCAATCAGCGGGACGGCGATAGCTGTACCTTCTGGGGTGCTAATAGCGCCATCGGTTGCCACAGGCGCATCATTCACATCATTGATATTGTCATCCCCTTTCCCACCTACCGCCGCAACTATACCTGCTAAGCCTAATCCAGCTGCTACAGGTATCCACCAAGGAATAGCAGCGGCTATATAATCCTGCCCACCAAGAGCTTGCCCTTCAACGTCGCCCATCTCTAACTGCGTGACATAATCGTACGTCTCACCTGTATCTGGTATGTAGTAATAGTACTCGCCATCTTCAGCAATACCGACTAAAGCACTATCTGAATCGTTATAAAAACCTTCAATAATAAGATCGCTATCTTGTCCCTCTTTTTCAAAAGAGACATGCAAGTCGTTTTTAATACGCTTAGTAACAATATGATTAGGCGCATAACCAATGGAAGTATCATGAAACTCATAGTTCACTTGTCCCTCAGCAGCAATAACAGTTGGTACTCCGTCCTTGGTGATGATTTGTACTTGGCTGACAGTTTGAGTGGCATTATTGGTTTTGACAACGATAGTATTCATAGTCGATTTACCTTTTATTTTTCTAAATCAAAAATTTCTTTTAAGAGATTTATGTATTCATAATAGTCACTAGCGACAACCGCTTAGATCTAAGCTAGTACTCATTTTTTAGGGCTTACTTAGTAGTCAAGCGTTCTTCAACTATCGCTATGACACGGCGGTTGAGTTGTCGACCTTCGGCACTATCGTTACTGGCTCTTGGTTGCAGTTCTCCATAACCAATGGCATTTACACGTTCTGCTGGAATATTAAAGTTTTCAATCAATACTTCTTGCACTGCATTGACTCGGCGCTGTGACAAGTCCTGATTATAGTCATCGCTACCACGACTATCAGTGTGTCCCTCAATGGTGGCAACCGTATTGGGGTACTGAGTCAAAAACTCTGCTAACTCAACTATTTTTGAATAATAGTCTTGTCGCACTATGGCTTTGTCTGTCTCAAATAACACTTCAAGATCAATCGTTACTTTTTCTGCTAAGACAGGCGCTGGGATATTGACAGGAATTACCATTGGTATCGCTTGCGGTTTGAGTACAACAGGCGTGGGACAATTAGGAATTACGCGGCTAATTTGATGAGACTGATAACGTTTGTTTTTTAGCAATTGCATAGCACTTTCAGCAGTAACCTGTTTCAGGTTGCTTTGCCCTGTTTCTGCCATATCGACATAAAAAAAGTAAGTCTGACCACCAGCAAGCTCAAAGTCTTTTTTGTTTGCAAGTAAATCATTGTTCTTAAATCCTGTTGCATGAGCACTTAGCTGATTAGTACCTATACAAGAATTCACTACCGTATAGTTGCCTTGTTGCAAGCTCACCTGAAATCTATTGTTTATAGCGATATTGGCACTAGTTTGCTCAGAGTAACTGTCATTACTTCTAACAAATACCAGTCTCGTTTGATCGGTAGGTGCTTTTTTTGCTAATAGACTGTCAGTGTTAGCGTCTACTTGTTTGTTCCACATCACACCATCGATACGGCGACTGTCACCACTATTATCAACACCAGTCACAGCACAAGAAGATAAGCCAAATAAAGCTATTGGCAAAATGATAGCAATCATATTTTTATTAAATAACTTATCCATAGTTTTATCCTGACTTCTTGTATTATTTGGTTGTTGATACTTTATTGGCAGCGAAAGCATATGTTAATCAAAAGCTTATTAATTCCATTTATTCTTATAAATCTGTAATTAAGGAACTTTAGTTCTATACTTTCTATAGTATAACAAACTAACAAAGCTCAGTTAGCTGCTCATAACTTGTTTTCAACCATTCATCACGTTTTACTAGGCTAATTATGGTGAAATCAAAAATTAATAGCTTATTTTTTAATACCTTAGCTCCCACCCGTCTTTTAGCTATTGCGGCTTCAGATTGTTTGAAAATAATTCATTTCTCTTCTATAGCGATACAGACCTCACAAATATATATCGATGCACAAATAAAAAAACCACCCTCACTATTCAAGTTAGGGTGGTTTTTTTGGTTTGAAATACTCTTTTATAAAGAAGTAAGATCTATGCAAGTATACGAATTTTAGTTTTATTAGACGATGTTATTAAGATTAGATCTTACTGTCATAATTGCATTTTATTATAGTCTTACCGCTGTCGTCACTCATTTTTACTGCAGCCAATCAGTCACTGCTTGTTTAAAACTAGGGCGTGCCACAATTGCATTTTTCCAACGCTCAAAATGAACCGCCCCGGGATTGTCGGAGACTCAATTTTCTGAGAGAATATGACAATGAAAACACGAAATTATACCCCTGAA
>NZ_JASMRK010000039.1:0-15296 GCF_041431295.1 Psychrobacter sp. Arc9 | reverse complement strand
CCAGTAAAGACGGTACCTTGTCACCGTCTGCCATCCAGTCCATCGTCGATAGCGTGCAGTTCATGAATGACTATAATGATCATCCAAGCATTAGTTATGAAGGCAAACAGCATATAGATGTATTCAAGCGTGAGATGGTACACATCATACAGCGAGAGCCTGAAAGCTTTAACAAGCCAAATAAAGGTTTAGAGAGTTATTTGCCAAACATTAAGCAAGGCGTCTAAATATAAAGACCCTGCGCTAACAGCCAAAAAACAGTAAATGAATCTATCCTGTCAACTAACGAGAAATTAATAAAGGCAAACGCTACATTAGAGGCTGAGCGCAAAGCACTAGATCAAGCATTAAGCGACCTAACCGCTAGTTATAAAGCAGAGCAAGAAAAGGTTGGCGCATTGACGATAGAGATTGAAAAAGTGCGTAAGACGACCAGTGAGACCGAGAACCATCGAGCCCATCCCAGATTCTGTGTAACTGCCATGCAGACATTTTCCTAAAACGCCCACCATTTTTTTCTTTTCCGGGCTAGTGCCACGGTTGAGTCGTTTGTCTTTTCTTTCTCTTGTTCAAGTGGTGTCTCATGGCTCATTTCAGCTTGCTTAAACTCTAGCAGTCTCACTTGTGCGAAATCCTGGATACTGGCGTTGGCTTTATCCAGCGTTTTGCTCAACTGTCCTATCTGCTGCTGATAATTTTCAATTAACTTCTTTTGATCGCTTACCTGTTGGCTGAGATGTTCATTCTTGAGCTTTTCAAACGCTAGTAGGTGTTCAAGCTCTGTACAAGACTGTACAGTCTGACTGTCCAAGTGCGTATTATGAGGACTGTCAAGTGATTGTTCAGTACGTTTTTTGGACAATGGCTCTCCAAATACCCGAAGCATCTCCGCAGTGTCAATTTTCTTATCTGCGGTTCTAGAAAGCTCGCCATCACTGACTTTCTGATAGATCGTTGTTCTCGATATACCCCATTCTTTTGCCGCTTTCGTTACTGATATAATCATTGTTCACCTACTGTCCAAGTACGTTTTTAGTGTCTGTACAATACGACTGTTCAGAACGTTCAGTGAACAACTATCGCACTAACCTACTTGTGTAGCAAATCATAAATATTTTGGTGGTAATTACCGAACTGATTGAATCAGTTCGGTACCCTAGTGAGGACTTGAAGCTTATCTACGTCTTACTAAATTAATAATAATTTATTAGATGCGTCCTAATTGGATAATAAATACAGGCTCATAAATATGATAATTGGCCTTACTCCACCGCCAAAGCTGTATCAGTATTCAGAAAAAAAGTGGCTAGAGAAGTATTTTGAAGTCGGAGATTTTCGTCTTAGACCTGCATCAGACTATAAGTCACAGGAATTAGACTCTGCAAGGCATGACAATGAGTTAGTTAGAATTAATAAATCCTCAGAATTTGAAGGATAAAGCCCCTATGGCAAGCTAGGATCGCTACTTCAGGCAGAATTTTTAAAGTAAGTGAACATTAACTTCCCAGTCAAAACAGGTATTAATCTATAAACTCAAAACCAACTCGAACAGCTAAAAAACCACCATCTGTTAACAACTCAGGTTGTCTTGAAATTAAAGACTTTTCAATAGGTTTCCTTTCATCACTAACAAACCTAACATTCGCAAGACGCCCATCTATTTTAATATTTTCACCAACTTTAGGTGCTTTTGCTAATGTAAAATATTTATATTGCATAATAAAATCCTTTATTGAAACTATGATCTATTGTAAGTATATCCCAACGGAACCATCTAAAAAGGCTCATTAATCTATTAATAGACTACTCATAGTAGACTGCTGTAGTGGAACCACTTAATGAGCAGTGATAAGTTTCGGTCTTTCCTTGGCCACATCAGCGATCAGATGCCGTGAACACTTGGTCATACCTTGTATCTCAGAATAACTATGACCTGATTTGAGTAGACTAGCGATGATCTTGCGCTTTTCGGTATCTTTTCTGCGTCCTGAATACTTACCTTCTGCCTTAGCACGAGCAATACCTTGCATCTGACGGTTACGGCGATCCTCATAATCTTTTCGAGCAATGGCTGCGAGCATATCCAGCATCATCGAGTTGATGGCCTGCAATATACTGCTCATAAATTCAGTGCTGCGTTCAGGTTGAAGCGCCATATATGAGGTAGGCAGCTCTTTTGATACGATAGAGAGCTTTTTTTCTGATAGCATTCTTTTGAGCGTATCCCAATCAGCTTGGTTCAGACGCGCCAAGCGATCAATCTGCTCAACTAAGATAATATCGCCTTTATGAGCATCTTCAATCAGCTGCATAAGCTTTGGTCGCACCAAAATAGCTCCTGATTCGTTTTCGACATAGAAGGCGGCAATCTTGTGGCCATGATCGTTGGCAAATGCTATGAGTTCGCTTTTGGCACGCTTAGCGTCTTGTTCTTTGGTAGACGCTCGTAGATACGCTCTGATAAACATAAACACCTAAAATAGTCTGTTATAAGTGGTTCCATTATACCAGTCTGTTTTAAGTAGTCTGTTAATAGGTTAGAAGGTCAAAATAACTAGTTCCCTTGGGGTATACCTTAAAGATCAAACGGGAAATAGACGTTATTACTCAAATAGCGTTGCTCAAAATAAGTTGATGCATACCAAGTGTATGCATCATTACCTAATTCAATAAATCATCTTTGCAGTAACATTAAGAAGTTTATTTTTTGATACTGCTGTATTCACCACTAGTACGCAAAACAACTTGAACATCCGATTGTCCTCGGTTGCGCCAGAACCAGCCGTGATTACCTGTAAATGCGGCTTCTAGAACGCCTTCATCAGAAGCAACCCCGCGACCTTTCTCATAGCTAATGGCTTTACCCAAGGCATCACCGTGAGTATCAAAATTAACCTCACCGCCAGTGACTGCCCAAGAGTAATTTGCTTTATCACCTTCAGACATTTTCATTTTAATTTCTATTCCTTCACCTGGAGTCAGGGTGAAGGGAATCTCATCACGCCACTGTCCATCAGCAACGGTAGTATCAGTAGGCGTGGTATTTATTGTTTGTTCTGTCATATTGTCAATGTCTGGGGTTTCGGTTGCTACTAAACCAGCTGCATCTGCGGCAGCTTCTTCTGCCAATTGCTGCTTAACCTGTCCCATTTCTGTCAAACGAAGCAGTTTACCAACCCCAGTTGGATCAATACCATATTCAGCTGGGAGAACTACCGTAAATAAAAGAACTATTGCTGCGATTATAGCCAGAATAGTAGATTTTATGAGTTGCTTTGAAGAGGGGAGTTCAGCCTGTAAGGGGGTATCACTGTTATACATATTAGAAATCCTTGAGTTATTGAGACATTAAATAGCCAGTAAGCTGCATGCCCACTAAAATAAATCCTGCGCTCATCATGGCAACGTTGGCGGTATAAGCGTTACGGATGAAACTTGACGTGCGTCGCCAGTAGCTCATGCCAATCAATATGATTGCTAGAGCTAATAGTTGCCCAATCTCCACACCCACGTTAAACGCGAGCAGGTTAGGTAGTAGGCCATCAGGTGACATATCGTATTCAAGAATCTTAGTGGATAACCCAAAGCCATGGAAAAGGCCAAATATAAGCACTGCTATTTTGGTGTTTGGTTGATACCCGAACCATCGCTGAAAAGCACCAATGTTATCTAAAGCTTTGTAAACAACTGAGAGACCAATAATGGCATCAATCAGATAACTGTTCATACCGATGTTGAAGTACACTCCTAAAATCATCGTAGTGGAGTGACCTAATGCAAATAGGCTCACATAGATACCAATGTGCTTCATGCGGTAAAGAAAAAAGATGACCCCGAAGAGAAACAGTATGTGGTCATACCCCGTTATCATATGCTTAGCGCCCAAGTACATAAAGGGTAAAATATTGACTCCTGAAATCTCCTGAATATATCCTTTATCCCCTGCGGTTACAGCATGAGCAAGCGCTTCATTGCTGCCAGTAAGAAGACAAATAAGAAGTACTGAGAACACTAACAGACGGGTCTGCCAAGTCGCCCATAGCGAGCTTGAAAGCCTATTTAAAACATGGCTATACATTAAGAATCCTGTGGTCTGAAAATAATGAATGCGTTGCGTGATGCAATACGATAAGAGCAGTTAACCCCAACCAATGGAGTAATTATGATTTGCGTTACTAAGCATTTTTTCACGGACTAGTAAGTAAAATCGTGAATTTTTCGAATGCAAACCAAGCGATTAAGGAGTAAGATACTATCCCCTAGGGGGGGATAATGTCAACCATAAAAGCTCAAGTCTTATAGGGTATAATTGCGCTCTCTAGAGGAAGGATACTGTCATTATGAAAAAACCGCACATACACGCTTCTCATCCAGCCGTTATCACACGACTTAAAAAAGCGAATGGTCATCTAAGCAGTACGATAGAGATGTTGGTTGAGGGTCGAACCTGCCTTGATGTAGCCCAACAGTTACAAGCGGTAGAGAATGCGATTCACCAAGCCAAGAAAATTTTAATCCAAGACCATTTAGATCATTGCCTTGAAGACTTATTAGGGGCTGTTGATAAAAATCAGCAGGATTCTATCGAGGAGTTCAAGGAGATAACCCGTTACCTATAAGATCAATCGACTGATCTAAAGAGCCTCCCATGCTTAGTATCTTTGCAAACCGAACTTATCGCCATTTATTCGCCGCGCAAGTGATTGCCCTGATTGGTACTGGTCTGGCTACCGTGGCGCTTGGGCTTTTGGCTTTTGATTTGGCAGGTAATAATGCTGGGGTCGTTATGGGAACCGCATTGGCCATCAAAATGGTTGCCTATGTTGGTATAGCACCAATTGCAGCTGCCTTCGCCGAACGGCTGCCCAAACGCACGATGCTGGTAACGCTAGACGTGATACGAGCGGGTGTAGCCCTGCTTTTGCCATTTGTTTCCCAAATCTGGGAAGTTTATGTGCTGATCTTTGTTTTGCAATCTGCCTCAGCAGCCTTCACGCCGACCTTTCAAGCCACTATTCCTGATGTTTTGCCTGACGAGCAGGATTACACCAAAGCCTTATCGCTCTCACGCCTTGCGTACGATATGGAAAGTTTAGTTAGTCCCATGTTAGCTGCGGCATTGCTGACAGTAATGAGCTTTCACAACCTGTTTACGGGGACGGTGTTGGGATTTTTAGCGTCTGCCTTATTGGTCGTATCGGTCACGCTACCAGCGCATGCTATGCCAGAGCGTCGTAGCATTTATGATAGAACCACACGTGGCATTCGGATCTATTTAGCCACACCACGACTGCGCGGATTACTCGCGGTCAACGTTGCTGTCTCTGCCGCTGCGTCTATGGTCTTTGTAAATACAGTGGTAATCATTCAGGGTGGCATGGGACTAACTCAGAGTGCAGTGGCATTAGCATTAGCGAGCTTTGGTGCAGGCTCTATGATTGCTGCATTGGCTTTGCCAAGCCTACTAAGTAAGCTGACAGACCGTAGGGTCATGTTAAGCGGTGTAGGGTTGTTAGTGGTGGGTATGTTCGCTGGTACATTGATGATAGGACAATACTCGCTCATGCTCTTATGGTTCGTGCTAGGTTTGGGTTATTCTGCTGCTCAAACTCCCTCTGGCCGCTTGCTATGGCGATCCTCACATCAAGAAGATCGCCCAGCACTGTTTGCCGCTCAGTTTGCTTTATCTCATGTCAGTTGGTTGGTATTTTACCCCTTGGCAGGTTGGTTAGGTGCTCATTACAGTATGACTGTTGCTTTTGCAGTATTAGGCGGTGCTGCTGCACTAGCGGTATGGGCGGCTTTTAGAGTCTGGCCGTCTATTGATTTAACAGAGATTGAACACGAGCATTTCAATCTACCAGAGGGTCATATCCATGCTACTGGATCTCCTACACCCAACGGGATACGCCATACCCATCCTTTCGTAGTCGATGACTATCATCCGCGTTGGCCGAGCTCAGGTCATTGATTTTGAATCTGTATCTGAAGGAACAGCATTTCATACTGAAAGGCACACTACTATGTACACTGGAATGATTTCAGTAATTCAAACTCTTGTTATCATTAGCCCACAACCAAAGGTTCAAGTCCTCACTAGGGAACCGAACCAGTGCGAGCGTCTGATTGGTTCGCCATAGGTATATCTATCTGTTAACTCAAGCTTGTTCCCTAATTTCCTCGGGAACGAACTCATTATGAATTTCATGAAGGTAAGACATACTAGATTCTGTATCGGCTTCATAGTTTAGTTGTTCTTGATAAAACTTTAGCCGTGCTTTAGCGTTCGTTATAACCTCTGACCACTTCATAACATAGATTTCTATTGAGTTTTCTTGATGAACACAACCTTTGGGAAGCCCAATATTGTTTGCTCTCATTTCTGCTATATCATCAAATTGGTTGGAAACTGCTATGAACTTCCACTTACAGTTGGATTTATGAAACCTTTCATCATTATTGACTGCTTGCGCATAACCCATAATCTGTCCTATGACGTCATTGTCAATTTTCTTATTAGGTCTTTTTAATTCAACAACTAGAAAATCTTTGTGACCAGGTCTAACCTCTACTGATTTAGATAGCATTAAGTCAACTCTACCTTGTCGTTCGTTATTGATTAGGACATTACTATCATCTTCACAACGTTTACCAAGTATTTTTAGATGTATGTTTAATACTTCCTCAAGACGCTTTTCACTACCTGCTAATGCGAAATGCTCATCAAAAATCCAACTCTCGCTCTCGAGAATCTTATGCAGCTGGTCTCTTTCTAACAGTGATTTTTTATGATCAAATACAAGTGTATTTAGTGATTCAAGGAAATCTAAACGGTCAGCTACGATTTTGGCTGATCTGATAATATGCGATAAGCTAGTTTTTTCTAGTAATTTAGCAAATTCATTTTGTTCCTCGGTATTTAAATTTAAAACCTCTGTCATGATAGCTTGCATTGACTGCGGGTTATTCTCTAATGATTGTGAAAGCAACCTAAAAGTGAACTTTTTCGTTTTATGATTTGAGTTTGCGAATTTAGGTAAGTTATCTTCGACTTTCGAAGCAATGATATCAAAAATCTCACGCTTAGCTGTTTCGATTACCCCAGGATCATTATTCTCCTCAAATGGGTAAATACCAGACTCTTTCCACCCTTGGAGTCTAAGTAAACGCTCATTGCTTCTCTTCGTTTTGAAGTGTTCATTTATTTGCTGGTAGGCTGCATCGAGAAGTTTTTTACTATCAGCATCCATATCTATCAAGTCTAAGCTGGAATCACTATTCAATTCAGTAATGTAATCACTAATTATATAGGCAGAAAAGGAATAGCCTAAATTTCTAATACGGTTTGGTTGAAATTTATGTTCTTTCAGAACAGTGCCATTATTTTTACAAAGTAAGAGCTGTTTTGAACTGATTTCCAGCCATTCTATAATCTTAATTTGATGAGTTCCTGCTACATCCTCTAACTCTAATGTGTACTCATTAACATCCTCTATAGCCTCATTAGGGTCAATCAGATAGCCGTCTACAGTTATTTCTATATTAGGATAAGCATATAAGTAAGATGAAAAGGTTTGAGTCAATTTGTTTTTCAATTCATCAAAGTTATGCACCGCGACTTTTTTATTTAGCTCGCTAACTCTGATGATTGACTTTGTTTTATTCACTTTAGACCGTGTAGCGGTGGATACGCTAAACTCGTTAGCTCTATCAGAATTTAAAGAGATAGTTAACCTATAAAAGCTACCATCTTGCTGATAAACGCTTTCCCAATCGACAACCCTGCCTAATGAAAATGCCTTAAAACGTCCTTCACCCTTTTGTCCGTGTATAGGTCTACCACTTTCGGTTTCTGATTTAGTAGCTTTCCATGAGTTACCGATAAAACCTAGATATTTACTTGCTTGTTTTTCGGAAATACCACTGCCGTTATCTTCAATAACAATAGTTTGATTACCTATCTCGTTAGATTCCACACGTAGAAATATCTTTGTAGCATCAGCGTCTAAGCTGTTCCAAAGTAGCTCTTCAATTGCCTGTATAGGATTTGCTCTTGAAACTCGCTTGAGGTGATCGTCAGATAAGTTGACTTTTAGAGTGCTTGAGTTGGACATGCCACGACCTCTTTAGTAAAACTATGTTTACCAATTATGTTGAAAAAGCTAATTTTTAAGTTAGTAACGAGCTATTCAGACTATATGCTATCGAATACTTATTCTAAATACTGTATAACCTCAAATCTAGTCGTAGTATCAAATAAAGAACTATTTTCCATAATTACCCAAATAGAAGGAGTTTTTAATGCAAACAAGTATTTCAAATGAAGAAGCGCAAATTATCGAGCTTTTCAAGGAAAATGTTTACGGTAGATCGCCCAAGACTGACGACTTCAATCAGCGCCATGACGGAAAGGCAGGTCACTGGCTGGAAAGACAAATGGGCATAGCTGCTAATGCTAACAATGAGCCTGACTTATACGGCTATGAGATGAAAAACTCTACTGGTAGCAAGACCACTTTTGGTGATTGGAGTGCTAACTACTATATCTTCAAAGATAAAGAAATCTATCTAAATCGCACGCAGTTTATGGAAGTGTTTGGCAAGCCTAATGTAGAAAAGGGTGGACGTTACTCATGGTCAGGTAGCCCAATTCCTAACTTTAACTCTCCATCAACCTACAATGGCTCAGAAATGGTTTTTGATGATGCAAAGAATATAATCATCGTTTATAACTACTCAAAAGATCCTCGTCCTGATAAAGGGAATATAGTTCCACTAAGTTTACAGCAAGAAGGCCTTATTTTGACCCGTTGGGACAGAGATAATCTAAACAATAAGCTGACTAAGAAATTCGGCCATCATGGCTGGTTTAAGTGTAATAAAGATAAAGAAGGCTGCTATAACCAAATCGCTTTTGGGGAGCCAATGATCTTTGATAATTGGATTAAACTTGTTGAACAGGGTGTAGTATTTTTTGATAGTGGTATGTACGTAGGAAACGCTCGAAACTATTCCCAGTGGCGTGCTAATAACAACCACTGGGATTCCCTAATTACTCGTACGTATCCACCATTCCCAGGATCTTTAGACAGCAGCCAATAGATCAGCTTGTTTTTGCATGGCTTCAGCTTTGTGGAATGTAGAAACCATTTGCTCAGCTACCGCCTCTATGACTTTGACGCAAACAGAGTTACCAAACTGTTTATACGCTTGTGTCTTAGATACTGCGTCAGTTAAAAACTCCTCAGGGAAGCCTTGCAGTCTAGCGCATTCTCGGGGAGTTAGCATTCTTGGGTTTTTCCCATATTGGGATTGATCTATCAAGGCCTCAGAACCATCTTTATAGTACCGTGCGCTAATAGTATTGGTGTACTCGCTGTCATGATTGAATAGGCTGTAACCGAAGCCATTGCCTTTTGTTATATGCTGACCTTTACGCTTTTGATGACCTGCCCACAAATTATCTGATATGGTATATACCGTATCATCAGCTGGTACAGCTTCCAATATATCTCCAACACGCGTCTTACTATGAGTAGGCTTAGGAAAGCTGAACAGCTCATCAAAATTTTCGATCTTATCAAAATAATCTTTATTAAAACCTACGATAAAAATACGCTCTCTATTTTGCGGTGCGCCAAAGTCCGCAGCCCTTAACACAGCATATCCTACCCAATAATTTAGCTTATGAGATAAAGCCTCTCGCGACTCTTCACTCATAGGAACATCATCAGGTATGCTGTCCTTATGCTGCCCAGTCAAAATATCATAGATGGTTTGAAAGGTTTCCCCTTTCTTATCGGTTCTCAATCGCTTAACGTTTTCCAGCAAAAACATTTTTGGACGCTTTTCAGCCAAAATTCGCTGAATCTCAAAAAACATAGTGCCGCGGGTGTCTTTAAAGCCTTGTTTTAGACCTGCTTGTGAGAATGCTTGGCACGGAAAACCCGCTAAAAGCAAGTCGTGATCGGGAATGTCCTTGGCTTGAATTTGGGTAATATCTCCACTGGGGTACTCTCCATAATTAGCAAAGTAGGTCTTTTGAGCATGCTTATCAATCTCACTGGTGAAAACACACTTACCGCCCTGTTTTTGGAACGGCAGACGTATACCGCCAATACCTGCAAATAAATCAATAAAAGTGAAATCACTATCCTTATTACTATGCTCAAAAGGATGGCTGTTGTTAAGTGCTTCTAGCTTCGCTAACCTTGTAGCAGAGGGTTTGTGCTCACCGTTCTCCCAGCCACGAACCGTCCTTTCACCTGCTTCTTTCATCCCTAATAACAATGCTAATTCTTTTTGAGAAACGCCTAATGACTTACGTTTCTCAATAACATATTGCTGAGTATCTTTCATAGTAACCTACTTTTAAAATATCCTGTTTTATTCCCGGATTTTAGCATAGATTTTCTACTTTGTGTTAGATAAAAGCTTGGTTCTCGCCTTAAAATATTGTTAAAGCAAATAACCGTTTTCTATATTTTTTGGGAAAGGTTTGGATCTTCTTTTAAATACAGCCCTCACCATGGCATCATAGCTACGACACGCTGGCCATTTATGTAATAGCACATCAGTAGTAATATAATTTCAGGTGGCAGCGTGAGCTCCTTAGTCGTACCATTTAGATGAGCCGTTCGGGTGATACGGTCAGCATAAACCTTCCTCTCAGTATCATAAAACCCAAAAATCTCACCAACTACGCGAATATCACTTAACAGTTTGCCGTGTTTTTTATTCACAGCCTTACTGATAGCAAGTGTTCCTAGTGGCTCATCAGTGATCAGAATCATCGTAACAAACTGCATCACCCGATCATAAAGTTTAGGGGACGCTATAATATCATTATAAAAATCGTACGCCTGATCGCTTGAGCAAAACCTTTCAAACATAGTGAAGGCATGAGCGACCATTGTTGCCACATCAGGATCATCTTCTGCAAATTTAATCGCAATCGTATTTCTTACAAGTGGCAGCATCACCGATAAAGCGCCTTCACTATCTGCCACCACACCATCGACCATATAGGGCTCTATATCTGCTTCAAGACTTAATAGCGCAGCTTTATGCTCCTTAATAAACATCCACTATCACCCACGGTAGCTTGGATCACTGACATCAGTAGCATATTTATTGTCATCTAGTAGCGAATTCTGTTCCCCATAATTAGCCATAGAGTCAGATTGCGTTTGGTGACTACTCCTAGTCTTACTGCCTTCAACACCTATATTTTGATCAACAACCTCTTGATTATTTTCTTTTGTGTTGGCTACAAACGGATCTTCTTCCTCATCTAAACCCATATCACCGCCCAAACTCTCCACCATACTTTTAAATAAATGCTTATCAGATGCCCTTGTAAGAAAGTCCGGAAAGTGAATCGCAAAGTACTCGCGAATCATCTGCTCACTCTCACCCTCAGTTGCTAATACCTGACCTAAGAATGCCCCCATCAGAATCTTCTGCTTGTTCAAGCGCTTATCGAGTTTTACCTGTTGCACCTTAGCTTGACGTTTTAATTCTTCTAACCGTTGACGTTCTTTTAAATCGTTCACATCCTGATTATCAAAGATGGATACAGACGCTTTATTATTTATAGCTGACATAAAATTTCTCTTCATAAACAGTATTTTATCTACCATAGCAAGCACCTAACAAACATTCAATTACTTATGATATGCTTTAACAAAACAGATCAGATACCTTATATATAGTATTTTATTATTTGATAGTTGTGTCTCCCTGACTAAGGGCGAAGCAACGACTCTAAAATCACTATTTCCCACTTCGTGGTCATAGCAATTTTAGAATCGTTCTTCGTTGGGGAAACCCCAAACCCCATGCCCCACGAAATGATATGGGACAAAAAAACCAAAAGATGAGGCGGTCATTATGACTATGGTGCATTTCGATACTAAGGCAATTTCTCGAAAAGCAGGACAGTCAGCGGTGGCTTGTGCCGCTTATCGTGCTGGGGATATTTTGGGTGATGTCAAATATGGCAAAACGCATGACTATGCAAAAAAGCGTGGGGTGATGAGTAGCGACATCGTTCTGCCCTCTTCGTTGAAAGCGCTTGGGGTGGGTGTGAACAGAGAGCTGCTGTGGAATCTGGCGGAAGCCGCAGAAAATCGATCAGACAGTCGGGTAGCGCGTGAGTGGCTGATTAATCTGCCTTATGAGTTGTCTGAGGAAGAGCGCCATACGCTAGCAATAGCGTTCGCTCAAAAGCTTGCTAATGATATGGATGTGATTGCCGATGTGTGTATTCATCGTCCGGTGATGAAGCTGCCGTTTGATCCTGAGGCGAAGCCAAGCTCGAAGCGCTTGCGTGAGGGAGAGCAAAATCCTGATCCGCGCAATTTTCATGCGCATATTCTAGTGACCACTCGAGCGCCTATTGCTGGCCCTAATAAAACCTTGGCATTTGATCCCAAGCTCAAAATCCCTTTTGAGTGGTCCAATAAAAAACGCTTGGCACATGATCTGCCCTCATCAATGAAAGAGATTAAACGTGTTCGCCAAATGTGGGTAGATACCGCTAATGTGGTTTTGGCAAAGAAGCAGTTGCCTCTAATGGATGCGCGCAGTTATAAAGATCAGGGACTAGATCAGCAGCCGACGATTAAGATGGGCGTTGAAGCAACCGCCATGGAGCGCCGAGGTATCACGACGGAGAAGGGCGATATCAATCGGGAAATCATTGCGCGTAATCAGGCCGTTACGGAACAAACCATTCAACAAGGATCAGAACATGAGCGACGAGCTAGAGCACTTAGAAAAGGACTTGCTTGGACAACTGAGCACAATGCAAGACTACCTGAGCTCCTTGGAGACACAGCACAGCGCATTGATGACTCAGAACGATGCCTTAACAGCGCAGAACCAGAAATTAACTGGAGCTTTGAAGATGGTGCACGCGCAACAAACCGTACTTATCAAGCTAAACGAAGAATCGAAGCAGCAAATGACGGCGCTGCTACAGCAGGTCAATACGCTGAAAGCCTCCCAGAGCTCATTAAAGACACAGAACAGCTTATTGCAAACACAAAACCAAACCTTGAGTGGACAGCTAGACGATGTGAAAACTTACCAAAGCGAGGTGATGACACGCAACAAAGAATTGACAAAGCAGCACAACGAATTGATGACTCAAAACAGTGGATTACTCAAAACTCAGAAAGAGTTCAAGCTAGCAAATCAATCACTGACGGAATCAATAGCGGCATTACAGAGCGAGCAAGACCAGCCCCCAGCCCCTTCGATGACGACTACCAACGAGCCTTTTTTGAGCGAAAAAGACAAGTTAATCGAACGATTGCAGAAACAGATAGCAAGCTTGACGGCTCAAAATTCGGAGATGAGAGCAACCATAATGCTCTTAGAAAGACGCTGATGGTAATGGCGCACCGATTATTAACGCGCAACCAGACCAATTTTTGCCTACGTCCAGGCCATAACGATCATCCTGCCGACTATCCTGACAAATTCGACTACCGACAAGTTGAGAGCCTTAACCGCTTTGCGGATGCCTTGGGTGTTGATAGCAACCCTAGCGACTTCAGAGCGGAACAGAGGCGTGTTGCCGACCTGTTCACACCTGAAGTCATGGAAAACCATGTCAATGCTATCGACATCATCCTAAAAAGGCAGCGAGAGCGTAAAGCTTATGAGGAAGCGACGAGTGGCTTTACCCAATTTCTTGAACGCTTAGACAAATCAAGAGCCACAAAAAATGATGAACTGCAAAAGCGTTTAGGTATAAGCGACATCAGCAGAATGACAGCAGCCACACAAACCGTATCCAGTTACTTAACAATCATCACTGATGAGATGAACAAAGAGGAAACACCGTGGCAGTCTCGAGAACTGGCAGCAAAACACATCAAAGAGACCTTAAAGCTCACTGCCATACAATTTCAGTTGTCCTATGATGGTCTGAAAACGTTAGATAGCGTAGAAAGCGTTCAGAAGCACGTTAAGGTTCTTGAAACCTCACTAAGCGATATTGCTACCAAATGTAGTGCAAAGTTCACTGAGAGTGATTCTAAGAGGATTAACGAGGGTCTTACGGTACTTAATAAGCCTATAGACATTAAAAGTTTATATCACAGTCCAAGTCCTCGTTTTTGATCACTGTCTGTCATCACTCCTTTTTCCACTGCTAGCCAATTTTTTTATGATTACTACAAAACCGATTTTTTTGACTTATCCACAGCTAAAATTAACGGTTCAGTAAAAGAAGGTTTTTATTTAATCCTGTTTAATCCTGTTTAATCCTGTTTAAGAGCCATTTTTCATGTTTAAAATCAATAGCTTACAAGCAGAAAAAAGAGTAAATGAGCAGAAAAAAGAGTAAATGAGCAGAAAAAAGAGTAAATGAGCAGAAAAAAGAGTAAATGAGCAGAAAAAAGAGCTATTAAAAGATAACTTTTTATTTTGCTCTTTATATGATAAGTTATCTTGTATAAATTGGAATAAACACAGAATGAGCAAACAAAAAAATGAAAAATAATCTAGTCGTGCAGTCAAATGATCTAATCTTAGCAACGTATACAATGCAAAAGACAGACAAAGAGCTAATGCTTGCTTGTGTTAGTCAGATTGACAGCAGACCTGATGCGCCACAGATCACACAAGACACAGAATACAAGGTGTCAGTTGATGATATCAAATCGCTGTTTTTTGGTAAGAATTCTAAGAACGAGCAGAATATCTATCGCGACATAGAGAATGCAAGCAAGCGTTTGTATGACGTTGATATTGTAATGAGCTTGCCTGAAAATAAGATACTTCAAACAAGACTGGTTAGTAGCATTGTCTATGATCCTGACAACGGAGAAGTCGTATTATCATTCGCAAGTAAAATACTGCCCTATTTAACGCAACTTAAAGCTAACTTTACTAAGTACAGGCTATTGGAAATAGGTCAATTATCGAGCATTCACTCAATAAGAATGTACGAATTGGTTGTCATGTGGGTGAATCAGTTTCAATACAGCAAAGAGTTTACGATAGAAGAGTTTAAACACGTAATGAGTGTTAAAAATAAATATAAGCAATTTAGCGAGTTGCGAAGATATGTCATTGAAGTAGCTATCAATGACGTTAACGAAAATACAAACTATAGGGTTAGTGTGGAGTACAAGAAAAAGAGTAGGGGCAAGGGTTATACAGGATTAATACTCAAGTTCCATAAAAAAACATTAGACAAATTAACCAGTAAAGACGGTACCTTGTCACCGTCTGCCATCCAGTCCATCGTCGATAGCGTGCAGTTCATGAATGACTATAAT
>NZ_JASMRK010000038.1:0-24004 GCF_041431295.1 Psychrobacter sp. Arc9 | reverse complement strand
AAGGACTGAGTCCTGTACAGTACAGAACTCAGTCCTTGAAATAAACGTAAACCGTCCAAGATTTGGGGTTCAGTTCACAATATGCTGGGGCTTTTTATTGGTGCTAACTGACTGTCTAACTAACTATCGATTACATCTAACTGCCTTATAAATCTACTTGGCAAAATTTAGTTATTTGATATCAAATCTGTCCATAACTGTCTGCCATATACGTGCACTCACATCATCCGTACTGCCCGATGCATCAATACGCTGTATACGCTCAGGGTATTCGCTCGCTAGCTGACTAAAACCAGTATGCACCCAAGTAAAAAACTCGGTAGCTTGCTGCTCAAAACGATCTGCCGCACTGCGCTTGTTGGCACGCTTCATGCCTTCTGCTACTGGCAAATCCAACCACAATGTCAGCTCAGGAAGCTGCGTCACAAATTGTTTGATAAGCATATCGATTTTGCCGCGTACCAGCTCGTCACCATAAGCACGCCCAAAGCCCTGATACGCAATAGTAGAGTCGGTAAATCTATCACATATTACCCAAGTACCATTTTGGAGCGCTGGTAAAATGACTTGCTGCATGTGATCACAGCGCGCCGCAAACAATAGTAGCAGCTCAGTATCGTCTTCGATATCAGTCGCTGGGTCCAATAATATGTCTCGCAATTGCTCTGCAAATGGGCTACCACCCGGCTCACGAGTACGCAGATACGAAATGCCATTAGCTTCTAAGCGCAAGCATAACTGTTCAATCGCGGTGGTTTTTCCTACGCCTTCGGTCCCTTCAAAACTAACAAAGCGGCCTAAAGTAGGTACCGTCTCCGTATTTGAAGCATTTGATTCAGGTAGATTCGATGATGGTGTGCTGGTATGTGACGGTGTTGCGCTGATGTGCATAGATACTGACATGATATGACCTTATGTCATTGATGAGCGCTACCTCTACTTTGTAGCACTCAATAAACGATAAGTTTTTTAAGAAGATTCAGAAGGAATATTACTGCGGCGGCGTTTGAGATTTTTTCTCACGCATGACACTGAGGTAGTCTTTTACCGCTTGATTGTGCTCAGCCAAGCTGTTGGTAAATTTGTGCCCGCCATTGCCCGTTGCCACAAAATACAACGCTTCACTATCAGCAGGATGTAAGGTCGCTTCGATAGAGGCCGCTGATGGTAGCGCAATTGGCGTTGGCGGTAAACCATCAATTTGATAGGTGTTATAAGACGTTTTTTCATTGATGTCTTTGCGGCGGATATTGCCATCGTAACGACTGCCCATACCATAGATAATGGTCGGGTCCGTCTGCATACGCATGTTTTTATTCAAGCGATTTCTAAATACGGCAGAAACTAAAGGACGTTCATCAGCAACACTGGTCTCTTTTTCAATAATAGATGCCATCACTAACGCTTCATATGGACTCTTATAAGGGAGGTTCGGCGCACGATTTTCCCATGCATCAGTCAGTACCTGCTGCTGACGCTTATACAAGTCAGTCAGTACTTTTTTATCGCTGGTTCCTTCACCATAATAATAAGTGTCAGGCGCGAACCAACCTTCAAGATTATAGTTAACAATTGGGTCACTGCTATTAGCCACACTATCGGGCAGTACACCCGTCAAATCCAATGCTTGAGCAATACTGGCATTATCATTATCTGCGGTCAGTACTTCTTTTTCGATTTTGTCGTTGTCACGCAGCGCTTGGTAAAGGTCTTTAGATGTCTTGCCTTCGATGATCTGTACCTTGACCATGGCCGCTTTTGCGCCTTGACCTAGTATTTGTAACGCCTCAGCGATAGTCGGGTTTTCGGGTAATTGGTACGTACCAGCATGCAACGGTGCATCGACTTGCGATTTGATATATAGCTTGGCCACGCCTGCCGAAAACAGCGGAATCTGCTGCTGCCACTGCGGTAGTAGACCGTAATACGTCTGACCTGGCTCAATCGTGACCATTTGCTGCGGCTGCTCGATACGACCAAACAACGTCTGATAAACCATGACTAAGAAAAATGCAGCAATTAGCCCTAGCACTAGCAGCACTTGATAGCCACGTTGCATAAAAAACGATGGGTTATTAACTTTATATTGACGCGGTTTACTGTTACCGCTAATAAGCGAGACGTTGGTTGCTGGCGTTGCTGATGTGTCTTCCACCTCATCTACCACTGGTTGCGCGTCCGGCAGCGTGGTATCGACATGCTCCTCGACTGTGCCATCTTGTTTGTTTGACGGCGACTCATTGGGACGTTCAGGTGGTATATTGGGTGTAGGCTTGCTCATGGCAACTCGCGAGGCAGATGTTTGCTAGAATTTAGCACTGAACCGTGCGATTTTCAATGGTATTTGCTTAGCTTATGAATTATCTTGCTATTGATAGCAGTTTATATGGCTTAATACTTAGGCGTTTTTTTCAGTATTCTCAGCTTATCTATTAATAATGAAAATATCTTATGAACCTACATTTTAACCAAAGTCTTGCTAAAAACTATCACTCTGAACCTCAAAAAGTTCGTGTACTCAGTGAAGCATGGGTAAAAGAAAATAGTTACTGCACCAATTGTAGCGCCCAGTCGCTAGCTGAGTTTGCTAATAACAAACCTGTTGCTGATTTTTATTGCGAAAATTGTAATGAGCAATATGAGCTAAAAAGTAAAAAAGCCAAGTTAAGCAATGTTGTCAATGATGGTGCTTATAAGACGATGATTGAGCGTATCAATAGTAAGAACAATCCCAGCTTCTTCTTTTTAACCTACTCAAAAGAATACACCGTCAATAACTTTCTGATTATTCCCAAGCATTTCTTTACACCCGATATTATTGTTAAGCGTAAACCCTTATCAGTGACGGCAAAACGAGCAGGTTGGGTTGGTTGCAATATTGACTTACGCCAAGTACCCGAATCGGGCAAAGTATTTTTGGTCAAAAATCAGCAAGTCATACCACGAGATGATGTCAGCCAACAATTTCAAAGAACCTTGTTTTTACGAAAACAGTCTGTCGCTTCTCGTGGTTGGACACTCGATATCTGGCAGTGCATCGATAGGCTTGATAATCACTTTTCGCTAAAGCAAGTTTATAGTTTTGCTGACGAGTTAAAACTTAAACATCCCGAAAATAACCATATTCAAGATAAAATCCGTCAGCAACTACAGATACTACGCGATAGAGGCATCATTGAATTTATAAGCCGTGGTCATTATCGAAAGTTATACTAGTCGCTTCTCGTTGTAGTGCTTAGGTTTTGGCTGTCCCTTTTTGTCACGGTACACATCGGCAATCAGCTCATCTCTATCATCCCATAATGGTAATCGCGCAGTAGCCACAAGACGCTGATGAAACTTATGCGCTGGATACTCCCAATCAATTTCATCATTGATTTTGAAAAAATGCTCTTCACGATAGTCAATATAAGCATGCAATCGATTACGCACATAGCGATTCCACTGCTATAACAGCTGTACCGAGTTGCGTGCAGGTTTGGTAAAAGGAATTAGATTAACTGTCAAGGCACACATTACCAATTCATCATTAGCAATAACGTCGATACCCTGCTCAATGACTTCTTCTCGCGTATGCGCATACTCAAACATACCTCCAAAAGCCACAAACCTTTTAAGGTTTTTTAAATATATGACACCAAAAGCCAATTGAGTATAAGGTGACAAATGCACGATTTCATTAGGCTGAGCTTTGGCCAATCTACAAATTTCATCGAACACCATCAAACGTCTGATTTGTATTGGAACCCTTACCTTTTCATATATTAAACGCATTCGATATTGTCCTTTTAATCATTTCTATTGAAAAAGGATCATTGATCGATTTGCTTTATGGCACAAGTCTGCGTAACAAAAGACGATCACTTCTTTTGAGGGCTTTTGCTAATCTACTTGGTATTGATGACTGAAGTTATTTGTGAGAAATGAAAGTGAATACAATGAAAAGAAATGAGACGGCAACACAAAAATTTCAAATAGAGATTTTGGAAACGCTGAGTAATATCGTGGAAGTAAATGCTGAAGATGAGCAAAGTGCCCTTTTGAAAGCGCAAGAAATGTATAGAAATGAGCAAGTGGTTTTGTATCCTGATGACTTCATTGATACCAAATTCAATATTTTTCAATAATAGCTAAAACGATCGAAAATCCACAACCTCACCTGACAATAACGTCAGACTGCTCATTGGCATGATACCGCGCAGTGCATTGCAAAAGAATAACTGCGTTAATTTAGGCAAATCCTCATCTTGTAGCGACCTGATTATGACTGGATATTGTGTCGTAGATAGTGCATCTATAATTACCTGACGCATGACGCCAGTGACGCCCGATTGAGCCATAGAAGGGGTGTACCACTGACCGGTGGTTAGGTAGTTTTCATTATCTTTATGAATACTAGAGGCAGTTTTGGATTCTAATAGTGGCGCTTCTGCCAATTGATAGAATACATTACTCATCGTACCCTCGACCCACTGCCCGCTCATATCACGTAGCAGTCCTTCACCAAGCGTTACCGCAAGTTTAGCAGCCAATGGCTCAGCTTTTATCTGCTGTAGCTCACCACTAGCGAGGACATTGTCTAAACGATTAAGACTCTTGATACCTGCCAGCGATGGCGGTAAGCAAGCAATCTGAGAAGACAAACATATTGCCGAGGCATTGGGTTGGATAGGTACTAGGTTGCCATCAGGTAAAGACAACTGCAGTGCAGTAGAAACTCGCATTGCGGTAGCCTTTAGCCATATCTCACAGTCGCTACCATTTGTACTAGGTGCATAGCCATAACCGCGTACATTCTGCGCAGCGCGAGTAACTATTAGCTTTAGCATGCCCTGCTCTAACTGCTGGGCATACAGCTGCAGTACTGCTAATAGCTCTTCGCTATTTATGTTTAGCTGCAAGGTTTCAGCATGAGAGACAAGCCGCTGATAATGATAATCTGACCATAGTATCAACCCATCGATAACGCCCATGGTAGTAAAGAAGCCATCAGCGTATGCCAGTCCGCGATTATCTAGAGACATGGTTACCGTTTGGCTGGTTGTCCTGTTATCTTCAATCACACTGCTGTCTTTGGTCAAACTACTATCTTCGGTCACACTGCTGACTTGTGGGTACAGACACACCCAACCGTTTGGTACTGACGTCGTATCGGTCATGATTTAGCTATTGTCTGTTTGAGCAGCGGCTTTATTGATAACTAGCATGCAGCTATAAAACTCGCATTTTGCTAGCTCTATTTTTTGTCCACCGACGATTCTATTTTTGATGATTTGGCTATTGAGCATATCAGCAACCATTTTTCCGCCATCATCACCCATCAATTGACGTGATAGCTGATAGGCTTTTTTGGCGTGGTTTTGGCTCAGCTCTTTTTCTTTGTCTGTATCAGTAGGATTGGCATAGTACCAGCCTAGCTCTAGATATTTTTCAGAGTCGATGATATCTAGATAAGGCGCGTCCGTTTTCATAAAGCGATATTTTGCCGCTGGATTACTGGCATAGTCTAGGCTGTTTTCGTCAGTGCTCATCACTTCGCCAAACACCGATTTTATACTATCTAACTCATCTACAGCGAGCGACTCAACCTTATCCGTACCCCATGCTGCGACATCATATCTCACTGGCGTGCCTTGCTGAGCAGTGGCACCGTCTAGGTCAGGATTGTTTGCGCTGTCCTGTACTGGCTCATTCGTTGTTGCCTGCTCAGTGGTCTCAGCATCTGGATTTGGAGCATCTTCTTTGGTGCTGTCACAGCCACTGAGCGTCACACTAACTGCCATTATCATACCGACTAGAAGGGTCTGTAGGTTAGGATTCCACATGGATAATTTACTCACACTTTTAGATTGATCTCGAAATAGTATTAACGAGCTGGCAGGAACGCCGCTGATAACGAATAGTTTTCAATAAAGAGCATATTTCACAAACATTATAATCTAGCAGTCATTACAACATATTGATATAGGTTTCCATATTTTATAGTTTACCCAACTGCTCAGCACTTGACTACCTTTTACGTTACGCGGAGCACTCCCCGAGAGTACAGATTTGTTAAATATATAACGTACCAAAACAGTCTTCTCTTTAATAGGAAGAGGAAAACTGCTTGCGTACTAATTACCTAAAGCTGCTTCAATATCATAATTTATTTTCAAAAGCGATAAGGCAGCCTCTGATTCACGCTGTCACTTTCTAATCATTGATTAGTGATAGCCTCTTGGTTTGTCAATCATAGCGTTATCCCTTATGATGATTGAACGCCACTTATTGCTTCTTTGATAGTATTTTGATTCTCTAGCCAGCGGACTATTTATGACCCAACACTTTATCGTTATTGGCAATCCAATCGCCCATAGTAAATCTCCTGAGATTCATGAGCAGTTTGCTATCCAAGCAGGGATTGATATTAGCTATCAGCGTCAGTACTGCCCTGATGATGCCGCCAGTTTTACAGCTGTCGTTGAGGCGTTTTTTTGCGGTGGCGGTGTGGGTGCTAACGTGACGGTTCCTTTTAAACAAGTCGCTTATGACTGCTGTGCGGCGCGCGGTGGCTTATCAGAACATGCCAAGACGGCAGGCGCGGTCAATACGTTACTGTTGAACAAAGCACTATTAGAAAGCGGCGCACCAATCACAGAGGCACTCTACGGTGATAATACGGATGGGCAAGGACTTACCAATCACATTATGAGTATGGACTGGCCGCTGACCAATGCTCGTGTGGCGCTAATAGGTTCAGGTGGTGCAGCGCGTGGCGTAATATTGCCATTATTTGAAGCCGGTATTAACTCTCTCACGATTGCCAATCGCACCGTGTCTAAGGCAGCTGATTTGGTAAATGAGCTCAGTGCGGCCAGCTCAATAATCGACGACCAACATATCGAGGTTTGCGCGACCAATGAACTCAGTAGCTCTTTTGACATTATCATTAATGCCACTTCTATTGGTTTGTCAGGTGATACGTTACCGCTAGATGATGCTCTAAACTGTCAGTACGCTTACGACATGATGTATGGTCGTCCGCTACCATTCTTGCAGCATTTTGCCGCTCGCGGCGCACAGACCTCTGAAGGCTACGGTATGCTTATCGGTCAAGCCGCTTTAAGTTTTGAGCGTTGGACTGGGCATACTATCGATGTCGCACAAGCGACAACAACGTTAAATAAAGACCGTTAATCAAAGAGAATGCATTGTAAAGCTATTAACTAAAACGCAGTAATAGCCAATTTTCAAAACGGCGCAGCGGTACACGCAATCGCGTAGAGTGTATCGCCAGACCACCGCTCAATCCAATCACGCAGCCGAGCGCCGTATCAATCATACGCGCTTGGATAACGTCCCCAGCGACGGGAGGCACTGACATCGTACTACCATACTCGGCGATAAATATCGTCAGCGGCGTGATAAATATCACCGCCAGTCCATAATGCCGATCGACAAACGATTCAATCAAAAACATCATACATAGTATTGCTATAGCGATGCCCCATCCTGATAGTCCCCAAGACAGCATCCAGCCCGCCACGCCCATGCCAGCCAACGTACCCAATAAACGGTGCAACTGTTTGATCCACATGGTTCGTAGCTGCATACCTTGGATGATAATAAAGCAGCTCATCGCTGCCCAGTATGGATAAGGCAGCTCTAATAGAACGGCAACGACCAATGCCAAACTAACGAAACTTACCACGATCAGACTATCGCTAATCATATCAGGCTGATAATCATAGACAGGGACAGAAGCAACAGGACGGGCCGCCAATAAGAACAAACTATAGAGTAGCGCTAGCAACATCGAGGAGCCACTACCCAATATCACAAGCCCTATCGCTGAGAGCACTTGATCAATCGGCACGGGGATAAATAGCGCAATCGCACCCGCCATCAATACAAACAATCCCGCTGGTGGTGGTTGCCGATAATAACGACCTAACATCACCACGCTAATCCCAATCAGCATAAACACAGGCAGCCGCAACACTGGCATCAGCTGCGCGATCAGCCCCAGTGCAAAGCTGAGTATCATCGCAAAACCCCAAGCCATGACCGTCACTAGCCGATGTGGTAGCCCTCCTGCAAATGGTAGGTTTAGAATAATCATCGAGCCTAGCGATGCTTTGATACCTGAAGACAAGTCACCAAAATAAGCCCCTACAAACACCGGAAAGCTAATCGCAATCGCCGCGATGATGGGCATATGCCATGGTCGCTGACTGCGATTGACTGTGAGTAAATGATTCAGCTCACCATCGATTAACCACTTAATACGAGTTAATAATGCGCTCAACCAAGAGGCTCGCTGTTGCTTTTTTGAGGTGCTCATAAATGGCTTTCCTATTTGATAAGTCCATTTTTCTTTGAATTTAAATGAGTCTACATAACCCTTTATAGAATAATTTCAAGCGAAGATACAATTTACCTATACAAACTAAAATGAATTAATAACATAATTAATCATGAATAATAGTTATTAGTTGTATATTTGTCGCTGTTTAAGATTTATAATCATATTAACGCCATAACAGCTATCCGCCACTAAAGGCATTCTAATAACTAATACACTAGAAAGCTGTCCACTAACAACTCACTTGATGACTAATATAACGTCTAGCTCATCCAAAATAAGTAAATATCGCTTACATAAGTTGTGACTCAAATATTGCGCCATAAGTCTATGATAGCGAACTAACCAAAGAGAGCGATTATGTTAACTTACAAAGCACCTTTACGTGATATCAAATTTTTGATTAATGATGTATTTGATTACCAAACCCACTATAAAGATTTGGATAACGGCGAAAATGCCGATCCTGAAACGATTGACATGATCCTACAAGGTATGGCTGATTTTGCTGAAAACGTCATTGCCCCGCTCTATCAATCAGGTGGTGAAGAAGGCTGTCATTTCGAAGATGGCGTCGTGACCACGCCAAAGGGCTTTAAAGAGGCTTATGACCAGTTCGTAGAAGGCGGCTGGCAAGGTATCTCATATCCTGAAGAATTCGGTGGTATGAATCTGCCAACGTCAATCAACATTATTAAAGCTGAGATGATCGGTACTGCCAACTGGCCATGGGCAATGTACTCTGGCCTATCAACCGGTTGTATCAACACGCTACTCCAATACGGTACGAATGAGCAAAAAGCACTGTATTTACCGAAGTTGGTCGAAGGCTCGTGGGCAGGTACGATGTGTTTGACTGAGCCACAGTGTGGTACGGATCTGGGCCAAGTAAAATCAAAAGCCATCCCGCAGGATGACGGTACCTATAAAATTAGCGGTACCAAAATCTTTATCTCAAGCGGTGAGCATGACTTAACAGATAATATCGTTCATATCGTTCTAGCACGTCTACCAAATGCACCAGAAGGCACGCGCGGTATTTCACTATTTATCGTACCTAAGTTCACACCGAACGCTGAAGGTGAAGCTGGCGAGCGCAATGCCGTTGTTTGTGGTTCAATTGAGCACAAAATGGGCATCAGCGCATCTTCGACGTGTGTATTGAACTTTGATGGCGCAGTCGGCTATCTAATCGGCGAACCGCACAAAGGCCTAAAAGCCATGTTCACATTCATGAACACGGCTCGTATCGGTACTGGTATCCAAGGTCTAGCGCATACTGAATTGTCTTTCCAAAATGCACTGCCATATGCCAAAGAACGTCGTTCTATGCGTACGCTATCTGGTACTAAAGATCCTGAAAAAGTAGCTGATGCTATCATCCATCATGCCGACGTACGCCGTATGCTACTGACGCAAAAAGCCTTTGCTGAAGGCGGTCGCTCAATGATTTATCATTCAGCACGTTATGCCGACAAAATGGCACAAGGTATTGTCAATGGCGATGATGAAGAGTTCGAAAAGTGGGACGACAAATTGGGCTTCTATACGCCAATTCTAAAAGGCTTCTTAACTGAGCTAGGTATCGAAGCTGCCAAGCATGGTCAGCAAGTCTATGGTGGTCACGGCTACATCAAAGAATGGGGCATGGAGATGATCGCTCGTGATGCTCGTATTGCGACGATGTACGAAGGGACTACTGGCGTACAAGCACTTGATCTACTAGGTCGTAAGGTTATCTTACAGTCTAAAGGTAAGATTATCCGTGATTACACGTCAAGCATCATGAAATGGTGTGGCGAGTACGCACTCGATAAAGAAATGCGTAAATTTGTTTGGGCACTGACCAAACTATGTGCTGAGTGGAACACCTTGACGGTACGCTTGATGCTGATGGCACGTAAAGATCGTGAAATCATCTCAGCAGCGTCAGAGGACTTCCTAATGTACTCAGGCTACGTAATGATGGGTTATCATTGGGCGCGTATGGCAGCGGTCGCTTATGAAAAGCTAGAAAATGGCGGCACAGAAGCACCAGAATTCTACAAAGCAAAAATTCAGACTGCTGAATTCTACTTTGATAAGTTGCTACCACGTACTTCTGGTCACGCAGAAGCGATGGTTGCACCAAGCGAAAGCATGACAGCAATGGACATCGATCACTTTGCATTCTTAGACTAAAATTAACTAATACAGCATCGATAACCAATAAAAAAGCGCCTATCATTTAGGCGCTTTTTTATGCTTAACTAAAAAACATACTTATACATAATAAAAAGCAACGAGCTATAGTCAATCCAAAATAAAATTGGTACAACCCATATCATGAAACAGTTTAGGTAAATTATTCTCCATCCACCCTTGGCGCAAAAACTTCGCCTGTGCCCATTTTTTCTCAATAGGGTTTAAATCGGGACTATAAGGCGGTAGAAATAGCAGGCGATGACCATGTCTATTGAGCAATCTCTGAACGCGTTTGTGAAAGCTAGCGTTATCCATGACAATCACGCATTTAGTTTTAAGGCTTGGTATTAGCGTGTCTTTGCACCAGTTGTAGAATATATCGCCATTGATATTCTTTTCGAAGTAATCTAGGGCAAATAACGCTTTTTTATATAAGGCACCAATAACGTTGGTGCGCTTTTTACCTTGCCAGTTATAGCAATCAATGCAAGGGGTTCCAATAGGTGAATAACCATGAGAACGAATGGTTTCAGACTCAAAGCCGCTTTCATCCATGTATACAATTACATAGCCTTGAGCGATGTAGTCGCCCAGTTTACTTAGATATTTAGCTCTGTTTAATGGGCAAGCTTTTGGATGCTCTAAGGTCTTTTTTTTGACTAATGCCAAGACGTTTTAAAGCGGCCTCGATGCCCGACTTACTACATCCAAAACGCTGTGCTCTTTCGTACATGTAATCGTCTGGATGCTGTTCAACATCTTTTAATAGCGCTTCATTAGGTATTTTATTTGGTGGTTTATTGCGAGTTAGTTTAATACTAGGATCTTTGAGCCAATTCTGTAGCGTGGCCTTACTAATACCATAGAATACACTGGCTTGCCTGATACTCATGCCTTGTTGTTCGACACTTTTAATCACTTGAGCTCGAAAGTCTGCTGAATAAGTCATAATCTTTTTACTTTTCATTTATTTTAAAACTACTGTACCACTTTTATAAAGGCTCTACTATATTTAAGGCGAGTACTGTTAGTCACCAAGCATTTTTTTATGATAGACCGCACTTATCTCTTCAACTTCTACACATATCTGCAATGCCGCACGTCCTGACTGCTCTGCGCCTATTTTTTCCTCGATAGTAGCAACCAACATCTCAGCCAACTGGTCACGAGTGGCCATATCACGTCCGCTCATCAGCTTTAGGTGGACGTAAATAAATCCATTGGCCTGTTCATCATCTTCAACACCTACTAGAAATGAGTTAATAGGTACAATACGGGCTTTGATATCAGTAGGCAGCTTAAACTGACCACTATCCCACAATGCTTTGTTTAACGATTTGAGCAGTGATTCTTCGTGAGCGATACTGACGTTGGGTGTTACTTGAATGGTTAAATGTGGCATGAGCATGTCCTTAAATGTAGATAAAAATAATAGATAAACCGGCGTATAAGTCTACGCCTCATCGCTATGGTCAATCTACAACAATCTTGCGCCAAAATATTTTCAATACAAGCGAACCCAGTATAGATTACTCATAAATATGCTTAGCGAAATTGTCGACATGGCCATTTTGTAATAGGCAGATGATAGCCACCGTATAACATTTTACTCATCAGTAATACCACTAAAGCAAGCATCAAGCGTCGCGGCCAACTGTGCAGGCGGCAATTCAATCTCAAGACCGCGGCGGCCACCACTTACATAGACAGTGGCCTGATCTTGAGCTGTACTATCTATCACGGTTTTTAGTCGCTTTTTTTGACCCAGTGGACTGACGCCACCCAACACATAGCCTGTGCTACGCTCTACTTGTTTGGGGTCAGCCATCTGTACTTTTTTGCAAGATAGCAGTTTGTTAGAAGATAGCGCCTTAGCCATTTTTTTAAAGTTAAGTGTCTTGTCGACTGGCAATATCGCCACAGCAAGTACACCCGTATCAGTGGTCACCACTAGAGTTTTAAACACCTGTGTCACCGCTACGCCAAGTTTTTCTGCGGCTTCTAAACCAAACGATACGGCATTGCTGTCGTGAGTATATTCGTGTACTTGGTAATCAAGGTTACGTTTTTTGGCAAGATCGATAGCTGGAGTCATAAGTTTTAGGCTTAATAAAATGAAATTGAAAAATAGACGCTATATTTATGAGTCATCGGTGATATAAATATATTATTACCCTAAACATGTGAACTTTCAAATGTTTGAGCATTTTGTATAATTGGTCACTCACTACAGCGTAACCAAACCGTATTAATATTGGTAGTATATACAGACACTATATATCGCTTTGGTGGCTTTTATGGCATCATAAGCGCAACATATTTGACTATTTTTGATACTGATTATGATACCGAAGTTCTTAAAAAAACGGATTTTTAAAGCGCCAGTCGCGACTGATGGCACTGCTAAAACTGTTGGCAATGCAATCGCTACTAAGCCTTATTCTAATGCACCGATCAATCAGCTGTATCGTAAGCTGTCAGGTCAGATGCTCGATATCGCCGTAAAACCTAAGTTATTAGGCGAGCTACCTGAGTTCGACAATGATGATCAGACGCTACGGTTTTATGTACTACAGGACTATTCTCGTTCAAACAGTATTCTGATTGACTTGCAGACGCAAGAGCACAACTTACCGCCAGCACTGGTTGGAGTAAATGATGCCGCCCATAATATTAAAGAAAATGCGGCCATCATATTTTTGAATCACCCAAGTGCTAAAGACAGCCAATTGTCACCTCGCCTTTCTCGCTTAGTGTCTGCTGTATTGCAATATCCGGAGTTAAAGGTACGTCTAGTGCCCGTATCGATTCTGTGGGGACGCGCACCTGAAAAAGAAGATTCGTTATTTAAGCTACTGACTGCTGACAACTGGCAAGATCCTAGCATCACTAAGCAATTATTTAATATCGGGGTGATGGGCCGCGACACTTTTGTACAGTTTCACCCACCGCAAGACTTACGTACCATTATCAACGATAATCTCAAAGGCGACGTGGAAGGACCTGCTACCTTTGACTCAGTTGCTACAGATGCCCTTAAAGCAGATTTAACAGCGGCGGATTCACTCGATACAGAGTCAACGGCTACTAACAGTGATGACGCAACTGACGCTGCGCAGATACCAAACTATGCGCTAGTCGCATCGGCTGATAGTAATCGTGAACTGGTTCGTATGTTGCAGCAGCAATTGTCGATTTATTTAGATAAGCAGCGCGCTAGTATGCTTGGCCCAGATCTATCAGATAGACGTAACTTGGTAGACAAACTGGTGTACTCGCCAGCTATTAAGCATGCGATTGAGATGGAAGCGGCCGAGAAAGGGACTAGCGTTCGAGAAGCTCGCAGTCAGGCCAGAGGCTATGCTAATGAGATGGTCAATGACTACTCTCATTCTATCATCCGTGGTTTTTATAAATTTTTGACATGGTTGTGGACGCAGTTGTATGACGGCGTAGAAGTCCATCATTTCGAGCGAGTACGTGACCTTGCGACCGATTATGAGCTGATTTATGTGCCTTGTCATCGCAGCCATGTCGACTATCTATTACTGTCTTATGTCATCTACAAACGTGGCCTGAGTATCCCTTATGTCGCAGCAGGTGACAATTTAGATGTACCTGTATTAGGCCCACTATTACGCGGTGCCGTTGCTTTTTATATTCGTCGTAGCTTCCGTGGCAACGCGCTGTATACTGCTGTACTGCGCGAATATATGCATACCCTTATCACACGCAATACTCCGATTGAATACTTTATCGAAGGTGGTCGCTCACGTTCAGGTCGCCTACTACCGCCAAAAATGGGTATGCTAGCGATGACTGTGCATAGCCAACTACGCCAAACCAATAAACCTGTGGTATTTATTCCAACTTATATTGGTTACGAGCGCATTATGGAAGGCGGCACGTATGTCGGTGAGCTAAAAGGTAAGCCAAAAGAGTCAGAGTCTTTGATTGGACTACTTAAAGTTGGCCGCAAAATCGAACGTATCTTCGGTAATGTGCACTTGAGCTTTGGTACGCCGTTGCATCTTAGCGACTTTATGACAAAATTCGATGTGCCAGCCAATAGTTTGCCATCCGATCGTACTGACTCGCTGCTTGATGAAAAAACCAGCGCTATGGTTGATAACATCGGCGTAAAAGTCATGCAGCATATCAACAAAGCTGCGGTCGTCACACCTGTATCGCTGCTGTCATTGGTTCTGCTATCAGCACCGAAAGCTGCATTGGATGAAAATATTTGCCGCGAGCAAATCGCACTGTACCAAGGTCTGGCTCAGCAGCTGGTCTACTCAGAGGATACAGTTATCACTGATATGACGCCGCAGCAAATCATTGATTATGGTATTAAGTTAAAGCTTATTGAGCGTACGCCGCATATCTTGGGCGATATCATTCAGGTCGCAGGTAAACAAGCAGCGTTACTTAGCTACTTCCGTAATAACATTTTACATGTCTTTATTTTGCTGTCGTTCCTGTCTGCACTAGTCGCACGCAACGGACGTATCAAACGCAGCCGTCTCGATAGTATCGCTGAGCAGCTATATCCGTTCTTACAAAGTGAGCTGTTCTTATATTATCCAGCACATGGCTTGGCTGATACGCTCAATAAGAAAGTTGATAATCTGCTGTCTCATGGACTCATCGTTGACTTGGGTGATGATACGCTCAGCGTTCCTGAGTCTAATAGTAAGCATTATCAGCAGTTACAAGTGCTGGCAACACCAGTTGGACAAAGCCTTGAGCGTTACTTTATGACGCTTGCACTACTCGCTCAGCAAGGCTCTGGTAATTTGACTGAAAATGAAGTTGTTGACCTGTGTCACCTGCTCGGACAGCGTTTGTCTGTGCTTTATGCAGATGATATTCCTGACTTCTTTGATCGCGCCTTGTTTACCAGCTTCATCAGTGCGTTGACTCGTCTTGACTATCTACAAAAAGATGATGAAACAGGCATATTGACTTTCGATCATCGCATTAACGACATCGCTCATCATGCTAAGTACGTGTTAACGCCTGATATGATGCAAATCTTGCAGCAAGTTGCTAGTTTGGACGAAGAAGAAATCACTCACGCCATTACTGAGATTAGTAATAAAAAACAGCGTAAGTTTGGGCGTAAGCGTTAATTTTAACGACTACCCATACCCTTTAAGATTTTACGCTAAACAAAAAAAGACCGCTAACGATTAGCGGTCTTTTTTATTGAATTTCAATACACTAAAAAGCTGTATTAGTTGGTAATTTTCTTGTACTTGGCACGTTTAGGACTGGCATCGTCACCCATCGTCTTTTTACGATACGCTTCAAACTCAGTATAGTTACCGTCGAACCAGACTGGGCCTTCTTCTTCGAACGCCAAGATGTGAGTCGCGATACGATCAAGGAACCAGCGATCATGCGATACGACCATTACTGTACCTGGGAATACTTGAATCGCATCCTCTAGTGCACGTAAGGTTTCGATATCCAAATCGTTTGATGGTTCATCGAGGAGCAATACGTTTGCGCCTTGCTTTAGCGTCTTCGCTAACTGCAGACGGTTACGCTCACCACCTGATAATTGACCGACGTGTTTTTGCTGATCTGAGCCTTTGAAGTTAAAACGTCCGATATAGGCACGGCTTGGCGTGGTGTAGTCGCCAACCGTAATGATATCAAGACCGTCAGAAACTTCTTCCCATACGGTTTTGTTGTCATCTAGATGATCACGTACCTGACCGACATAGGCAACTTTAACACTTTCACCCAAATCAACTGAACCTGTATCTGGCGTATCGCGCTCAGTAATCATGTTAAACAGTGTGGTTTTACCCGCACCATTTGGACCGATAATACCAACGATACCACCAGCTGGTACGTTAAAGCTTAGGTTTTCATACAGCAGACGATCGCCGAATGATTTAGAGATATCATTAATCTCAATAACCTTGTTACCCAAACGTGGACCAGGTGGAATATAAATCTCAGAAGTCTCATTACGTTTTTGGAACTCAGTTGAGTTCAATTCTTCGAAACGCTGTACACGAGATTTAGACTTAGCCTGTTGGCCTTTCTGGTTTTTACGAATCCACTCAAGCTCTTTTTTCAGCGCTTTAGCAAATGATTCTTCTTGCTTGTTCTGCTGCTCTAGACGCGTGTTCTTTTGCTCTAGCCATTCAGTATAGTTGCCTTCATACGGATAACCATGGCCACGGTCAAGCTCCAAGATCCACTGAGCTACGTTATCCAAGAAATAGCGATCATGGGTAATGGCAACGATAGTACCGCTGTAGTTCTGCAAGAACTGCTCTAGCCATGCAACAGACTCGGCGTCCAAATGGTTGGTCGGTTCGTCAAGTAATAGCATGTCAGGGCGCGACAATAGCAGACGACATAGTGCCACACGGCGTTTCTCACCACCTGACAGTTTGCTAACGTCCGCATCCCATGGTGGCAGACGTAGCGCATCGGCTGCTTTTTCTAACTGGTTATTTAAGTTGTGCGCGTCCCAAGACTGGATGATATCTTCCATCTTGCCTTGCTCTTCAGCAAGCTTATCAAAATCAGCATCAGGCTCTGCGTATTCAGCATAGATAGCATCTAGACGTGCTAGCGCATCTAGCGCTTCGCGCATACCGTCTTCGACATTACCACGAACGTCTTTGCTGTCGTCTAGCTGTGGTTCCTGTGGCAGATAGCCAACTTTGGTACCTGCCTGCGCGCGTGCTTCACCACTAAACTCAGTATCCACGCCTGCCATGATACGTAGCAAGGTTGATTTACCTGAACCGTTGATACCCAAAACACCAATTTTGGCACCAGGGAAAAACGATAGGTTGATATTTTTTAGGATTTCACGCTTAGGGGGAACAAGTTTTGACACGTTGTTCATCGTGTAAATATATTGAGCCATTAACACTCCGATAGACTGCATAGAAGAGAACAGCAAATGCAACTCAGCGATGATGCCAAGCGTGCCGTACCTCAAAATCAGGGTTACAAATTATAGGTCATTATCGCATTGTGGCGCATACCCTGCAAGCTGACAGGTTGTTTTACCAGTTGTTTTACCGTTTTTGACAGCAGGCTATGGCCTTTAGCTATAAAACACGCGTTGTAAAAGTAACGCAAGAAGTCTTATCTTAATGAACTAACTTAACATTTTGATTCATTAGCGTTTTATAAAGACCACAAAAAATAGCATCAAAACTTTCGCAAATTTAATCAATAGCCGTTAGCATATTAGTGTGGCTTAACAAGGTCTATCGGCTCGATTTCATTTTCGATTATTAGAATGACTTATAAGCTGACTTTGTATGCGTTACATCATTCACTTTCATAGCAATCATACAGGTACTGATAATATGGCCAACGGCTATCGCCCTGAAATTATTCAACGTGCGTTTGTCGATTTTATCGGATCGCGCTTACATCCGTTTTGGTCATTGACGACTCCTAAGTTACGCCTGATCGCACGCTATACATTAAGTGATGATTTAATAGCACTTCGATTTGAGACCAATAGAGCCTTTAAACAGCAGATTTCTGAGATGATGGGTGGTTGGCAAGGCGGTCAATATCTTGATTTGCGCGTTTGTATTGAGGGGGTCTATCACCAGCGTAGCTACTCGATAGTGGGCTTGGCGCATCAACCACTTTGGTGGCTCGACGATACTACCGAGAACCACACAGCAAACCAATGTCATACGGTAACTATCGCGATTAAACCACAAGGGTTGGTATCTGACTATTTAACCAAGCAGATACCGTTGGCTAGTGTCGTTGATACAAGCCTGCCACTTGGAAATTTCACTTTGGAACAAACCTCAATACTAAGGCAGCAAATATCAGAGAATAAGCAACCCTCTCCTTTGCTATTCATCACTGGTGGTAGCGGTATCACGCCTATGCTCGGACTTATCACTCAAGCCTTGAGTAATGGACATCAGGTAACGCTGTTGCATTATAGTCGGACTGTTTCATCCAAGCTGCAACATCAGTGGCAACAGCTGAACGATACTCATCCAGACTTCACTTATCATCTAATCCATACTGAAGATCCGACTACCTATTTGGCTGTTACAAGATACTTAAGTGCAGAGGGTCTGCTGTCGCTAAACTTACCTCTAGCAGATACGCAAATATTTGCCTGCGGTTCACAAGCGTTATTAGCTGGCTTATATAAAGCCGCCGCAGAGATAACTTTACCTATAGACAAACAGCTGCGCGATAACATCATAGTAGAGAACTTTGGTAATGCCCTAGCTAATGTTGATAATGGCAGCAATCAAATATTCGATAAAACGATACCTGTAGAAGAACACACTGTCTATTTGCGGTCACGGCAACGACAGTTTAGCAGTGACACGACCATACTGGCTGCGGCTGAGAATGCAGATGTACGGCTAGCATATGGTTGCCGGCAAGGTATTTGCCAGTTATGCCGCTGTAATAAAGTCAGCGGCGTGGTCAAAAACGTCCAAACAGGGAAAGTGAGTGGTGATGGTTACGAGTCTATTCAGACTTGTATCAACATTGCCATGACTGATGTGGTACTCGATGTTTAATGACTGATTTAATAGAACGACTGGCTCAATAGAAAGCATATGCCAAACAACCTATGAGAAATAAAAGGCAAACGTTATTTTATAGGCTAAAACTCAGATAACTTATCAAACCGGATGCAGTGCTGCTTATTCACGCCGTTTCGGTTAAGGATTTATTTATGCACTTATTACCACCCGTTACTACGCCACAATCTGCTGTGCCTATTTTGACGCCCTTGTCCGATACTCAGCTAGCAAAAAACGCGCCTTCACATTTGACGCCGCAAACGTCGTACTCGCAGCTTAATGATGAAGCAATCAATGATAGCGGTCAGCCAGGCACATCGACACGGACTCGCTACCCAACGTTGACTGGCGCACCTTTATCAAAGCTTCAAAGTGATGCTTTAGCCGTAGAGCTCAATGCCCTATATAAAAGCGTCATGGACTCGCTAGGCAGTAAGGATGCACGCTATATACAGCGGATATATGCCACCGTGGTATATAGTGAAATTATCGCCCGTGGTCTACTTGCAGCGGCTGGGCGTATGCCATCGAAACGCAGTCTAGTCGCTACTTGGCTACTAGGCACGTCTTTACTTAGCTTTAGCAAAATATTGAACAACATGGAGCTGGGTCATAACGTCATGCATGGTCAATATGACTGGATGCAACACCCGCACCTTAATAGTCAAAAATTCGACTGGGATATTGTCTGCCCTGCTCCATTATGGCAACACTCTCATAATTATCTACATCATACTTTTACCAATATTGTTGGCCGTGACCATGACGTAGGCTATCACTTAATTCGAGTGACTGACGAGCAGCCTTGGACGCCAGAAGATCGCTACAATATGTTTAGTACAGCGGTACTGGCATTTGGCTTTGAATGGGCAGTAGCTTTTCACGACATCCAAATCAGTGCCGATGAATACGCTGACTCCCCTGATCTACACAAAATCATGCAACAAAAGTCTCGCGCCTTATTTGCCAAAATTGGGCGACAAATAGGCAAAGACTATATCGCACTGCCATCTGTAGTAGCGCTGACACTAGGTCGTCGTAGCGCCTTGAGTACGTTGAGCGGTAACATGACTGCCAACACTGTCCGTAATCTATGGACGTGGGCGGTAATTTTTTGTGGGCATTTCACTGAGCAAGCGCATATCTATACCCATCTCGATGCCAATGAAAGTAAAGGCGACTGGTATGTACGCCAAATCCTTGGCTCTAGCAATATCAAAGGCAGCAAATGGTTCCATCTTTTGACAGGTAACTTGTCCCACCAAATTGAGCATCATATATTTCCTGATATGCCAGCTGGCCACTATGCAAAGATTGCGCCGCAGGTACAGGCCATATGCCGTAAGTATGGTTTAAGCTATAACACTGGCCACTTTGGCACACAACTCAAGCAAGTACTGGGACGTATTTATCACTTTAGCAAACCTAGTGAAAAAGAATGGCAAGCCTATGTACAGTCAACGAAAAATGCAGATAGTACTACTCATAAAGATGATAGGTCAGCTGTCAATTTAGAAAACAAATTAGCGATAGAGAACACTGATGGTCTCACTCGCTTTTTGCCTCCAGTCGTCCGTAAAGCTATCTCCTATGCATGGTGACATATTCATATTTGCAACTAGATACGGCCATGATAAGGTAGGACAACAAACATAGGTGACGTTAACAGTCGTCCCATCAACCATTACGGTAAGCGTCTAGATTGTTAAGTATCAAAACTACATACTAAACTGGCACTATCGAAATTAATAAAATATTTAGTTCATAATAAAAATTTGATAATAAGAAATGGAGTATATTAGTGAGTAATCAAGCCTCTAAACCAAATCTAGAAATTGTTCATAATCAAGCAGCGAACCGCTTTGAGACATCTATCGACGGTCAGACAGGTTATATTAGCTATCAGGACAGTGCTGACAAATTGGTCTACGATCATACTATCGTACCGCAGCAATTAGGCGGTCAAGGCGTTGGTTCAGCACTGGTAAAGCACGCATTGAATTATGCACGCGAGCAAGACAAGAAAGTGATACCACAATGCTCATTTGTCGCGTCATACATTAGCAAACATCCTGAGTATCAAGATTTGATTTAACTGTCTACATAATTAGACTCAAGTAATTCGTTAACTAGACTCAGTTAAATGACATCGGGCAAAGCAGGAAATGTATGTAGATATTTATTTAGCATAGGAGATGTACCCTAGTACCAATTTTAATAAACCAATTCGACATAACAATAAAGGTTATTAATATGAGTAGTTTATCTGACAAACAAATCAATCTACAGCTAGAAGAGCTGGCTGGCTGGCAGCGTGACGGCAATAGCATCGTCAAGACCTATCATTTCAGCGATTTTATCGAAGCTATGAGCTTTATGAATCAAGCGGCATTTCATGCTGAAGCGCTTGAGCACCATCCAGAATGGCGTAATACCTACAATATCGTGGAGGTTCGTTTAACCAACCACGATACAGGTGGTATATCTAGTCTGGATATTCGTTTAGCCAAGCGCATGGAGCATATTATTCAGCCCAAACGGTTATAGTAGCAAGTTTACAATGTATGCCTTGATGCCGATTATCCGAGTTCTCTATTGATTACCCTAGTCAAAGCAGACAAAAAAAGACCCTCAATTGAGGGTCTTTTTTATAGTAGGTATTTACAACGATAAGCTGTGTTTACATCTTACGACTGACAAAGGCAACGATAAACAAAATCACAGCGACTGCTAAGAAAATGTATGCCAAATTAGCAGACAATCCTGCGACACCGCCAAAACCTAGGAAACTCGCTAATAATGCGATCACTGCAAAAATAATGGCCCAACGAAACATAATCTTCTCCTCAATAATGGTAAAAAACAGATATTAGAATTTATATAGCATCTATTTAACTTGTTTTTATCTAATGCTAGTTATTACTGTTTACGTTTATAGATTAGCAATGTTCTTCTCTAAAAAACGTTCATTTTAGTAATAATATCGGTAGGTTATGTAAAGTTTGTAGTAACTGTTAATGTCTCATACCTCTTTTTCTTTAATAGATGATATTTTCGAAATAGAATTATATTTCTGAATACAGCGTTATTTAACTGAGAGTTATTAAACTAAGCGCTTTTTACCTGAATGTGCTTTTATTAAATGCTCTTTTACTGGACTCTGTTCCTCTAACTGCAGGCAGAACTATTTTAAATTTCTCACGTTATATGTGAAGTAGTATGTGAGGTAGGCTGCAAACTATAAACTGTAGCGACCTCACAAACCCCTAACCTAATTAAACGACTTGGTTTATAGTTTACTATCCACCTATTCTCAAATCTATTAAGGACAATACATATGGATACCAATACGGATACGGATACGGATACGGATACTGAACACCCTACACAAAAAACCAGCGGCGACACTCGCCCTTATGCTGTCGTTCTATATGGCGCGACAAGCTTCGTCGGTCAGATCACTGCCCACTATTTAACCAATTTTTTATCAAATAATAAGAACGAAGATGGCTCAAATGTATCATGGGCGATCGCAGGTCGTGATGAAGACAAGCTCAACAAGTTGCAGGCCAAACTTGAGAGCAAGGTAGACATTATTATTGCTAACAGTAACGATGCTGCCAGCCTTGATAAGATGACAAAGCAAACTCAAGTCATCATCTCAACTGTCGGTCCTTATCTAAAATATGGTGAGCCACTGATTAAATCTTGTGCTGAAAACGGTACAGATTATGTCGATCTTACTGGTGAGGCCATTTTCATCAAAGATATGATGGATAAGTACCAAGACACTGCCAAGCAAAGTGGTGCCCGTATTGTTAACTCTTGTGGTTTTGATTCTATTCCATCAGATTTGGGCGCGTACTTTACCCAAGCTAAGGCAGAAGAAAAGTTCGGCGAGACCTGTAATGTTATCCATATGCGTGTCAAAGCAGCGAAAGGTGGTATCTCAGGTGGTACTATCGCATCGATGGCATCAATATTTGAAGAAGCTGGTGAGGACAAAGCACGTCGCAAACAAGTGGCCAATCCTTATCTGTTAAACGATGATACTGATACACCAAACGTACGTCAGGACAATGTCAGCAAACCAGTATATGACAGTAATCATAAGCGCTGGTTAGCACCGTTCGTCATGGCCACCATCAATACGCGTATCGTCCATCGTACTAACCAATTGCTCAGCTATGAATACGGTCGCGATTTTAAATATGATGAAGCGATGTGGATGAAAGATGGCGTCAAAGGAAAACTGTCTAGCTATGCTATGAGCGCAGGTTTATTGGGCTTTGCCACTGCGATGATGATTAAACCGAGTCGCGAGTTACTATCCAAGCACGTCTTACCAAAAGCTGGCTCAGGCCCTTCTAAGGACGAGCAAGAGAATGGCTACTTTGATATTCGTCACTTTGGCCAAACGGCTAAAAATGACACTATTACCGTTAAAGTAACAGGTGATAGAGATCCTGGTTATGGCAGTACCTCTCGTATGATTTCGCAGGCGGCATTATGCTTGGCACAAGATATCAGCAAAGAGGACGTTGGCGGTGGGTTCTGGACACCAGCATCTGCGATGGGAAATAAGCTAATAACACGCTTAGAAGCGCATTCTGGTCTTAGCTTTGAAGTGATTGATAGTTAATCTATTGAGTGAGAACAAAGGCTCAATGTCTTTATGACCGTATCTTGGTTTCGAGATACGGTTTTTTTGAGCCCATCCCATATTCTGTGTAACTGCCCTTTAGATTAAATGCTTACTGATACGGTCATCAAACATAATCATAAAACGATTCAGAGCAGACGTCCAGTTACGGATTGGCATCGCCCACTTTTTAGACGCCTGCTGGGTGGCTAAGTACACCACTTTGAATGCTGCCTGATCAGATGGGAACACCTTACGCTTATTCACTGCCGT
>NZ_JASMRK010000037.1:0-25148 GCF_041431295.1 Psychrobacter sp. Arc9 | reverse complement strand
GTGCTTTTTTACTTAGTTTACAACGGGTTATCTTCATAAAAGTAGTCTAGCATAGTGCTTATCTACTACAGCCCCTATTTTAATTTTGCATAAAGATTTAGAGCGATTAGTAAATCTCATTATTGAGAACAAGCCTGCAGTAGAAAAAACAGAAATATTATTCAAGAAAGAAGGAGTTAGCCCAAAGCTATTAAAAGCAAGGATGATTGCTGATGCACATGCACAATACTTATGGTCAAAAGACCATGATGAAAAAATTAGAATCGGTGAAATGTGTGAGCTTGTGTGGAGCTACTTAATTGATACGGGGCATGGTGAAATGCTTCCAGAGAGAACAGCTACTTTAAAAAGCTGGCTTAGCTCTATACCTCAATATGCTAGTGAAGCAGGCAGACCACAATCATAATTTAAATATATCTCAGCCTAAGTTAATCTATATAGACTTAGGTTGAGGGAATTTTTTTAGGAAGCTCCACCTAATAAACTAGTCACCATAAACCGCAGCAATCAAGTTACGGTAAATTATGGAGCTAGATACATGAAACAGAAAAGTCATATCCCAACTAAGCCAAAACAAAAGCCATCTCAATATCGGCCTAAATGGCAACTCTCTCTACTTAAAATGGTAGTTAGCATCCTATTACCTTACTTACTATCACCGCCTGATATCAGTATTCATATCCATCACATTAATATTATATTTTAGCGCCAACAAACTGAGCACTACCCTAGCGGATACTTGTCATCTATAGACTTTTATAGAGCGAGCCGTTAGGGTAAATGCTACACCTTCACACTGGTTTATGCTATGTCCGATCTTGTCAATCAGCCCATATCTAATCGCCGTATAGATAATGCACCTTGGGAACATTACCGCCGACCCTATGTGCGCGATTTAGCTTATGTACTGGCGTGCCCCAATGTGTTGACACGGTGGCTAGACTTTGCACCGCATCAGAGCACACATACGGTTGCTGTGCATAGCGCGCAATTTTGGCAGACGCAATTTGAGGCGTATGAGCGACGATTAACAGAGCTAGACATCACTGCCGCCTATCAAGAGCTGACTCGCTATTTACTCAAACGCCCTAGCCCCAATCGTCTGGGTTTTCATTTTGAAGGCTTACTGTCATTTTGGTTAGAGGATGGATTTGCGCGCAAGCTGCATCCGTATGAGACACTGGCTAGCAATGTGCAGCTCTATAATGGTAAGCAGACGACTGGTGAGCTTGATTTGATTTTATATAACCATGCAGAACAGCTGGTTGAACATTGGGAGCTAGCCATTAAGTTTTTTATGGGATCAGCACCTTTTGAACCTGTGAACTGGGTCGGGATTAACTCCAATGATAATCTACAGCGCAAAATGACACACATGCAAACCAAGCAGTTTCGAGCGGTGTGGGTAGATACGGAAAATCACGGACAGGTAAAAATCGATAAGCGTTATGGCGTGATCAAAGGGCGATTCTTTTTACCGATTAACACAGCTGATTACGGTGATTATGACTGGCCATATTGGCTAACGCCGAATTTTCCGATACACGAATGGTGCGATAAGAGGGACATGGCAGGTCTTGCAACGATTGACAATACAGCTTTGCGAGCCGCGCATTATATTGAATGGTTCACCAAGCGCGACTTTTATGATGAGCGAAATATTTATGATGGTCGCCAGCAGACGATAGTTTGGTCAGATAACGAACTACCTAAAACAGGTTTATATTTTGAAGGTAATCGACCAATCGTTATTTACCCAAGGCTGTCAGACCAACTCGATGAATAAATTTAGCTAACCTAAAGTTTTAAAGTGAAGCTGCTTAGATAATATTCTGGCCTTAACAATCGGACAGCTTTCACAGAATGCTTAATAACTCTCAATCACCTGCATTAGCTCATATCTAAGCATATCGGCACTCGGCATACGTTCAGCGTGGAAGCGCACCATCGCAATACCTGCACTGGCAAGCGCCTTATCTTTTTTATCATCCGCTTTTTGACGGGCTTTGCTACTATGTGTCCAGTCATCAAGCTCGATAGCGACCAAGGTAGTCTGAGCATCGACATCCACAATCACATAGTCAACGCTCTGACGGCAGATACGATTGAACCAAAAACTACGCTCTGATGTCTCACTACTATTGGCTTCAATGATCCGTGATAACTGCACTTGGACAAATATATGATACTCCGGCAGCGCGTTTTTTAGCTTATTAAAAAATATCACTTCCGTATCGGTCATAATCGGCATCGGCGCAAATGGCCAGATCGCTAGCTCATCACCGCGCACAGGTTTTGGGTCTGGCTCAACGACAGGGCGCTTCGTCAGTAGTGTTGGTAGCAGCTTCGGTAACGTAATCAGCCCCAAAAACCCAACGGCCAATATTAAAAATATAACACCAAACGACATGGTTCTACCTTATACAATATGAGAGTGATGGGCTAATTGTCATTATTGATAGCAATTAATAATGCGCCGACCACGACAAGGCAACCTATATAGGCTGACAGGTTATACAAAAACGGATTATAAAAATGGCGCTCATCTTAACTAAGGCTGCGCCAATCAGCAATCTATAAAACAAAAAACACGACAAATACTGTCGTGTTTTCATATAAAGTAGATAAAAGCCGAATTGAGACCGTTAGAAACGCTCTAGCTTAACGCCAGTAAAGCACCCAAGCGCTAGTCGTATTTACCTTAGGGTCACTATTGATTTTATCTTTTAGTGCCAATGCTGCGACTTTGCCACGTTCAGGCCCAACCACGACACGAACTCCGCGGCTAGTCGCACTTGTCTTAACTTGATAACCTGCTGCTCGGAACTTCTTCGCTAACTCATCGGCTTTGGCTTGGTCATTTGCTAGAGCCACTTGCACCCCAAAGCTACCCTTAGCGTCTGTTTCTTTGACTTCTTTACGCGCTTCACTCAGTTTTTGCTGCGCTTCACGTTTTGCATCGGCAGATTTCTTCGCCAGCGCCTCTTCTTGCTGGCGCTTCTTCTCACGCGCTTGTTCGGCTGCCGCCGCTTCACGCTCTAAGCGTTGTACCTGTTTGCTCGATGGTATGGTGATACTTTGACCCAATTGTAGCGCTGCCGATGGAGATAGGTTGTTGGCTTGAGCCAATACTTCCACAGGCATATTATATTGTCTTGCCAGTTTTATGAGTCCATCACCTTTCTTAATCTGGTATTCAGAAGGCGATTTTGGTGGCTCGTTTTTAGCCGCTTCAGCTGCTTCTCTTTTTCTCTCAGCCGCTGCTTGGGCTTCAGCCTGCTTTTTTGCTTCGGCTAGTTTCTCTGCCTCCGCTTGTTTTTTGCTCTCAGCAAGTTTTTTGGCGGCCGCTTGCTCTTTTATAGCAGCTTGCCTTTGGGCTTCTTGTTGCTCTTGAGCCGCTTTTTGCTTCTCGGCTTCGCTAGACTTTGTAGTATCAGTAGTAGACTGACTCTCAGTACGAGGCTGAACGGTCAGATCTGTAGTAACGTCTTTTGTAACATCTTTTGTAGACTCTGTACTGCTGGTGTCATCAATAGCTGGCGCACTATTATCAACATATTGCTGGCTCTCAGCACGTGCCTTTGCCAACGCTTCTGCTTCAGCAACTTCCTGCTCTGTCAGAAACTCTTTTGCACGTTTTTCTTGCTCTGCAACGCGGGCTGCACGTTCTTTTTGCTTTTGCGCAAGGATACGTTTTTCTGTTTCGATATCAGTTGTGAGCGGCTGCGGAGATTCTTGCTCCGAGCTTAGTTTGTCGACCATCGCTGACATCGGCTCCGGTTGATCGCTATCGCCAATCTGTTGCACCATGGCGTATAGCATCACGCTACCGCCGATAATCATCCCAATGCCCAATAAGGCTTGTCTCGAAAAGTTCATCCGTTTACGTCTCTTAGTTGGTAATAAGGTTGATTGAGCGGCGCAGCGACTATTTCAAAGCAGTATATCAAATCGCTTCAATCATGATCTCTTACCGCCAGTTACTGTCAGTTAATGCCATCAGGGTTCAAAATTTGTGCCGACCGTCTTCTACTAGTCTGGCAAATCATTTTGATTATAAAGCATATTTTTCATGCTGTCTGCTATCAGGCTACGACTAAGATTAACACTAAACATGCCTTACTTTAACTCATATGATCAGTGCTGTAGCGCAGCCAATGCCTCACCAATGGTGTGAAACGAACCGCATACGACGATTAAGTCTTGTGGTTGGCTCGCCTCTATCACTGCATGGGTCGCTGTATGCAGACCATCAAACTCATATATATTGGTGCTATCGACATATTTAACCAAAACAGCTTGCAGCTGCTCAGTAGTCGCGGCACGAGGATAATCAATCTCAGCGATAAACCAGTCACTAATCGGTAAGCCTGCTTGAGTTAAGCGCTGCACAACCTTATCAATGTCTTTATCACCAAGCATAGAAAATAGCATTTTAATCTTTGGCAGGGTGACAGTCGCTGAGCTATTTTGATTATTTTGCTTGGCTACATGCTGCTGCCAAAACGGTAATAGCTGTGCTAGTAAGAACTCAACGCCTTGCTCATTATGCGCCACATCAAATAACCAATGGCGGCTATGGTTCTCACGATAATCAAAACGTCCAGCCAGTTTGACAGTTCGTAACGCTTGCTCAATGGCCTTGATGTCAATATCTAATGGACTTGCTAATACTGCTGATAGTGCATTGGCCGTGTTAGTTAACGATAACGCAGGACGTGGTAACTGCAAGGTAACCGCCGCATTACTGTATTGCCAAGTCGTTGCATCAATATCGCGGTAGCTAAAATCTTGTCCAATCTGATAACAAGTTGCCTGCTGGGTATCGATGGATTGTTGCACGCTAGCTGGCATCTCAGTAGCACCATAAATCAGAGGAATGCCGTTGCGCAAGATACCTGCTTTTTCGCGACCAATATCCTCGACATTATCACCCAACCAGTCAATGTGATCGATACCGATATTGGTAATGACCGCCATGTCAGGGTCAATAATATTGACCACATCTAGGCGTCCACCCAATCCTACTTCTAATACCCATACGTCACAATCTGCCTCAGCGAATATCAATAGCGCTGCTAGTGTGGTCATCTCAAAGAACGACAACGTCAACTCGCACTGTAAGCGTGCTGCCTCTACTTTGCTAAAAGCCTTAATCAGCGTCTGATCGCTGATCATCTCGCCATTGATACGCACACGCTCGTTAAAGGCACTAAGATGTGGCGACTGATATAGTGCCGTCTTATAACCTGCGGCTTTACACATTTCGGCAATGACAGCGGTTGTAGAACCTTTGCCATTGGTACCTGCCACAGTAAATACGTAAGCGTCATCTTTAGCTGACTGCACCACGCCTAACGCTTCTGCAACAGGCAATACACGTGACAATCCCATATCGATCGCCGATACATGAATCTGCTGCATATAATCGAGCCACTCAGTTAGGTTAGCACTTTCATTAGGACTATGGGCATTAGAGCTGCGAAGGTCAGAGGCTAAAAGGTCAGACATGGATAAAACCTATATAAAATTTAATAAGAGATAAAAATATATGTGCTAGCTAAAACCAAAAATAGCACTTACCGTGCAATGACGATAAATGCTATTAGGGGTCTTGCATATGCAGTAGATGTTAGCACGCAGCTAAGTCATTATGCACTCAATAAATGATTCATTATACTGAGTCATTTACCTTATCGAGCATCTCATTTTACTGAGCATCTACATTTGGTACGCGGCATAGTTTTGCAAGCAGACGATAAATCGTATCGATTAGCTGATGACGATGTACCACTTCATCCACTACGCCATGCTCTAATAGGAACTCAGCGCGCTGGAATGGCTCTTCTAGCGTCTCGCGTACAGTCTGCTCGATTACACGCTTGCCCGCAAATCCTATCATTGCTTTTGGCTCTGCTAAATGAATATCACCAAGCATCGCAAGGGATGCGGTCACGCCGCCATAAACAGGATTGGTCAATACCACAATATAAGGAATCCCAGCGATTCTTAGACGCTCAATCGCTGCTGCCGTGCGTGCCATTTGCATCAATGACAGTAGGCCTTCTTGCATACGTGCACCACCAGAGGCAGCAAAGCAAACCAAAGGTACTTTTTGCTCTAGCGCTTTTTCAGCTGCTTGAACGAAACGATCGCCAACGACTGAACCCATTGACCCGCCCATAAAGCGGAAGTCAAAAGCACAGGCGACGATATCAAGGTTACGCAGTTTGCCATACATAGCAACCAGCGCTTCAGACTCACCTGTCTTTTCTTGTGCTTCGCTCATACGTGCAGGATAGGGCTTACTGTCCACAAAGCTCAATGGATCTTTTGCCGTGAACTCTTGACCTGTCTCGCCATCTACTTGGTCAAGCAACCAATTCAAGCGCTCACGAGCACTCATCGGTAAATGATGATCGCAGTGTGGACACACATAACAGTTAAAAATCAGTGCTGTGTTGGTAATCATCGAATGACAATTGCTACACTTAGTTGACGGTTCAGTCTCTACCGCAGACAGTGGCGCAGTCAAATGCTGCTTGATACCTGGGATAGGACGGTTAAACCATGACTGCCTATCCGTATTGCTGTTTGGCGCGGCTTTAGTGGTATTGTTATCGGGTTTTGTTATTGTATCAGTCATATTATTTGCCATCATAAAAGGCTTATTGACAAGTTTGCTCATTCGCTTGTCATTGAGAGTTTAATGGTTGTCTAAACAAAACGTCTAACACAGTCATAACATGAGCAGTCATGCGACATACTGATAAATAAATCTCGTATGTCGGTAATTTGATTATGCGCTTGTTGATAGATAATGTATTTGCCAATCAAAATGACGAATAAACCACTGCTATCAGACACCATATAATAGTGATGTTAGTTTACACTCGTAAACTAATTTTAGCAAAGTCATTTAGTATTGTCTTCACGTAAAGCTTTTAAGTAAAGTCTTAAGGTAAACATTAGCTTCAATTTGATTTTGCCGTTTCAAATAACTATTTCTTCAAATAACTATTTCTTCAAATAACTACTTCTTCAAGTAACAACAATATGAAAGCAATAGCTATTAAGCGCTTAAGCTGTCTAACGCTTCACGTAGCTCATCCATTTTTGCCATGATGTTCTGCTGTGCATTTGCAACTGCAGCGGTATCGTTGGCATCAATATCGGCAAAATTCTGTACCAAGGCACTACCGACGATAACGCCATCCGCATGGGTACCAATCGCTTTTGCAGAAGCTCCATCACGGATACCGAAGCCGACGCATACTGGTAGGTCTGTTTCCGCTTTGATTGCTTGAACTTGAGTTGCAACGTCATCAGTATCTAGCGTGGCTGAACCAGTCACACCTTTTAGTGATACATAATAAATATAGCCCCCACAATGAGTCAATACTTGCTCACGGCGCTCAGGTAAGGTGGTTGGCGATAGCAAGAAAATCTCATTCATCGAATGATCAGTTAAATGCTGCGTAAAGCTACCCGCCTCTGCTGGCGGCAAATCTACCATCAATAAACCATCAACGCCTGACTGCTCGCATAGCGCCACAAAGTTGTCATAGCCAATGATTTCAACAGGATTTAGATAACCCATTAGGATGATTGGTGTCTGCGTATCTGTTTGACGGAACTCTGCGACCATTTTTAGTGCATCACGAGTACTCGTACCTGCTGCCAATGCACGCTCACCAGCCAACGCAACCACAGGGCCATCTGCCATCGGATCAGAGAATGGTAAGCCCACTTCAATCATATCTGCGCCGTGCTTGACCAAGTCATGCAATAGACCGACGGTCGTTGCAGGATTAGGATCGCCTGCCATCACATAAGGGATCAGTGCTTTTTTATTTTGTGATTTCAGGGTTTCAAAAGTGCTTTCAATTCTGGTCATAGGGTTTCTCTAAACATAGTTTGAGTTCAATTTATATTCCTGAGCTAGCTCAATGAGATCTAAATTATCGTATCTTTGGCTAGATGATATTGGATATGTAGAATATACATAATCTATAAAACTGTTGTAATGCATTGTTTTAGTTTTAGATATAACAAAACCGAGTATTTCCTTATCACTCTGACTTATGATTTCTTCAAAAAATATATTTTTATCGTTTATTAATTTAATAATATACTTAGGACTACCATAGAAATTAAAATCCATTTGCACTTCTAAAAAATTGCTTTTATTAACCTCTTCAAGTACATCATTAACATATGGTCCATAATGGTTAAACACCCATATTATATCAGTCATCTGTTTACCATTTAACAAACAACTAAACCAATCAGCTAAATATACAAGTTTAGTTAGTCTTGAGTTTGATAGCTCATTCGTATAGGGATAGTGTTTACAGAGATATACGATAATTAATTCTAATTTCATGACTACTCCTTAGACTGACCTTGCATTGTCGACATGAACTCTTCATCAACATCTCTTGTAGGTTTACTTTCACTGTGTATGAGTTTGCCACTTATTATTCTATCCGAAAGCTGAGTATGGTAATTATTGACTTGCTCAAGAATACCAGCCCTTCTAATATCAACAAATTTCTTACTTTCACTTTCAAATAGTATTACGCCAATATGTTCATCAATGTGTGTCAAAGCGACTCCAACATACTCACAACTCTTCATTGTTAATCTTTCAGTTTGCTTTTGATTATAGTCAAAGTTTTCTAGCTGGTAACGCTCATAATTTGACTTATTACCTTCATAAGAACAACATTTATCATCAAAGTATTCTCCATGCTCCCATGCTTTACTCAAAGCTCCTTTATTTATAGGAAAGGCTCTAGTGTGAATTTCTTTGAATTTTGGGTTTTGAGAATAGCGACCTAGTATCAAGAACTGACCATCTTTTTCAAAATATATCGAAATTCTAGTATAGGTATCAAGCTCTAAATTTTTAAATATACTTTTCAATATAGAAGTAACTAGTTGTTCATGAGTCTCTACTAACTTTAACTTGGTTTCTTGTAGTTTAATACCTGTTCTTTCAGATTCTTCTGCCCCATCTCTTACTTTAACCTTCTCAGCCTCTAATTTTTCCTCGAGATCTGAGATTTTTTCTTCTGACTTTTCCATGTCAAAATGGTTGCCTAATGTTGCTAAAACGAGCAAAACAATACCTATAAATATACCCCACCACCAATTTCCATTAGCAGATACAAACGCACAGCTTATGGAAAGCAATGACGTTGCTAATACATATAAGAAAAGATACAGTGCGCGATCAAGAAGAGAGCCTATTTTTTCAAAAAGACTCTTTTCAGAAGAGCTGAAATAACCAAAATTCTTAAAAAACCTCTTTATATTTGACTCTTTAGATATTGCCACCTTTTTAGGTATTGTCGATTCTTCAGACATTACATCTCAATCCCTTCAGCCTTCATTACTGAATGCAGATCCTTGTCACCGCGTCCTGACATATTAACGATAATCGTCTGATCTGGTGTCATGGTTTTAGCCAGTTTCAATGCATAGGCGACCGCATGAGCAGTTTCAAGCGCAGGGATAATACCTTCTTTGCGCGTTGCCTCATGGAAGCCTTCTAACGCCTCTTTGTCAGTACAACCAACATACTCAACACGCTTCATGTCTTTTAGGAAGCTATGCTCCGGACCGACACCAGGATAATCAAGACCCGCTGAGATAGAATGCGTCTCTTGAATCTGGCCATCATCATCTGCCATTAGGTAAGTACGGTTACCATGTAGCACGCCGATACGACCAGCAGCCAATGGTGCTGAATGACGACCTGACTCGATACCATCACCCGTTGCCTCGACGCCATACATTTTAACTTCAGTATCGTTCAAGAAGTCAAAGAACAAACCAATCGCGTTTGAGCCACCGCCAACACACGCAACCAGTGCATCTGGCATTTTTCCTGTTTTTTCTAGATGCTGAATGCGCGCTTCTTTCCCAATAATCGCTTGGAAATCACGAACCAATAGCGGATAAGGATGCGGGCCTGCCACAGTACCGATAATATAATAGGTGCTATCTACATTGGTCACCCAGTCACGCATGGCTTCATTCATTGCGTCTTTGAGCGTGCGTGAGCCAGAAGTGACGGGCACAACTCTCGCGCCAAGCAAGCGCATACGATAGACGTTCATTTTTTGACGCTCGACATCGTCCGCACCCATATAGACGATACATTCTAGCCCTAAGCGTGCCGCAATGGTTGCCGTCGCGACGCCATGCTGTCCTGCGCCCGTCTCAGCGATGATACGTTTTTTACCACACATTTTGGCAAGCAATGCCTGACCAATGGTGTTGTTTACTTTATGCGCACCTGTATGGTTTAGGTCTTCACGCTTAAAGTAAATTTGCGCACCGCCAATCTCATCGCTCAAACGCTTAGCATGATACAGTGGCGTTGGACGACCGACATAATTGACCAAATCGTTATGATACTCTTCCCAAAATGCTGGATCTGCTTTTACTTTGGTATAAAGCGTTTCTAGCTCTTCTAGAGCAGCCATTAGCGTCTCAGAGACAAAACGCCCCCCATGTACACCAAAATGACCGCGCGCATCAGGATACTGGTTAAAGTCCTGTACGTTTTCAGGATTGGTAAAAGTGTTTACAGACTGTGCGGTAGCAGATAAATCTTTGTTTTCGACATGACTCATGATAATTCCTACTGTAATAAGTGGTATTTTTTGGATAACTTTAGATAAATAGAGAAAAAATAATAAAAGGGATAATAATCTAATAAGATTTAAGCAGAAAAATCGGAATAACGATCAACTAAGCAGATTGTTTATCGCAAATAGCTAGATACAAACCCACTTAGATGGCGCCAGTGACCGTAGCGTTTTGCCATCGATCGCGTTTGACCGCTTTCATAAAGGCACGCATTTTGGCAGCGTCTTTTTTACCTTTATCAACCTCAATACCACCGCTCACATCGACGCCATAAATAGGTAAATCTAATGTCGCGGCAACATTGTCGGCATCGAGCCCACCAGCCAAAACGATCGGCAGTGCACTGTCATGTGGAATGAGACTCCAGTCAAAACGTGCGCCTGTACCGCCATACTTATGCTGATGATAAGCATCCAGTAAAATACTACTGGCACCTGCTTTAGCAAATTGATTAATCTGAGCGCGGACGCTATCGAGGGTGTCTTGCTCTGTATTGATACGCAATGCTTTGATCCAACGTTTATTGACCATACCTGCCAGCTGTTGGCACTGCTCAGGCGTTTCATCACCGTGGAACTGGATAATATCAAAAGAAACGTTGTTTGCTAATTTGATTAGCTCATCTTTAGGCATATTGACCACTAACGCCACCACGCTGACAAAAGCAGGCACAGCAGCGCTCAGGGTTTGCGCTTGCTCTATCGTAACTGCACGTGGACTTGGTGGATAAAACACCAAACCCACTGCATCTGCACCTAACTGTGCCGCAGTCTTTATATCACTAAGCTGAGTAAACCCGCAAAACTTAACGTGCATTTTGTGACCTTGCGTTTCATGGTACTGAATATGACACCGATTATAGCGGCATCAGATAGGTTCAAGCTAAAGATAAATCGTTAGATGTGATGAGGTTTTGTTAACCAAACGGCAAAGCCATTGCATCCAAAAACTTATCCTAGCATACTTTTATCCTTAGTTTTGTTTATGATTGCGATTGATTAATATAGGGATACTTTGATGTCTAAGACTGCACAGACAGCCGCTACTGATACTGATACTGATACTGATACTGATACTGATACTGATACTGATACTGATACTGATACTGATACTGACGACAATGCTACTAGCAAAAATCCACCGCATTACTTGATGTGGTTTCGTCGTGACCTACGTATCCATGACAATACTGCTTTAGCAGCGCTTTGCGAACGTGCCAATGAAGACAACGCCTCAGTGTCTGCCGTATTCTTTTTGACACCTGAGCAGTGGCAAGCGCATGATACCTCCCTTGTACAAGTCGATCATATTGCTCGCACGCTACCTATTCTAGCAGAGGAATTGCAATCGCAATTGAATATCACCTTAACAGTACAACTCTGTCCAAGCTTTGCTGACTGTATAGAAGCGCTCATAACCTTATGCAATGACAATGAAATCAGCTGCGTTATGGCCAATCACGAGTACGAAGGCAATGAGATTGATCGTGATGAGCAGTTAAGCAAACAACTTGCAAAAGACGGTATCGAGTTCGTCCGCTGGCATGACCAATGCATTTTGCCACCAAAAACTATCACTACCAATGATGGCGATAGTATGTATAAGGTTTTTACGCCGTTTTATAAAAAATGGCGACATACATTGGACGTCAGCACCATTCAAATGCATGAAGCACCCGCAGTGGATAGCGATTATAAAATCAAACTACCATCATCGCAAACGTTTGCCAATACAATCGACAAGATCAAATCACTAAGTGAGAAGATGCTCAGTGACTACCAGCAGACATTAGAAAAGAACGAGTCATTGCAGCATATCGATATGATAGCTCAGCTTGACCGCGCAAGAGACGCCTATCCTGCAGGTGAATCTGCCGCTTGCCAGCGTCTAGAGGCATTCGTCGATGATGATATCAATAATTATGATGTGAGCCGTGATGTCCCCCATCTGCATGCAACCAGTCAGCTATCGGCTTATCTCACTATAGGCTCTATCAGCCCTAGGCTATGCTATCTACAGGCAAATGCAGCACAAGAGAAACTACATGGCAATGATGGCGACAATGAAGACATCAATCGCTGGATAAGCGAGCTTGCCTGGCGAGATTTTTATCGTCACGTGCTGGTCGAAAAGCCAAACCTTATTCGTCATAAAGCCTACAAAGAAGAGACGGATACTAAGATTAACTGGTCATATGATACCGATGATTTTGAGGCATGGTGCACAGGTATGACAGGCGTGCCGCTCGTAGATGCTGCGATGCGTTGTTTAAATGCGACGGGGTTTATGCACAATCGCTTGCGTATGGTGACTGCGATGTTTTTGACCAAAGACTTATTGATTGATTGGCGCTTGGGTGAGCGCTACTTTATGCAGCAACTGATAGATGGGGATTTTGCGTCCAATAACGGCGGTTGGCAATGGAGCGCGTCGACAGGTACGGACTCAGCGCCCTACTTCCGTATTATGAACCCCTTTAGCCAAGCCAATACGCACGATTCTAAAGCTCTGTTTATTAAAACTTGGCTACCAGAGTTAAAAGATATTCCTAACAGTATCTTACATAACGAAGATAAGATGCGTAAAGAATTGGCAAAAGGTGGTAAGTTTGCCGATGTCGACTACCCTGCGCCGATGGTCGAGCATAAATCGGCGCGCAAGCTGACTATTGCTGAGTTTAAAAAAGAAGCTTAATTTTAGAAAACAACTAGCAGACTAGCCATTGGTAGTGACTGGCAACTGACATGCACCTGCACCCTGAGTGGTAACCGTCACTACCGCTCCCGTGAGTGCAAATAGCTGCTGCAATTGGGTTTGCGCATTTTTCAGTGCCATATTCATAACACCACCTCGGCAGGCACGCTCAAGCACTTCTTTTTTTGCCATGGTCTGTGCTTGTGCCAATATCTTAGGATCAACTTGCATCATACCAAAAGCCCCTGTCTGCCAATCATAAATCTCAATATCATCTAGATATACTGAAAATATCTCTGTAGGCGGCAAAGTAATATTGATTTGCGGCATAGTAGCAGCTGGTGAGTTAGGGTCAGCTACTTGCTCTTCGTCTGCATTAGCTTGAGCAGGTTGCACCACTTGTACCATCTCAGGTGTCAAAGCACTCAGATCAACGCCTGCCTCTACGCGACCATGAGCGATAAACAATGCTTTTTGCTCATCCTGCCATAGTTTCATCCAGCTCCCGGGTCGCTCGCTCGTAATCACTGTATCGACACTGAATGCGACGGTATGTAAGCGGTTTAACTGCTGAATTTGCGTAACCACGCCTTCGCGAGTAATAGTTTCTATCGGCGCTTCTTCTGGTTTGTTTTGCGCGCTATAAATAGCAAAAACAATCGCTGCTAGACCGATAAGTAATATCACCCACGACATTGTAGCAATAGGACGTTTCGCAGTCTTTTGAGTGGCATTAGCGTTATTCATATCAGGATTATCCATAGAGGCTACCTTTATAATGTTGCATCGTTTGGTAAGGCTAAAAACGTTGTAGAAACGGAACAGATGCTTAGTCTATAAATGCGACTATTGTGCAGTAACTTCAAGTAATGGCTACCATTCCTCTACATAACTTTATGCATAAACCTCTACGCAACCACCTTGATAAACTATCGCCAAAATAAGCAGTGCTTTCGCTATAAAATCATACGAATAGCTCAATTATTTATCCCTTATTGAAGCCTTTGCGTCACGTTCGGTCTGAAAAGACAAAAAGTCATTGCGTCTTAGGCGAACTTTACCTAACATAGTCAGATTGTATGAATAAAATGTCAGTCTCAAAGTATTTATCAGGGTTTTGACCTGAATATATTGCATTTTTGGCATATTGATACATCAAATCAAATTTGCCTCTCTTTTATGAGAGTGGTTTTTACTGATGTGCTTTGTATATAAGCAGATTGGTAACTAGGAAATACCCTAGATTATTGCTAAGTGATAAAGGTAAGCTTGCGGCGGCAATGAAACGATTAGCCATACGCTCAACATCCTACTATTTCTTATTTTTTTATCGTTGATAAGGTTACGCTTTATTTATGAAAGCCAGTCAATTTTTATTTGCCACACTAAAAGAAACCCCAAGTGACGCCGACATCGCCTCAAGCCAATTGATGGTGCGTGCTGGTCTTATCCGCAAGATTGCTTCTGGATTGTATATTTGGTTGCCTATGGGTCTGCGCGTCTTACAAAAGGTCGAACGCATTGTTCGTGAAGAGATGCAAAACGTCGGCGCACAAGAAGTGCTTATGCCGATGACTCAGCCTGCTGAACTTTGGCAGACGACCGGACGTTTTGATGATTATGGTCCTGAGTTATTACGCTTCAAAGACCGTCATGATCGCGACTTTGTACTTGGTCCAACGCATGAAGAAGTCATTACCAATCTAGCACAAGGCGAGCTACGTAGTTATAAACAGCTACCGATTACCTTCTTTCAGATTCAAGGTAAGTTCCGTGATGAGATTCGTCCACGCTTCGGTGTGATGCGCGCCCGTGAATTCACCATGAAAGATGCTTACTCTTTCCATGTGGATCAAGCCTCATTGGCCAAGACCTACCATGATATGTATGACGCTTATACACGCATCTTTACCCGCTTGGGCTTAGATTTCCGTGCGGTACAAGCAGATACAGGCTCTATCGGTGGTTTTGCCTCACACGAGTTCCATGTATTGGCAGATAGCGGCGAAGACGATATTGCGTTTTCGGACTCATCTGACTATGCAGCCAACGTAGAGCTAGCAGAATCTGTCAGCACCGCTGAGCGTCAACCGCCGAAAATGGAGCGTGAAGACGTTCTAACCGAAGGCATGACCAGCTGTAAAATGGTTGCTGAACACTTGGACATCCCGTTAGAAACGACGGTTAAAACCTTAATCGTTCATGGTCATACTGAGAATGATGAGCCACAACTGATTGCTATCGTGTTGCGAGGCGATCATCAGCTCAATACTATCAAAGCGGAGAAAATTGAAGAAGCCAACGTACCATTGACGTTAGCATCTGACGAAGAGCTAAAAGCGGCAGGTCTGCATAAAGGCTATATCGGCGTTAATTTGGATATGCCTGTATTCGTTGATCGTTCAGCAGCTGCGTTATCAGATTTTGTCTGCGGTGCGAACGAAGTGAACAAACATACTATCGGCATGAACTGGGCACGTGATACTCGCATTACTCGCATCGTTGATGTGCGCAATGTACAAGAAGGTGACCCGTCTCCTGATGGTAAAGGCAGCCTAAAAATCAAACGCGGTATCGAAGTCGGTCATATCTTCCAGTTGGGCGATAAGTACTCACAAGCGATGAACTGTACGGTTTCTGGCGAAGATGGCAAACCTGTTACCTTGATGATGGGCTGTTATGGTATTGGCGTTAGCCGTATCATTGCCGCTGCTATCGAGCAGAACAATGATGAAAACGGCATCATGTGGCCAAAAACGCCAACGGTTGATGATTCGATCGCTCCTTTTGAAGTCGCCATCATCCCGATGAAGTCTAAAGAAGAGACGGTCATGCAGACGGCAACCGCCCTGTATGAAGAGTTGAAAGCTCAAGGCATCAATGTACTACTGGACGATCGTAACGAGCGACCAGGCGTTAAGTTTGCTGATCTTGAGTTGATTGGTATACCGCATCGTATTGTCGTCTCTGATCGCAACTTGGCGGAAGACAAGTATGAGTACGTCAATCGTCGTGAAGCCGAAAAGCAAATGCTGAGCCGTGAAGAAGTTATGGCAAAAGTAAGCGGTAAATAGTTTTGTAGTTAAAGACTATATAACAAAAAGCGCCTATTTCATCATGTGAGATAGGCGCTTTTTTATTGGCTTAAAAACTATTTAACATTGTATTTTTAGCGAGAACTTACTGGCGGATTAAACGGCTTGGCTTAGGTAATAGACTGATATCACTGACACGGCATGGATTGATATCGATACCGCCGCGGCGCGTATACCACGCCCGTACCATTAGCTCACTTGGCTGATAGTATTGACTCAAATCAGCAAATATCTGCTCGACACACTGCTCATGGAAGCCATTGTGCTGACGGAAGCTCAATATATAACGCAGCATATTTGCATTATTAAAAGGCTTATCAGTCGTTATCGAAACGGCCAGCGTGCCCCAATCTGGCTGATTGGTCACTGGGCAGTTACTACGCAGTAGATTGGAATAAAAAGTATACGGCTGAGTACCATCACTTACCACGCTTTCACTACTCGCCTCTATTTCTTCTCTAGCACTCAGCAGTGACGCGTCAGGATGTTCAGTTAAAGCAATTTTATCCGTGCTATCTGCCAATGCCTCATCAATACAAACACCATCAGGCTGAGCAATCAATAACGCTGTTTCGTTACCATTTAAATCATCATTTAAACCAAATAACGCTACCTGTACGTCTGCTTGCAAACAAGCTGATAAATCTTTCGCAATCAACGCTTGTACGTCATTCCAACTGGCAAACTCGGTAAAATTGATGCTATTCAAATATAACTTAAGCGATTTTGATTCTACGATAAATGGTGAGCTAGCAGGAATGCTAAAGCGTGCAATCGCTACTTGCGAAATACCTTGCGGATTTAACCAAGATATTTCAAAAGCTTGCCACCAATCGACACCAACGGTTAGTTTATCGTCTTGCCAACCAATCGCATCACGTCCCATGCTACGCGCAATCGGATATAGCGTCTCTGGGCTATATTCAGTTGGATAGTCTGTGGTTTGCTCGCCCAAGATACCGTGAATACTCATCTGTCTTCCTAATATTAAACCGTTTAAAATTTGCTCTAAATAATAATATGCTTAGCGAATAATACGCACTATAAACGTACGCGCGAGCCGTTACTTAGCAAGCGATAAGCGATGGTATAGAATATCGCACAGAACACAAAAATAGCCGCCATCGAATACCAAACGTTGACATCAGAGTAGCCAAGAATACCGTAACGGAATGAGTTGACCATATAGACGATAGGGTTCAGTAGCGAGATATTTTGCCAAAACGGAGATAAATTCTCCATCGAATAAAACACACCGCCAAGATAGGTCAATGGTGTCAATACGAAGCTCGGGATAATAGAGATATCATCAAACGAGCGTGCAAATACCGCATTGATAAAGCCGCCTAACGAAAATAGGATAGACGTGCCAAGTACCGTAAATACAGTGACAAATAAATGCTCGATACCAAGATCGGTAAAGAACAGCGCCACTATCGAGACAATCACACCGATAGCCAATCCACGGAAGATACCACCACTGATATAACCCATCAAAATAGCATGCTTGGATACGGGCGAGACCAAAAGCTCTTCGATACTAGACGTGAACTTGGCACTAAAAAAGCTTGAGACGACGTTAGAGTAACTGTTGGTAATGATCGACATCATGATCAAACCAGGCACGATAAACTGCATGTATGGCACGCCGCCCATCTCACCCACACGCGAGCCAATCATTTTACCAAAGATGACAAAATACAAGCTCATCGTGATAACTGGTGGTAGTAATGTCTGCGGCCAGATACGTAAAATACGGCGCACTTCTTTGAACCAAATAGTACGAAACGCAATCCACTTTTTACTCAATGACATTGTTTTATTATGATCGATTAGTTCCTGACTCATAACCCCGCCTCCTTCATGCTATCTGCACTTTGAATGTTTTTGTCTACCAAGCGCATAAATAACTCTTCTAGTCGGTTGGCTTTATTGCGCATGCTCGCCACACTGATACCTTTCTCAGACAACTGATCAAAGACACCGTTTAGTGACTCACCTTCTGTCAAGGTAACTTCTAACGTTTGCTCATCTGGTTGCGAGACCCCTGTCACTCCTGTCAGAGCCAACTGCTCAGTGAGCGGCGTATCTAAATCAAATACAAATGTCTCTACCGACAGCTGCGCCAGTAGCTCTTTCATTTCTGTATTAATACGAATCTCGCCGTGATCCAAGATCGCAATGCGTTTACACAATTGCTCAGCTTCTTCGAGATAATGAGTCGTCAGAATAATAGTGGTATTTTCTTCAATATTAATCTGCTGCATGAATTCCCACATCGAGCGACGAAGCTCGATATCAACACCCGCCGTTGGCTCATCCAGAATCAATAGCTTTGGTTTATGAATCAAAGCACGGGCAATCATCAAACGGCGTTTCATACCACCAGATAGCTCACGTGATTTACTGTCGCGTTTATCCCATAGTCCCAACGCTGTTAACAGTCTCTTTGCGCGTGGTTTGGCTTCTTTTGCTGGAATGCCAAAATAACCCGCTTGCGTAATCAAGATATCTTCGACTTTTTCGAACATATTAAAGTTAAATTCTTGCGGTACAACACCAAGGTATTGCTTGGCAATCGAAGGGTTCTCTAATAGGTCTGTGCCGAAAATATGAACGCTACCGGTGGTTGGCTTAAACAATGAGCTAATAATACCAATCATGGTAGATTTGCCTGCGCCGTTTGGCCCAAGTAACGCAAAGAAACCACCTTGTGGTACTGTTAAATCAACCCCTTTTAATGCCGAAAACCCATTGTCGTAGGTCTTGGATAGGTTTTTTATGGAGAGTGCTGGTGCATCAGACATGAAGACCTCTTTATTTGTTATCAATTTGTATAAAATGCGATTTTAGAATAATAGGCCGTGTTGAACATTCGACTATCATTATCATATAGGCAAAAGCCGTATAAGAATGTTCAACACACTCTACTCTCTAAAGGTGACAATGTACGGTAATAAACGAACTAATCTCATAAAATGAGGCTACTCATGACGAATTTCAACTGCCTTATATTCGAAGTACCATATTAATAATACTCATCATGAAAAAGCGCCTATCTCATCACTGAAATAGGCGCTTTATAGATATACATCGTAAAAGCTTGGAAGGTAATCAACAAAGATTAGCTTGCTTCTGCGACCATATAATCTACGGCATTTTGAACTTCTTCATCAGGAATATCCGCGCCACCTTTAGCAGGCATCGCATTGAAACCATTGATAGCATGGGTATATAGCGTGTCTTTACCTTTTGCAATACGTGGACCCCAAGCGCCAGCATCACCAAAGATAGGAGAGCCTAGCAAGCCTGCTGTATGACAAGTATGACATACGGCGTTATATACCGCTTTACCGTCACGAGGACCGTCGCCAGCAGCTGGGCCAGATGAGCGTGCCGTTACATCACAAGCTTCACCGTCTTCAAAACAGATATTGGCAACAGGCTGGATACGCGCAATCAGATTAGGGTACAAAGCAATTAGCTTCTGTACTTGCGGCGTATCTTGTGGAATTGGCTCTTCATCAGCGGCAGGCGCTGCAGCGGCAGTTTCTTCGCCTTCTGCTGGAGCGGCTTCGTCAGTGGGTGCAGCACCATCTGTCGTATCTGCAGCAGCTTGGGTATCGTCACCTAGCGTTTCAGGAGCAGCTTCTACGACCTCTTGGCCTTCTGCTACGTCTGATGCAGTTACAGGAGTGTCTACAACATCTTCAGCTTGGCTCACCGCGATACTAGCGATTCCTAGAATGGCAGCTGCCGATAACATAACTACTTTTCTCATTCGTCACGTTCTCTTATTACGTATACAAGGACTAGCACGGCTCGGACATTCTGTCTGTCCTCCTTTGACGACCTCTAAGTCTTCAATAGCAGACAGCCATCCCGCGTGCCAGCGCACTTGCAATCGGTGATTATAAATATGAATTCTCCCCAACATTATAAGGGAAAAGGCAGGTAAATTGCCATGCTTGTTTAATGACTTGGCTGTTTTTTCTTAAAAAACCTCAATCGCGACTGTCATTTATTGGCTTTATGCTTTTTATTTGTTAGACTAAGCGGTCTTTATTTCTAGACACCTTATGCTAATTATCATGCGCATCTAAGCGTGACAGTCAGACATATCGTTATCGTATGCGCTCGTAGCTCAGTTGGATAGAGTATCGGTCTCCGAAGCCGAGGGTCGTGGGTTCGATTCCCGCCGAGCGCACCACTATTTATAGCTTAAGCTTTGTTCAAATTTCGCCTCAGGCATTAGATTGTTTGGGGTTTTTTTGTGTCTGAATTTTAGATCAAGCCCTTTATTCACAATGCCTGGCTATTTTATCTTTCTAAACTCTCATGAAGTCACATTCTCTTTAATCCTGTATTAGCTATAAGTTTGCGTACATACATTCTCTCTCTTAAAAATCAGTGACCAAGTTATCAGTGACCAAACGGTGACCATTTTGTGACCAAGGTTGAGAAACACAGGAACTTCTATCACTCCAACGATAGAAACGATGATTTGATAAAACAACTCATATAACTTTTGCTTAAAAAAAGGTCTTCAGCTCATTTAATTCAGTATTATATGGATACCTTTCTAGCATGATATCAATCAAAGTAAGCACGCCTCCTTCTATGTTACCTTTTTTTGCTTTTTTAATCGCTTTAGTCCATTGTTTGCCAAGGTTTCCATTGGAGTTTAAATCTTTGAGTTTGCCACCTGCTTTCTCCCACAGGAATTCTAATTCTTCTGAACTATATAAGGAACTGGCTTCGTCAACTAATCTACTAATAAGATAATCATCTGGCAATTCATCAAGGTTTATCTTAGATTTAAATGAATAGGCCCACTTTTGTTTTTTTGGTAATAGACTGTAGCAATATTTCAGCGCATTATTAACAACCTTCTTATTTCCATACAATGTATATAAAGCCTTAGTTATTGATATCCATTTACTTGAGTTTATGAACTCTCCTAAATTTTTACCATACTGTCTCCAGTTGTTGTCAGTATATTGACCTAAAATATTAATTACTTCAGATTCATTCACATGAACATTCCATCCTATTAATAAATCCATTACCTTAGGCGCTATCTCTGATTTTAGGAACTTCTCCTTTATATTTTCTTGAATGATTTTATCAGTTACGTTACTGATGCCGTTTTCAACGACATATTTACTTACCGTATTAATCAGTACCTGCGTATCCGATTTACTTAATTTATCCCAAGAAAAACCTTCAGTTAACTGCAACAGTGCTCGCTCAGCAAGATTTTCTTCAAAGCTTTTCTCTGCTAGTATTTCAATCAATCCATATGTTTCATGACCATTAGTAGCACTACGTAAAATACTGTCTATTCCATCGTTGATGATAATTTTGGATGGTATTGATAACTTACTGCGATAGCCCTGTGAAAGCAAATATCTATCAAACTTCTTATCTAGTTCTAGATAGGGTAGTAAATTTTCAACGAGTGTATCTGTATTCTCAATGTTTGTAATTACTCTCGTATCATCGATGACCCTAAAAGTACTTAATAGTTCATTTTCGTTATATAACTCAATCAAGTAATCAAAGCCAACTACCTCAGGATGCTCAAAATCTAAGATTTTATTCAGAGCCATTATAGGTTGATCTAATCTAAATAAGCACCAGGCATATAGTTTTGCCCAGTTTTTTGACCTAGCAAATTCCTTTAGCCTTTCGATATCATTATCATTAGGCTCATTTTCAAGAGTCAATTCTAAGATGCCCTTTTCAATATCTTTTGAGTCTGAAATAACATCACTCGCTATGGCAAACAATTCTTCATCTATAATCAGCTGTTTAGCTTGTTGAAGCCAACTAGGCGTCAATGTATCAACCCCCTGACTAATACCTTTCTTTAGGGCTATATACCACCACCTATTCTTCCTTATACTGTCGGCTATCAACCTATTTTTATCTTCATCTTTCAATAAAGTAAATTTATTTTCGATGTAACTCGCTAACGAAAGACATAGTAAGTTATAGTTGTGATTCTTTTTAAATACGATATTTTGTATTTTTTCTACTTCCATAAAGCTTAAACTTGTTAGGTTCTCTGCAAGATATATGAGTGCTTTGTTTACATATATATCTAAGTCACCTTCAGTATCTTCAAATGATAAGCTATTTCTAATAAGGTTAATTGCAAGAGACGCTGAAGGTTCTGTATTAAACGTGTCTATCAACTCCACAGTTCTTGATAACTTTCTCAGTCTTTGTAACGGAGGTTTTTCTATGGCTAATGATGTGTTCTCTAAGAGATTTTCAAGAATAGTATCCTGATGGTCTAAAAGAAATTTTACCGCTCTAGTATCGCTAACCTCATTGTTGTTGCCAGTACTACTAATAGCAGTATAAGGTTCAATCCATCGAAGCTTATTAGATGCTATAGATGCGACAATATTGAATTCGCTCTCATCGGCTAAGATTTGAGAAGGACTCCATTTCACGTTACATATTAGCCTTTTCCTAGCTTTTGGCCATAAACTTCTCCAAAGCTCCATAATGATAGTGGCAAAAGAAGCTAGATTTTCTAAGATTAAGACAGGGTGAGTTGCTATTACTAATGAGTCAAATACGTTTTTTAACTGCTCATTAGTAATTTCTGGTAATTTTTCAGAATTCATAATTGATATTAAAATATCTGTCAAATCGTTTAATTCTATCGCTTGATTAACAGGTAACAAGGCAACCTTACTTCTAACCATTCCTCCTCTAAAAGCTCCAAAATCAGGATACGTACACCATAAGCACCAATAATCGTTAAAGACCTCACATCCAAGAACTGGATACCAAACTACATTCGCTGGCAAATAACCTGCTGGTTTATCAGTAATAGATAGCAGTTGACTTGGAAGCTCTACTTCGGAATTAGTAGTATGGATAAGTTGATGCTTATTGTCTTTATCACCATAGGTGGCATAAATAGGAAAAGCTAAATCAGAGTCAGTCATTAAGCAACCATTTAATAGGTAAAGTTAGGTCGATATTTTTCTGCTCAATAGTCTCATTTGGCGATATAACCCAGCCCTGGTTCTCTGGACCTTCATCAATAAAATCTTCATCTTTTGACGCTTCTGTTAATTCCTTTCCTAATGCAGAAAGCCCCCATATACTTAATTTATCCTCGTCCCAGTTAGAGACCAAATACGAAGCTAACATTGGTAGTCGTTGCTCTAAAATCATATGTGGAGTGGCATTTTCAGTATTTACTTCATCGTAACAGGAAAGCAAAACGGCTACCTTAGGGCTTTGAACTTTGTTAGCTATTTGCGTTTTTGATAATTGTAATAGTATCTGTAACTTTTCTACCCAGTAAGGATTTGCGTCCCAATTTGTGGAATTAGGTGATTCATGCTTCTTTTCTGGTTTTTCATTATTGGCCAATTTTTCAAGGAAATCTGGGAATGTAGGTTCGCTTTCCACCCTAATCACGATAAGCCATTTATCACTATCATCTAATTGGCTTTTCCATTTCTCATCTAACGAGCGTGTAGAGAAAATAGTATCCCATTGCTCACCTGCGTATTCAGGCCAATTTATATCAAACTCTTTACCATTTTCATCTATTAATGGTATTTTTAGGCTATTCCAAGTCTCAGCCACAGTATGAGCAGAAGCTTTACCTTCGCTTAGTGCTTCAAAAACCTCACCAAGCATTTCTAAATTTGCTGGTGTTCCATTGATATTTAGTGAGCTTCGAGGCTCTTTAAGACGACCATAAAGTTGTCCAAAAAAGTGTGTTTTACCACTGTTAGCTCGACCAATAACCAATATATTTTTCTTAGACATGACTTCCTCGGTAGCACATAAAAGGTGAGTTGCTCACAATAGGGTCAGAAACTATTATCGGTTGTCTGAATGACTCATTCTCTAGTAATAAATCATGTATAACATTAGTAACTGAATCTGGGTTTTCTATGGTTACTTTATATTGTTTGGCATGTGGAATATTAAATAAAAGCTTATCAGTAATTTGTTTTTTCATTCTGTCTGAAATCGGGTTTTCTACTAACTCATCGGACTTAGTCCAAATTAAAGCTGTAGGTTTTTTTTTGGTAAATGGAATGAGTCTTTCAAATAACATAAATAACTCTTTTCGTGCCTTTCCTCTATTTTCTCCTGCAAACTTATTACAATCAGCTGTTATGATAAACATGTCTGAGTTCGTAGCCATCCATTGCGCACCACCCGCATTAGGATCATCTGAGTTTAATGACCATGTAGTGAACCATTCGCCAGGAGCATCAGTAAGTAACAAGTCGATCAAATTGCTTTCATTATCTCTTAATGCCAGGTGTAGTAACCCTGGAACCCTCTCTGATTGTCGAGAAGTATGAGGTGGGAAAGTGGACTTAGTTGTATCGAGTTGAGGTATGCTGAAGAAACCGTAGAATAAAACTTGGTAAACTAACAACTCGATAAGGAGTTTACCATGACTAAAAAAACAGCACGATACAGCGAAGAATTTAAAGCCGAAGCCGTCAAAAGCATAGCTGAGCATAATGGCAATATCAGCGCCGCAGCAAGAAAGCTTGGCATACCGATGCAGACCCTAACCAACTGGCAGAATAAAGCCAATCAGGGCAAGCTTAAAGGCACCAAACAATATGATCCTGAGCTTATGGCGCTGATAGAAGAGAATAAACAACTCAAGCGTAAGCTCAAGATAGCTGAAGAGGA
>NZ_JASMRK010000036.1:0-25448 GCF_041431295.1 Psychrobacter sp. Arc9 | reverse complement strand
TTTTTTAGTCATGGTAAACTCCTTATCGAGTTGTTAGTTTACCAAGTTTTATTCTACGGTTTCTTCAGCATACCTCATTAGCTCTAACTCTATTGACGCATAGTTTTTATCAAATGCCCTGAAAATAATTTCTTGTTCTTCAGAGCTTAAAGGACGCAGACTGCCTCCATCTCTCAACTTACCTAGTGATGGTAAGGGTTTTCTGCTGCTTCTTAGCTTGAGATCATTTGTAATAACACTAATATTCCTCATTATTCCTACATTATTATGAATAGGTATAGAAACCTTCCTTTCTCTAAAGGGCTTATTCTCTATATCAGACTGAGATACGAATGATTGATGCTGTATATAATTATAGAAATGAGCAACAGAGGACAGAATGTTATTAATGTATTGAGAGCTAAAGTCGTGCTGTTCTATTACAGCCTGTAAAAAAGCTTTGAATTTGCGAGGAACCCTTTGCTGATACTGGGTAGGTAAGTCTAAAAAGTGTTGGTTACTATGTTCTAGGTACTGTAGATAGTATTTTAGGTGGATAGCTCTTGCGGATAACGTTTTCATATTTGAAAGCGCAGGAGGAGTGTCTAGTTGTCCCATGAGATATAGGTTACCTATTTTCCAAGGTAAACCATCTGATTGAATGATAACAGGCATTCTGAAGTGATAATCTGAGTTAGCTAAAGAGCTAAAAGTGTAATCGTAATCATTAGCCTGAGAAGTCTTTGACCAATTTGCATTCTGCAATCTAAACCGTCTTAGATAAATTACTTTTGCATTAGAGTCAAAAAGGTCTTTAAGATAAGGTTTCATCTCTTTTCTAGTTCACTGAGTTCTTTGGCTTTAAACATAAGCTTTTCTATATATTGAGATAACGAATGGAACTGGTTCTTTGCATCATTTATGGCAAAATTCTTAAGTTCTTTAGGTACCCGGACGTTCATCTGAACCTTCTGATTTGACATGTATTTACCTCTTTAGGGTTTGTTACATAATATGATAGCATTATGCTATCATTGCCGCAAGTTCCTTATGGTAATATTATTTGTTTTAAATTCAATATTCTATTTGGGCTTTAAAATGTCAAAAAATGTGCAGTTTAATTTAAGAATTCCTACTGAATTGAAAGCCCTGATCTCCGATGCCTCAAAAGTTAGTGGACGTTCAATTAATGCCGAGGCACAGTATCGACTAGAAAAATCTTTTGAAGGTCAAGAAGGAAGTTATATCGAAGCTATCGACGATTTAAAGAGTTTTTTTGATGCTCATTTACGTAGCGATCGCTTAAATCTACTATCTGGCAAACTAAATTTCCTCTTGAGTGAAGCTAAGGCAACTGATAGTTTTCATACCCCAAGTATTTCTAGAGTTGCTGAGGCCCTGGGATACAATAGTGTGGGCGTTACTGAGGATTGGTTTGAAGGGCGAAAAGAGCCATCGTTTAACGAATTAGAAAAATTAGCCACATACTTTGGATGCCAAAAGAATTGGCTCGCTCATGATGAAGGAAGGCCTTTCGCAAAAGAAACATTTGAGTTTGGTTATGATATTGAAGAGAATGCTAGAAGCTTATTAAAAGGTAATAATGAAGATGAGGTTAAGTTGGTCTGGTTTGCTCGGAACAATACTGAAAACGGTGAACTAGTTATTATCAAGCATTACGATAGTTGGCATGGTTTGATTCTAGACTCTCGTGTGCATGTCAGTGACAAAGTAGGTATAGGTGGCTCTGAAGACAGAGCGCTCCTATCCTTAACATTAAAGTATCTTTGTAAGTACCATATCTCAAAGATCAGAGGAGCAATAGTTTCAGAACCAGACTTTAACGAATTAATTTGGGCCAAACAAAATCCGATCAAAGTAATTGATAAGTATCGTCACAATTCTTGGATTGAAGATATTTGGGATAGGTCAATGTATTCAAAGAAAGCTAATAGTTACTGGAAGGGATGGAGTGAGATGTGCATGTCTAATGAACTTTATATTAGTGGACATGAGATTTTATCTAAAATATCTATAAAGTAATTTGAGATAAAATAAGTATGCCATACTAGGGCGTGTCATCAATTAGCATAGATATTTCAGAATAAGCTATACTTAGATCGTATTTAGGAATTTGAGCTCAATGACTATGACAAGACGACATGCCCTACGTGATGACCAATGGGAGAGAATTAAAGACATTCTACCTGGTAAACCAAGTGACGTTGGTGTTACTGCAAAGGATAACCGCTTGTTCGTAGAAGCGGTTCTGTACCGTTACAAGACCGGCATACCTTGGCGTGACCTACCTGAACGCTTTGGCGACTTCAGAGTGATTCATACTCGTTTTAGTCGCTGGTCAAAAAAAGGCGTATGGAAGCAGGTTTTTAATCAACTCTCTGAACAATCCGATGACGAATATGCCATGCTAGATGCCACGATTGTTAAAGCCCACCAGCACAGTGCTGGAAAAAAAGGGATCAAGCCATTGGACGCAGCAAAGGTGGACTGAAGACTAAAATACATACTCGAACAGATGCATTAGGCAATCCTACTGGCTTTTATCTAACAGGTGGGGCAGCTCATGACCTGTGTGGCTCAGATGAATTGCTTGATGTCAGTATTAGCCAAACGTGGCTTGCCGATAAAGCTTACGATGCTGATGCCCGCGTTATTGAACCGATTAAAGCAGTGCAAGGTAATGCAGTTATACCATCTAAGTGTCATCGGCTGCAGCCAAGAGACTTCGATAAAGAGCTTTATAAAGCGAGGCACCTAATAGAGAACTTCTTTGCCAAGATTAAGCAGTATCGTGCGATTGCCACTCGCTATGATAAGTTAGCCAGTCATTTCCTTAGTGCCATTCACTTAGTTTCTTGTGTCGTTTGGCTTAATTGATGACACGCCCTAAAGAAAATCAATAAATATGGACGTGCAAGGTAGCCATTACTCGTGGTAATGCGCCTTTAGCAATGTTGCTTTATTGTAATGAAAATAAGGGCACTATACTAGCGTTATTGCGAGCAAATACTGATGTAAATAATAAGGTAAGTAGCAAAGTAAGTAGTAATAAATAATGCTAAACCAAGGATTTAGCGTCTATGTTAAAAAGGCTATTTAGTAAGATTGAAAAAGCCAACGTCCTACTATCACAGGAAGTTGGCTTTTTAATGGGTAGAAATGATGTGGAATTTATCTACATTTAAACGATTAATTTAGCGCGGTTAAGGTTTGCTCAAACGCTGCGCGCCCGATTTCACCCACTTGTTGATTGACCAATTGCCCGTCTTGATAATACAGCAATGCTGGCGGACCAAATAGTTTATAACGCGCTAAGATTGCTTTTGAATCCGCTGTAGTCTCTGTGATATCAAGTTTGACCAATTGCCAATCTTGCATTTGCGCAGGACGATTATGAAATAAGTTTTTATCCATAATCCGGCATGCAATACACCATTCGGCGGTGACATCGACCAGCACTTTAGGATTGGCGGCGACAATAGTGTCTAGCTCAGCCAGCGTAGTAACAGTTTTATCTGTTGCATTACTCATGGCTGGTTGATCAGCAGTTGTCTGCAGCACCGGAACCGCAGTTAGGGAGGCAAGCGGATGCAAGCTGTCGTCATTGCCCAATGCGGCGCCGACGATTAAACACGTCGCCCAAATACCAGCGATTAAGCCTAGCGCTTGGGTCAGCATCCGACCTTTGCCTAGCCAGCTCCACGCCCACATCGCCACGACCATAAACCACAGCGCCCAAACCATCAGCATCACAGGCGAGATAAAGACGCGTTCAATTAATAACAATGCCACGGCAAAAAGCAACAAAGCAAAGCCCTGCTTGACCCAATTCATCCACTCGCCTGCTTTTGGCATGATTTTACCTTGGGTCGCGCCAATTAAGATAAGCGGCGCCGATAAACCAAAACCGAGCATAAATAAAGCCGCAAAGCCAAGTAATGGACTTCCAATCGTTGATACAGCAAGCAGCGCCCCAAATAAGGGTGCCGAAACGCATGGCGATACCACGAGTGCTGATAAGAATCCCGCAATTAAACTGCCACCCGTACTACCAAGTTTGCTATCCCCCGCTTGGCTTAGACCCTGCATTTTACTACTGATGAATCTTGGCAGACGAATGCTAAATACGCCCAACATATAAAGGGCTAATAAGACAAAAACGATGGCAAACCCAATTAAAATAATCGGATTTTGTAGCCAACCGATAATGCCTAACGATTCGCCAAATACCGCAATGACCGCGCCTAAAATACCATAAGCGATGGCAACACCAATAGCGTAGCTGGTCGTTAAAATAACACCGCGTTTTACCGTTGGATTGTCTTCACGCGCGACGATATTGGCAACAATCGGTAGCATCGGTAACACGCATGGCGTCAATGCCAAGACCAACCCTGCCAAGAACAATAACACCAATGCCAACCACGGATGCGAAGCTAAGCCAAAAGGGTCACTATTAATGGCGTTATCAACGACAACGGTATTGTTTGTTGCAGCAGCATTATTTATGACAGCGTCATTGTTCGCTGCTTCACTTGTGACATTATCGCCTACCACTTCTTCATCGGCTCCAGAGATGGTATTGATTGCACCAAGCTCTGCATCTAACGCTTCGTCATCTAACAATGCATAATCAATCACCTCGTCATCTGGCGTAGTTTGCTCTGTAGCAAGACGATCAGTATCAGTCGCCTCTGTAGATGCTTGCGCAGTTTCTGCATTGCTGTTATTGCTCGCAGAAACTGTAGCAGTGCTACTTGAACTATTGGCTGCCGATTGTGACGCAGCAATTTTGACCGTGGTTTTTATTTTCTCCGGTGGATAACAAAGTCCTGCTTTGGCACAGCCTTGCCAACCTATCGTTACAGCGGCATTATTTATCGCCTTGCCATTACTACTGCTCAAAACGGTGCTAGCAACCATATTGGCTTGGTCAAAGACCAATACTTGACCAAAGGTCGGATCATCTATGGAGACTGGCTTTTGGCTAAAGCTAAAAGGTGCAGCGCTCACGCCAGCAGGCAACGTTAGCTTAATTTGGTCTTTATAAACATAGTGCTCAGGCGTAATGTCAAAGTTAATGGCTAAGCGCGTGCCATTATTGACAGGTTTACTACTGCTACTGACCTGAAACGCTTCATCAACAGGCAAAAATTTCGGTTGGGTCGCGCTTTTATCACTGCTAAATAAATCGCCCAATCCTGCCGCTTGCGATGCCACTGGCACGGCCGTCAGCCCAGTCGCTGCTAGCCCTGTCAATAATGAACCCGCGCTGAAAGCGAACGCCAACAGATAAGATTTTTTCGACGATTTATTTTGCGTTAATGACGGAGACTTTTCTGCGCTCTTAAGGGACATGAAGGGCTACCTATTATTTCCAATATTCGAATTGACCAATTCACTGTCTGTATGGACTTGTCTATTTACAACCCCAGTTCGGGATAAGCAACATTGTAACTCATGAGCTATGCTGAAGAAACCGTAGAGATAAACTTGGTAAACTAAGCGTATTAACAGGAGTTTATCATGACCAAGAAAGTAAGAACCTACAGTGACGAATTTAAAGCCGAGGCCGTCAAGAAGATATCAGACAATAATTGCAATATCTCAGCCACTGCAAAGCAGCTTGGCATTGCCATGCAAACGCTCTCAAATTGGCATAACAAAGCCAATCAAGGCAAGCTTGTCGGCACAGAGCAATACGATCCTGATCTTATGAGTGCTCTTCAAGAAATAAAGCAGCTCAAGCGGCAGCTCAAAGTGGCTGAAGAGGAACGCGAAATACTAAATGAGGAGGGATAAAGCGAAGCACTGCTTCGCCCCGACGCAAGGGGAGAGCTATGCTCGAGTTGGCGACGGCGTACTTCGCGAGAAACAGTTAGTCAGGTACGCCTTTATCAAAGACAACCAGTTCCTCTTTCGCATCACCACTATGTGCCGTGTGTTAAGGGTTAAGCCATCAAGCTATTACGACTGGCTAAGTTGTGATCTCAGCGACCAACAGATACATCGCAACCAGTCTGAATTACTGGTTAAAGCGGCTCACAATGAAACGAAAGAACGTTATGGCGCAGATCGACTGCATGCTCATCTAAGCGAGCAAGGCCATAACATTAGCCTGTATATGGTAAGAAGCATCAAAGAGCAACACGGCATTAAATGTCGTAGTCATAAGCGCTTTAAAGTCACCACCGACTCCAATCACAACAAGCTGGTCTATCCAAACGTACTGGATCAGAAGTTTGATGCTAAGCGCCCTAACGAGTCGTGGGTCAGCGACATCACCTATATCTGGACGAATGAGGGTTGGCTGTACTTAGCAGGGGTCAAAGACTTATACACCAAAGAGCTTGTCGGTTACGCTATTAACAAGCGTATGACCGCAGATTTAGTTTGCAAAGCACTAAATATGGCCATCAAGAATAAACGTCCAAGCAAAGGGCTAATCGTTCATTCAGACAGAGGCAGCCAGTATTGCAGCCATGCCTACCACAAGACCATTAAGCAGCATCAATTTATAGGCTCAATGAGCGGCAAAGGCAACTGTTTCGATAACGCTCCGATAGAAAGCTTCTGGGGCACATTAAAGAATGAGCTGGTATATCATCAAGACTATAAAACAAGGTTCACAGCCATCAATGATATTATCAGTTATATCGAGCTATATTACAACCAGACTAGGATTCAAAAAGGTTTGGGCTATCAATCGCCAAGACAGGTGTGGTTTGATTATTATCGTCAGGCTGCGTAATTAAAATCTCCCAAGTTTATGTATACGGATTTGACGGCAGGGGTCAATAGTTTAAAACTTTTATATTTACGTGCGTTAGGATGTTACCTAGAAAAAATAAAAAACTTACACTGATTAAATTATTATGATTAAGTTTACTATTACCCTCGTCTTCTAAGTGTGGTTAGACCTTTGCCAAAATAGCTTAGTAGTAATAACAAGGTTATTATTATCAAGATAGGATAATTTCCCATAAGCATAAAGGGCGTGTTACCAACCCGTGCCTGTATCTCACCACGTAGTACAGTACGCTCAAACTGCGGTGCGCGTTTTACAGTACGACCTTTATGGTTAATGATAGCGGTAACACCAGTATTGGTCGCTCGAATAAACCAGCGCCCGTTCTCAAGAGCGCGCATTTGTACCATTTGCAAATGTTGCAATGGTCCTGCTGAAGTGCCAAACCAGGCATCGTTAGAGACGGTCAACAAAAAGTCAGTATCGATTGCATTTTTACGCGTGGTATCTGGATAAGCTACCTCATAACAGATAGCCGTCCCTATATTGTGTCCACGCACCTGTAGCGGTGACTGCTGATCACTACCACGACTATAGCTCTTAATATCCTGACTACCGGCCAAACTTGGGAAAATATCGAGCACGCCTTCAAATGGAATATACTCTCCAAAAGGCACCAGACGCTGCTTCTTGTATAGGCCTTCCGCTTCTACACCTCGAGCAATCACGCTATTGTAAAATGGGGGATACTTATCCGTATTGGCATTGAATGCCACTTTATCCTTATAAGGGATACCAGTTATCCATGTCGTATTGGTCGCATTAGCCATTTCTATCATTTCACTAATAAAGCCCGCAGCCTCATCCTGAAACATCGGAATAGATGATTCAGGCCACACCACAACATCACGTCCCCACTCAGTGCGTGTTAACTTCGCATAAATCTTTAGCGTTTCTACTTGATACTTAGTCAGCCACTTTATATCTTGTGAAATATTACCTTGAATCAATGACACTGACAGATCAGGTGTGCCCTTAGGTTTTGTCCATTGCGGATTGACCAGCCATAATGATGTGCTAATGGCTAATAACAGTACAGAAACGATGGCATAACTACTGCGCCGAAGCAGTAGCTCTACTAAACTTGCAGCCAATAGTATGGCAACAAAAGAGACGGAAAAAACACCAGCAACGGGTGCTAAGGACGATAACCAATACTCTTCAGTAAATGCATAACCAACAAACAGCCACGGAAAGCCTGTGAATAACCAAGTTTTTAACCATTCTTGTAGCACCCAAAGAGCAGCAAATGAAAAGGGTTGTTTGCCTACCATACGGTTAAAGACTAGTGCTAACAATCCATGAAATAGTCCCATACCGAGACCCATCAATGCAATCATAATCAATGCGAGCCACGTTGGTGTATCGCTATAATCATGGATAGCAGTATAGAGCCAAAAGCCGCCGACGCACCATAGCCCCATACCGTAAGCTTCACCGATAATAAAAGCGCGACGACCACTCATACTTGTCACCAACAGCGCATATAAAATCGCTGGTGATACTATTGCTAGCGGCCAAAACCCATAAGGCGCTAGCGAAAATAAAAAAATAGCTCCTGCAAGCCATGCTGCTACTAGCGTAAGCGATAGCGGTAATTGATTTAAGTGAGTACTCAAACGCTTTTGTAGATTAATAGTAGACAGGCGCATCGCAAATTATCCAAAATTATGAGCCTTGAATTTTTAATCAAAATCCAAAACTTAGATAGAGCCGTTAATACTACAGGCAGTATTTTAAAATAAAAACTGCTTATGATACCAGCCTGCACTGCTCAATGTATAAATTTACGTACCCCGTTTGATGGGTTATTATGCTACATTACCAAACGATATGAAGTGTTACTTGACCTTCTATAGCTCACAATATTTACAGTACATGAGAGAGCACTATGACCCCCTTAAAAATAAAATCCAGTCTTATATTCAATCGTCATCTGTCTAAGGGGTTGCGTGGTACGCTGGTGTTACTTGCCGCCTCATCACTATTTGCTTGTAGCCAACCGAGTAGTGGCGTATCTGATGCAAACACAACATCAGTAACAACCGAAAATGCAACAGCTATCACTTTAAAGGAAGATGAACCAAACGCTAAAAGTGCTCACATGATGACAAGGTCAGTAAGTAAACCAGACCTACTAAAAAACGTCTCAGCTACGGTCTATAAAGATGCCAATTGCGGCTGCTGTAAAGAATGGATAAGTCATGCAGAAGATAATGGTCTAAGTGCAACCGCGCAAGATGTTGCGGACTTAGCCGTATTTAAAGAGCGCTACAGCGTTCCAAATGAAATGCGTTCTTGCCATACTGTAGTCACTACGGATGGTTACGTCTTTGAAGGTCATGTACCCGCTAAATATATGGCGCAGTTTTTAGAAAATCCGCCAGTACAAGCTATGGGTCTTGCCGTACCTGGCATGCCTATTGGTAGCCCAGGTATGGAGTATCAAAATAAATTCATGCCCTATCAGGTTATGCAGCTCAATAAAGACGGGACAACCCAAGTTTATGCTGATATTGAATCGGTAGAGCAGCAATTATAGTGTGTTAGCAGTTAAGAATACTTTGATTATAGTGTTAGCGTTAAAAGTAAATGAGGTAGGTATAAGACTGTTCTATTGCTTATAAAATGATTCTTCATCAAAAAATTCATTAGCTATTGCGACTTTAAAATTAAAAATAACTTTGAATTTGTAACTTTTGATGACAATGTAAGCGAATTTATCGGTTATTAACCCTTAAAATAGATAAATGACTAAGGGTTAATACAAGAATATACATGATGTATCGCAACAATTACGTAAGATTACATAGTTCCTTAGCGAATTAAAATTCATATTGACACTATAAATTAGTATATTATTTTAATAATTGGTTAAACCCTATATAGCATAATTACTTCACCCACTAAAAAAACGTTTGAGGATTAAATCTAAATTAAGGATTTAATCCTCAAACGTTTTTTTCTGCTTATCAAACAGGAGATATTGTTGTCAGGTTGGTCAGCTATATTCTATAAATGTTACACGAAATTACATTATAAAATAGGTATTTTTTATCATTTTATAAGCTTAAAAAGAGCTTTTATCAGATTTTTATTAGTGATGACATGCTAAACAGCCTATGCTAAAGTCGGCTTTGTGTTTTGGCCAGCAGCTTGATTTGCAAAAGCTTCGTAAGACTTCAATGATGCTGTGATCGCCAATAATCATTTTTTATATGAATAATATGCAGCAGAAGTATCAGTCACTATGACGTATATATACTTGAGTTGTTGAAATTTAATTGACTGCGCTGTTGTTGATAACAGACCATTTTGAATTAACCGTAGGTATTAGATTTATGAAACAGGCTTTATTGATTTTGTCAGTACTGGGTATGGGCATAGCACAAACGAGTGGTGCTGCTATCACAATCTCTCAAACAAATAATACCATCACCAATACTTCTGTGGCATCAAACTACGGTTCATCAAAAAACATCTATAGCACTAGCAGTGGTGCTTATGTTTCTAGTAATGACGAAATCAGTCAAGCTATTAGCAACCTAAGTGCGCAGGCTAAGCAAAAAGAGAGTCGGCTTTCATCATTAAACAGCCGCTTATACGCTGAAAAACAACAGCAGCAAGTCAATACAGTTCCTGATAGCAATTCAGCCCCCGCTATCGCTGCTGCTCGTGCTTCACGAGTGGCTCTATCTGGTAGCTCTGGATACTGTGCCCGTTACGTACGTAAAGCACTACAATCAGCAGGTTATGAGTTCACCCCCAATCCTTCAGCCTATCAGTACGCTACTCGTGGCACACTTGAGAAAGCAGGTTTCAGCAAAATCAGCAATGATATGCCAACCCAAGTAGGTGATGTTATTGTCTATGATCGCTCATCAAAGCGTCCACATGGCCATATTCAAATTTTCGATGGTACAAATTGGATTTCTGATTTCCGTCAGAACAGCATCAGCCCATACAGTGGTGTCTATGCTTATACGACATGGCGCGATTCAAAATACGTGGATGACGCATCCGCATCAGATCGTAATATCTACCTTGCTATGAATGATAAATAAGACTTTCTAAGTCAGCACAACATAGTTGTTATTTCCTCCAACCCAGTAGTGATCTTAATATCATTGCTGGGTTTTTTTGTGCTTAACATCAGGGCGTATTTAACCTTTCATGATTTGATCCGTCAGAAATGAACACTACTGATATCATTACTCATGACAGGAGTTATCGACAAGCGCGTTTAAAATGCCACATGATGACGCTGGTGCACTACTTGCACATTTCTGGCGCAAAACGGTCAAGTGATGCTTTAAGTGCATCAGTTCTTCCATTCGTATTTCCACAGCATGAATGTGCTCATCTAGCAAGTTATTCACATCGCCGCAGTCCTTGTCAGGCGACTCCCAGTATTCAAGTAAGATTCGCACATCATCTAAAGCCATATCGAGCGTACGGCAATGTAGGATAAATTGTAGACGCTCAATGTGCTCTTCATTATATAAACGATAATTCCCTGCGCTACGAAAAGGCTCGGGTAATAAACGCTCTTTTTCATAATAGCGAATGGTTTCTACTGTGGCACCTGTGCGTTTAGCGAGCTCACCAATTTTGATTGTCATAACAACCTCTATGATTTAAATAATTAAAGTGGCTGTAAAGACTAGCGCTAGAGAAATTAAAATTACGAAACTGTAGATAAATAACCTTGACTCTAAAGCCACTATAGGGTTCATAATATCATTATTCAAAGGGTAAATTATTATGAAATATCATATTGAAGGTATGGACTGTGCCAGTTGCATCGGCAAGATTGAAACAGCTTTGAAACGTATGCCTGGGGTTTCTGATGTTGAGCTAAATTTTGCTACAGAAACGCTAGAGCTAAGCTTGGCCCCTGATGCGCCGACTCAGGCTAGTGATATTGAAAAAACCATCAAAAGCCTAGGGTTCGGTATATCTGCCAATACTGGTCAACAAACTGTATCGGCTATTGATATTGACAGCGACAATCAGATGGCTCCGCAGGATAAGCGGTGGTGGCAAACTCAAAAAGGCAAACAGGTTGTTGGTCTCGGTATTTTGATGGGCAGCGCTTATGCACTGTCACTACTGTTCCCCGCTTATGGGATATGGGTGTTTGCCATCGCTGTGATTGTAGGCGTTTTTCCATTTGCACGCAAAGCCTTAGCACTGGCTAAAACAGGTTCATTCTTTTCAATTGAAACGCTGATGTCCGTCGCCGTGCTTGGCGCACTTATCATTGGTGAAGCTGAAGAGGCCGCAGCGGTTGTCTTTTTGTTCTCAATCGGTGAACTGTTTGAGAGTATCGCTGCTGATCGCGCTCGCGCTGGCATCAGAGCCTTATCATCGCTGGTTCCGAAAAGTGCAATTTTACTTGATGCTCAAGGTGGGCAGCGTAACGTTCCAGCGACTTCACTACAAGTGAATGACCTTGTGCTGGTGCGTCCTGGAGATAGGGTATCTGCTGATGGTTCCATTGTTCAAGGTGCGTCCAGCCTTGATGATTCGCCCGTGACGGGAGAGTCTGTTCCTGTTGCCAAGACGATGGGTGACAATGTATTTGCAGGGTCAATTAACATCGATGGTGTGCTCCAAGTGCGCGTAGAAAAGACAGCCGCCGATAACACTATTTCGCGCATTATTGATTTGGTAGAGCAAGCGCAAGCTTCCAAAGCACCCACTGCCCGTTTTATTGAGAAATTCAGTCGTTACTATACACCGGCTGTGATGGCTATTGCCGCCCTAATTATCATCGTCCCACCGTTAACCATGGGCGGAGATTGGTCAACTTGGTTATATCGAGGTCTAGCCTTATTATTGATCGCTTGTCCTTGTGCTCTTGTGCTCTCAACACCAGCTGCTATCGCCTCTGGTCTAGCGGTCGGTGCGCGCCGCGGCTTGCTGATCAAGGGCGGTAGTGCTTTAGAAACCATCGGCCAAGTGAAGACAGTCGCTTTTGACAAGACAGGCACTTTAACTGAAGGCAAACCACGCGTGACCGATGTTGTTGACATTACACAAGAGTATTCAAGTGTTCAAGGTCAGGATTCTCAGGATCAGGGTTCTCAAGGTAAAGATAAGGTATTGGCGCTCTTTGCCAGTGTGGAGACAGGTTCTAGTCACCCGCTTGCTGAAGCTATTGTCAGTCATGCCAAAGCCGCCAAAGTTGTCATACCTGTGGCTTCTAAAGCTTCTGCTACTGCGGGTAAAGCGGTACACGCAACTATCGCTGGGCGCGCGCTAGCTATCGGTTCGCCTGTTTATGCCGCAGATGAGGCATCAATTTCAGCCGAGCAACAGGCACAAATCGAGGCGCTGCAAAATGAGGGCAAGACCGTCTCTGTTCTTTTCGATGAGCAAAGTCGAGAAGTGCTTGGATTGGTCGCACTAAGAGACGAGTTACGAGACGACGCTCATGAAGGTGTGGCTCAACTTAAAGCGATGGGTGTGCGCTCCGTCATGCTAACAGGCGACAACCGCTTAACCGCTCAAGCACTTGCCAGTAATTTAGACGTGGAATGGGAAGCTGAGCTGTTGCCTGAGGACAAACTGCGCTTGCTTAACGAGATGAAGAATAACAGCAAAATAGCGATGGTGGGTGATGGTATTAACGATGCGCCAGCACTAGCAACCGCTGATGTTGGCATCGCGATGGGTGGTGGTACCGATGTGGCCATTGAGACGGCCGATATCGCATTATTAAAAAGTCGTGTTACAGACATGGCCCATCTGATTGCACTTTCGCGTGCCACCATGCGCAACATTCATCAGAACGTCATTTTCGCTTTAGGTCTCAAAGGCGTCTTTCTGATCACGACCGTATTCGGCATTACTGGACTATGGATTGCGGTTCTAGCTGATGCTGGAGCAACAGTGCTCGTTACTCTCAATGCGTTACGTTTACTGCGCTTTAAAGGCGCGCCTCCACTGGTAACTCCGCCTAAAGTAGTTAAATAAAACCCTTCGAAATCAATTAAAAACTAGAGATAGCAGCAGATTTCGGGGGTGGGTTCTAATAATAAAAATTCCACCGCTACAGTAAACTGCAACCGCATTAGAGTAAATAAGGTTAGACCGTATGTTGATTACAGAATTGGGCTATTTTGCCTTGCTTACCGCTTTTGTATTGGCGTTATTGCAGGTAATTCTGCCAACTATTGGTGTTATTCGTAACCAAGTTGCTTGGCAACGACTAGCCCCTAGCTTAGCTTGGGCACAGTTTGCCGCCATGATAACGTCATTTGGCGCTTTGATAGCAGGTTTTTATTATAATGATTTTAGCCTCAGTTACGTCGCGCAGCATTCCAATACGCTGTTGCCTTGGTACTATAAGTTATCGGCGACATGGGGCGGACACGAGGGCTCTTTGCTGCTATGGATGACCATCATGGCCACATGGTGTGCACTGGTATCATACTTTAGTCGCGGCTTGCCGTTATCAATGCGTGCGCGGGTATTAGTTATTTTGGCCGGTGTACAGTTAATGATGCTAACGATGCTGATATTTACCTCGTCACCGTTTGAGCGTACCTTACCCAATCTAGCGGTCGATGGCGCTGATTTAAATCCTGTCCTACAAGATTTCGGTCTGATTATTCATCCGCCCATGTTATATATGGGCTATGTGGGTATGGTAGTACCTTTTGCATTTTGTATGGCGGCATTGTGGGAAGGGCGTTTAGATGCTGCTTGGACACGCTGGTCACGTCCATGGGCGCTCGCGGCTTGGGGATTTTTGACCATTGGTATTGCACTGGGCTCGTGGTGGGCCTACTACGAGCTTGGCTGGGGCGGTTGGTGGTTTTGGGATCCGGTAGAGAATGCCTCGTTTATGCCTTGGCTTGTCGGCTTAGCATTGCTGCATTCATTAGCAGTCACTGAAAAGCGCGGGGTGTTTAAAGCATGGACCATCATGCTGGCTATTTTCGCCTTTGCCTTAAGCTTGCTTGGCACGTTCCTGGTACGCTCTGGAGTCCTTACCTCAGTGCATTCGTTTGCCGCTGATCCGACGCGTGGTTTGGTTATCTTAGCTATTCTTGGCATTATCATCGGTAGTGGTCTATTAATGTTTGCCGTTCGAGGTTGGCGTTTAACCGTTGAAAGTCAATATCAGCTGATTTCACGTGAGTCCTTTTTAGTGATCAACAACGCCATCATTTTGATTGCAACCTTAGTGGTATTGCTTGGTACCCTCTATCCTATCATTGCCGACGCCTTTAGCTTGGGTCAGGTATCGGTAGGTCCTCCGTACTTTAATGCGCTATTTGTGCCTTTAACATGGCTATTGCTGGTTGCCATGGGTATGGGCTCCAATATCCGCTGGAAACAAGATAAGCGTCCATTGTTAGGCGTTGGTATGGTCATTGCGGCGAGCAGTCTAGTATTAGCTGCAGTCATCACTTACTTTGTCAGTCCATCTGCCATGCTTAATATTGGTGTAACACTAGCAGTAAGTTTTTGGGTACTGTTCTGGATGGTGGTTGATTTCAAAGACAAAACCAAAAATGCACCAAGCTTTTTGCAAGGCTTAAATAAGCTGCGTTTAAGCTACTGGGGTCAGCAAACGGCACATATTGGTGTGATTGTAGCGGTCATCGGTGTTGCCTTTACCAGTACCTTGAGTATCGAGCGCGATGTGGCATTGAGTGTTGGCGATACAGTCAATGTTCAAGGTTACGATTTTGAAGTAACTGAATTTTTTGAAATAAAGGGTAGTAACTTTGATGCAACGCAAGCGCAAGTGGTGGTATCCAAAGACGGTCGTGAAGTGGCGAAACTGACTCCAGAAAAGCGTACTTATATTATCAGCACGATGCCAACAACTGAAGCTGCTATTGACCCCAGTCTTATGCGCGATGTTTATGTCGCACTGGGCGAACCTATTGCCGATGGTAGTAACCAATGGGCATTAAGGATTTATGTAAAACCATTAATTCGTTGGATATGGCTCGGCGCTATTATTATGGCATTGGGTGGTCTGCTGAGTATGCTTGATAGGCGCTATCGTCTCAAAACATCCAAGACCCCTGCACAAATTGCAGCGAGTAAGTCAGGCTTTACGACGGTTACTGATTTAGATGTTAAAAGCACTACTAATAACACGACACTAATAGGGGAGAAGCAAAATGACTATGTCGAATAATACTCCTGAGCAAAAAGATAGCCAAAACAGTAAGCAGCGTAACCCAAAGACAATGAAAAAAAAGCAGACGAAGCTATGGTTCTTAATTCCGCTTATCCTCTTTTTTGGTTTGGTAGTTATATTGTACATGCGCTTAGGTAAACCAACAGACATTGTGACCAATACCGCTCTTGAGCGTCCGGTTCCTACCTTTGAGCTGCCGTTATTAGCAGATACTACCCGTACTATCACCAATGATAATTTGCCGGATAAGCCGTTTTTACTTAATGTTTGGGGCTCATGGTGCCCAACTTGCGTTATTGAGCATCCGTTTTTAATGCAACTAGAAGAGCGCGGCGTTGATATCGTTGGTGTGAATTATAAGGATGAGATTGGTAATGCGCTCAGTTACTTAAACCGAGGCGGTGATCCATTTTCTATGTCTATTCAGGATTCATTGGGTCAGTTTGCTCTAGACTTAGGCATAACTGGTGCGCCCGAAACCTTTGTTGTGGATGGAGATGGCATCATTCGTCAGCATATTGTTGGTGAGATTAATGAAGCCAATTGGCAACAGCGTGTTAAGCCGTGCCTGACAGTACTTAATAAGGCTAATAAGAACAACGATAGTCCTGATCTCATTCAGGTTGAGGAGATGTGCAAATGAACGTTACTCGAATAAGAGCTCCTCAACTAAAACCCAATATAGTTTTAAAACTAGCAAGCTTAATACTAGCGTGTCTGCTTAACATGACGGCAAACGCAGCTATTGACGTATACGATTTTGACTCACCACAGCAAGAAGCTCAGTATCGTGGATTAATAGAAGAGTTTCGCTGCCCAAAATGCCAAAATCAAAACCTTGCAGCCTCTGATGCACCGATTGCACAGGATCTAAAGCAAAAAGTCTATGATTTAATTAAAGATAGACGTAGTGATGCTGAAATACGCGTCTATATGCAAGAGCGCTACGGTGACTTTATTAGCTACAAGCCGCCTATGCGACCATCAACATGGATCCTATGGTTTTTTCCACCACTATTATTGCTCGTCTTAATTATTGGTTGGTTTTGGCAAAGTAAGCGTCGCCAAGTTGTTGCCCGTGGTCAAAGCGGCGTCACAGTGAACAGTACTGCTGCCTTGACCTCTACGGAAAAGGCTGAGCTTGATCGTCTATTATCGCAAGCTGAGAGTGTCGACCACGACATTACTAGCCTAGAGGACAAAAAATGACTCTATTTTCTACTTTTGGCTTATTTGTAACTCTAAGCTTGCTGATTGCTCTTATATTTGCGCTGATTGCTATTATGCCATGGCTACGAGCACCGCGTTTGCAGTCCAAACCAATAGACAATCAACTGCTAGATATTAATGTTGCAGTATTTCGCGAACGTTTAGCTGAGCTACAAACAGATAAAGACAGCGGTACTATTAATAATAGCCATTATCAAAATCAAAAGCTGGAACTGGAGCGTCAGCTATTAGATGTGCAGCGTCAGATAACACCTATGGTCACCCCTGATGTCAAAAGCCGTTTAATTGTCGCAGCTTGGATCCCAATATTGGCTGCAATGGCGTATTTACTAATAGGCAATCGTACGCCCGTGTTTGATTTGTGGACAGCTGAGGACAAAGTAGGACAAGTGGCTGACGACCTATTGACAGCTAAAATTGACAAGCCGCCATCATGGGCGTTTGAAGATGGTCGTCAACTGATTAGCGCCATGCAAACCAATGTTCATCGTAATGCTGATGATCCTAATCGCTGGATGCGCCTATCCGAGCTTTTCTTATCTATGGAGGCAACTGATTCTGCGCTGGAAGCCTTATCTCGTGCCTATCGTTTAGCTCCTGAAAATGAAGAAATCGCCACCACTTATGCTCAGACTAGCTTTTTCGTTAATGAAGGTCAGTTAGACGCCAATATTCGCCGTGTATTACAAGCTATATTAGCTAAGAATCCGCAGCATGAACGGGCTCAAATGCTCATGGCAATGGGTGAGACTCGTAGTAGTAACTTTGCCCAAGCGCAAGGTTGGATTAAACGCTTACAAGGCAGCATTGTGGCCAAACCAGGTGATCATACTAAAGCTTTAGCAAGCTTAGATGAGTTAAGCAACTACGTTAGCACGCAAGAAAAGCAAGCGCTAGAAGGTATTGACGTGACAGTGAAAATTAACGCTAATTTATTACCGTTAGTGAAAGCTGATGATGTGTTGTTTGTTGCGATACGTGACGTTAAAGGAGGTCCACCGTTTGCCGCCAAACGTTTACCCATTAGTGTTATTGAGCAAGGTGAGGCCAGTATCCGCTTAAGCAATCTTGATGCGATGATGCCAGATCGCACGTTAAATTCAGCTCGTAGTGACAAAACTCAGTTAGCAGTCGTTGCTCGTATTAGTCATAGCGGTAATGCCATAGCAGAGTCAGGCGACTTATCGGGTAATCCGATAGTGATTAGTGCTGAACAGACTCAGGTTAATATTGAAATCAATCAACAGATTCCCTAATAAAAAATTATTACCGTAAGTTTCATAATACCAGAGCGGTAAGTGGAGCCGTTTTTAAAAGTGGCGCTATTAATAGTCGTATACTAAAAACATATACGTTTAACATTGTTCATTGTATAAACACAGATAAAGAAAACAACTATGACTGAATCTACCGACAGATTAGATAGTACTAAATTGAATAGCGTTGAATCGGCTAGTACTAATATTGCTGACAAGAAGGTACCTATAGCTGTGAGTAGTACTCATCAATCGATTGACTCTAAAACCATAAATCATACGCCTAAAGCTATGTACGTGACTTCAGGCAACTCAATAACACCTAAAGATAAGTTGGACAAAATGCCAAAAATGGTTGCCAATGGCAGTCGCGCTTTTATCTGGTATTTGTTGGCGATAATGGTATTAATACTTGATCAATGGACTAAGTGGTTGGCCCAAACCACATTAGCGTTCAATGACCCCGTACCGGTCATTGAACCATTTCTCAACTGGACACTCGCTTATAACTATGGGGCAGCATTTAGCTTTTTAGCCAACGCTGGCGGTTGGCAGAAATGGTTTTTCTCAGGCTTAGCTTTTGTAATGGCTATCTTTTTAACGGTTTATTTAATCAAAGCGCCACGTGCAGCCAAGCTATTATCTATGGGGTTGGCCTTAATGCTTGGTGGTGCGATTGGCAACTTAATCGATCGTTTAAGAATTGGTAAAGTGGTTGACTTTATCCATGTGCATTATGCTGATGTCTGGAATTATCCTCTTTTCAATGTTGCAGATATAGGTGTCTGTGTCGGTGTAGCGTTGATTATAATTGATATGATATTTTTGGAAAGTAAGCGTAATGAATAAACAAGTGAATATTGATCAGTACAAATAAAAAGAACTAGCGTCATAGTCACTCTATACGGAAAAATACTTTTTATACTTGAGTATGTTTATAAAATGTGAACTGGAAGGTAATGTATGACTGGTATAGGTACTCACTCATTTTAGGTCTTAAAACCCAATACTTAAAAGCTCTGCGTAGAGCCATTATTATAGAGACATTGAATAATCCATAAATTCTTTATTGATAATAACAAAAGGAAAATACAGTGTCACAGACTCAGCCAACTATTGAAAAAATTCACAGCCTTAGAAAAAAACAAGAGACAGCGTTAAAAAGTCTTACCCTTATATAGTCGATACACTCTAAAAATGTCATAGCACTACTGGGATGAATTTTGCGCAGCCTCTGGGAACGCAGCACGCAAGTAAAATTTATACCAGTAGCGCGTTTAAATCCATAACATTTTTACATTCAGCTGACTATAGACTATTAATTGATTAAGAGACCTGTTTTGATAGTGCCCTTGGGGTATAGCTTTTGAAACCATTTTTCTTTATATTGTCACTTAGACAGGCTGGGCATTTGATGTATAGTGTCATTTGCATTTCACTATTTATCAATTTCTCAGCCTGTTTTTTTTCAGCCTACTTTTTGAACCACCACCCGGATATAAATGTAGCTATGAATAAAACAACTTTTAAAATATCGAAGATGGACTGCCCTTCGGAGGAAAACCTAATCCGAATGAAATTAGAGGGCCACTCGAATATTGAACATCTTGAGTTCGACATTCCTAACCGTCAATTAACTGTGTTTCATCATGACAATATAGAAGGGATAGAGACTGCTATTCATGACCTAAAATTAGGAGACACCCTACTCTCGACCGAAACCATTGACCCCTCTGATCCCAACAATAATTTTAAAATTGATGCTGACTCTAGTCACAAAAAAGATGCTGAGCAAAGAAAGCTACTATGGATAGTGCTGGTCATTAACTTTGCTTTCTTTATTATTGAAATGAGCACGGGACTGATTTCTCGTTCGATGGGGTTGGTCGCCGACAGCTTAGATATGTTAGCAGATAGCTTCGTGTACGGAATTAGCTTATTTGCGGTCGGTGGAACGGTCATTAAGAAAAAACGGATTGCTAGAATTGCCGGATATTTTCAAATTACGCTAGCGATTCTTGGTTTTTTAGAAGTACTAAGACGTTTCTTTGGCAATGAGCAGTTACCTGACTTTTCTACCATGATAGTCATATCGATTCTTGCGCTAATTGCAAACTTGATTTGCCTCTATTTACTACAAAAATCGAAAAGCAAAGAAGGAGAAGAAGCCCATATGCAAGCCAGTATGATTTTCACTTCAAACGATGTGATTATCAATTTAGGGGTAATTGTTGCAGGGATTTTGGTTAATTGGTTACACTCTAGTACGCCTGATTTGATTATTGGTAGCATCGTATTTGCTTTAGTTATTCAGGGCGCCTTTAGAATATTGAAGTTGAGTAAGTAGCCAAGCCTAATAACTGAAGCAAATAGCTCAAGTAAGTAGCTTAATTAAACCGCTAAGTGTAAAGTAACTGGGTTTGAAGCAAATAAACATCATAAGGATATGAGACCTCAAGCAATGATTGAACAAACTTTAAATCTAGTCACCACCAAAGACCATCAGCAAGTTGCCGTTTGGCGAATAATAGATGATGAAGTCTTTGATAAGAATCTGGTGGTGGTCAACTAATTTAGGACACTAATAAAATTCAAGGGGCTGTCCTAGATAATTAGCTCAAACCCTGTTTAACCCATTGTTTTAATTGTAGTAATTGCGACTTTGGGTCACTGTGATTAAAACGCCACTCACATTCCTTTAAATAGAGGTGAAAATGTTCTTTTGGAACTCCGTTAAACTTACGTAGATGCCGTTTAGCTTGGTTCCAAAAGTTCTCTATACCATTAATGGGATTCTTGTCATTAACAAAGGTTTTGGAGTGGTTGATACGATAATGAGTAAACTCACTGACATCTAATGCGTTATAGCTTTTAAATGAGTCAGTATAAACAATGCTATCAGGCTTCACTTTTTCTCTTATAATGGGGATCAAAGTATCTGCTTTAGCATTGGGTATAATACAAGCGTAGACCTTGCCATTACGCTTTAATAGACCAAACACGGGCACTTTGCTACCAGCACCTCGCCCTCGCTTGCCTTTACGAGTTCCACCAAAGTATGATTCGTCTACTTCGATTTCGCCTTCAAATAGACCAGGGTCTTGACTATTCTCGTAAATAAGCAGTCTTAGCCTATGAAAGTAATAACTGGCTGTCGTTTTATTAATACCAATTAGGCTTGCTGCTGTTCTCGCGGTAGAACCGGCAACAAATAACTCGATGAGTCTGCTTTGTTTATACCAACTTAGTTTACTCTTTCTCATAGTGCTATCCTAAATAATTTTACTTATCTAGGACAGCCCCAAATTTAATTATTGAGACCAAAGATACCAGCTCATCTGATAATCTCAGAGCAGAGGAAAGCCGTAAGATTAAGCATGCTGAGCGGTTGTTTAATCAAATGGAATCAGATGGACTTAGTGTCAGCTTTAGCACACAGTTTCAGGATGATTTGGTAAAGGATATTATTAAGAAGGCATTAGAACATAATAGCTAAGTAACTATGCGATTGATTTTATTCATTGCATACACGTATATAGACTTTAAAAAATTATTTCTCTTCAAAAAAAATCTTTAATAACTGACATACACATTTGAGTAATAAACATGGAATATCAAACGTTTAGCACCTATAGATTAAACAAGGTTATTCGTAAAAGCGATTTCCAGAAGGTATCTGTGGAATATCACAATGCATACCGAAAAAAATTACTAAAAGACGCAACTGAAAGCGTTAGAGGAAACTTCTCAGATGTTACCAACCCTTTATCATCTTTCAAATTAGATGGAAATCAAGTATATAAAATAGATAAACATCATCACCGACTAATAGAAAGAAAGTTAACATCGAATCTTAATAGCATTAGCGGAAAGAAAGCGCCTAATCGGGCGAATATAATTGAAAATTTAAAGTTATTATTAATGGAGGATGTGCCATATAGGATTTATAGGTGGGATATCACAAAGTTTTTTGAGTCTTTTGATAATGAAGAAGTAGAAAGTTTCATAAATCAAATTCCTAATTTAAGCCCTCAAAGTAAAAGATTGCTTGGTTCTATCTTGGCAAAACATAAAGCTTTAGGTGGTACTGGTTCTCCCCGAGGCTTATCATTAAGCTCCATTCTTACAGAATTAATGATGTGTGAATTTGATAGTAAAATCTCTGCTCACCCTGATACATTCTTTTATGCGAGATATGTAGACGATATCATAATTATTACTTCAGCTAATGAAAGTAACCAAAGATTTAAGCATTCAGCTGAAATTATTTTACCTAAAGGCCTAAAATTTAACGAATTGAAATCTAAAGAGTCTCCAATTATTGGTAAGAGCCCTACAGCTAGAAAGCAAACTGATAAATTTGTATATAGTTTCGAATACTTAGGATATAAAATTAGTATTAAAAAAAGAACTAATAAAGATAAGCATAGAGTTATTGATATTGACATGGCTGACAAGAAGGTTAAAAAATATAAAAAACGTTTATCGAGAACATTTTATGACTTTGCAAAAAATGGTAACACAGAATTACTCATTGATAGACTAAGATTTTTAACTAAAAACTTTAAGGTCTATAACCAACATCTAGACAGAACTAAGCTTTCGGGTATTTATTATAACTACCCGGCTATACAAGGCAATATGTCAAATTTAAAAGACTTAGACGGCTTTGTTAAAGCGTTAGTGATTGGACAAAAAGGACGGCTAGGTGCTTTACTGAAAGCTAAATTAAACTCAAGTTTAAAGAGTAGAATACTAGCTAATAGCTTTGTTAAGGGCCATGAAGATGTAGCTTTTGTCACTTTTCGTCCCGAAAGAGTTAGTCAAATAAAACTTTGTTGGGGTTATTAGGAATAGCAAAATGTCAGCTGCAAGATATATAGAAAAGAGTGACTACACACGAGTCCTTCTAACAGAAACACTACCTTATGAGACTCCCATAATATTCTCAAACGATGGATTATATGAGCGAATAAAATATATTAACGACTTTCCAGAATTCGAGAAAAAGCTAATTAAATTAATAATTTATGGTGAAAAACCTACGGGCAATGGGAGAAATAAGCAAATAAAGCATACTAAACCCTACCTTTATAAAATATGTAAAGATAATATTAGTTTTAGAAGATTAGCTTTGTTACACCCCATCTCCCAATATCAAACAAAATTGTTTTATGAAAAATATACAAGTCTGATCCTTCACTATTGTTCGATTAGTCCAGCATCCATTAGATCTCCGAAAGATATCGCAAGCACCTTTTATACTAAAGGACTATGGGAAAATTTATATCAATATAAGGAAAACCAAGTTTCTTCAGTTGCGAAAGATGCTTTCGTAAAACATATGCCATCATTTTTTTCATATAAGGGGTATGACCGTCTATATAAGTTCTTCAACTCTTCTGAGTATTTCAAATTAGAGCAAAGATTTAGAATACAAATGAGTTTAGATGTTTCTAAGTGTTTTGATAGTATTTATACTCATTCGATTGCTTGGGCAACGAAAGATAAAGATTTCACTAAGAGTAACTTAAATAGAAATACATTTGGTGATGCTTTTGATGCACTAATTCGACATGGTAACGACAATGAAACTAATGGGATACCTATAGGCCCTGAAGTAAGTAGAATTTTTTCTGAAATTATTTTTCAAAAAATTGATTTATTAACTATAGAAAAAATTAAATCAGAAGATATTAATTTGGAATTCGGTATTGATTATGTTTTCAAGCGATATGTAGATGATGTTTATATTTTTGCGGATAATCAAGAGACAGCTGAAAAAATATATGCGATCTACTCAGATAGTTTAGTCAGTTTCAACCTGCATACAAATGCAAGTAAGTCATCGATTACTACCCGACCTTTTGCCAGCAGTAAATCTAGATTGATGCACGAAATTAGTAATTTATCGAATAATTTTTTTGATAAGTTCTTAGAGATTGATGAGTTAAAAAAATTAAAACCAAAGAAAATTTATAGGTCTTCGAGGCTTGCAAAGTCATTTATTGAGTCTATAAAAGTCTTATGTGTTCATAATAATGTTGGATATGATGAAATTTCATCATTTGTTATATCCTCTCTAACAAATCGTATTAAGCGATTAATCGATACAAACGAAGTATTAAATGAAGAAAGGAATAATTATTACCATGTGCTAAAAACGATTATTGAAGTAGCCTTTTTTCTATATGAAGTAGCACCCTCTGTAGGCGCATCTTATAAACTAAGCACAATGATCATATTTATAATAAGGTTTTGTAGACAGTATAGTTTGTACGAAGAAGAAATTGCTCTTAAAATTTTTGGACTTACTAATGACTTAATGTTAAATGAGTCAAACAGAGTCAAATCCATCTCGCTCGAAGGCTTTATTCATTTAGAGTTTCTTAACATACTTCTAGCTGTTAGAGAACTAGGAGGTTTATACTTATTACCAGAGACAACACTAAAAAAGCTGTTCCTTGACCAAGCTGAATTATCTTACTTCACAGTTACTTCATGTCTTTTCTATATAAAAAACGATAGTAAATATGACAATATTCGCTTAGAACTTATCAATTATATTAATAAGAAGCTATCTAATTTAGAAGATATTACTATTAATAGTGAGAAAGCTTACTTATTACTAGATACTCTAAGCTGCCCTTATATTTCTAATAATGATAGCGAAAAATTAGTAAAGGAAGTAGCTTCTTTATTAAAAATGAGCTTAAACGATAGTGAAATTAGCAATCTTAGTCATTCTTTTAGAAGTCAATACTGGCATACTGATTGGAATAATGTAGACTTGCTCAACTTGTTAGAAAAGAAAGAGTTGAAGCAATCATACTCATAGAGTACTATTTAAAACGAAGCATCCTCTCAACATAGTCGCTTCCACAGGGTTATGATTATATACGATGATAGAGACCATCCCAGATTCTGTGTAACTGCCATTTAGATTAAATGCTTACTGATACGGTCATCAAACATAATCATAAAA
>NZ_JASMRK010000035.1:0-27561 GCF_041431295.1 Psychrobacter sp. Arc9 | reverse complement strand
TTTGGCATGGTTCCTAGACAACGATGAATGTTCTTCTTATTTTAATTCCCTCTGCTACTTTTGCAAGAGGTCTAATATTTAGTGTGTATTGGAAGCTCTGCTGGTGCTTTTTCTAGTATTATGATAGGGCAATCACTAAAAGCTGATATTGTATTTGCATTTATGACAAGAACCCAAGCATTTTTTAGCCGATCTCACGAGTTTTATAGAGACCTACAGATTAGTACAAAATTATTTAAACCAAAAGATATTGATATTGGTTATATTCAATATAAAGACAAAGGATTTTATCCTAAGATTTATATGACTCTATGTGAAAATGAGCCTCTCGACATGATGTCTACATATAGTCTCAATAAAAAAGATCCAAATCTACATATTACTTATTGTCATAGTGATGTACATAATGTTATGAAATATTTAGGCGCAAAAAATGTGTACAGGGAAATAACAAAAGTAGTTGAAAAAGAATTAATGAATAAATTTAAATTACCAATGCAAAAAAATATCTTTGCGCATTTAGAAGGTTATAACTATAATAGTTAAAAGATTTAAGTACTCAATATAATTTAAAATGTTATCGAGTACACTATATTCACATAATTTCAAAAGCAATATTGACTTAAATAGAGCAGATATAATTGATTTTTCGATAACTTAACAGCTAAATGTTAACTATATTTTTTTTGTTAGAATATATTTGATTCGTTGTAATATCTATGATTAAAAAGTGATTAAAATGACTATAAGGATTATTGATGTATCAACCAATTGACAAGCTCCTAATTGAAGCTCGAGATTATAGTGTTCGACTTGAGGCCAGCGCTGCCCAAGATCTATCAATGAATCTTGACAATTATCTTAGCCCTTCTTGGACAGTGCGTAAGGTGCTTGAAGGCTATGAGCGCTATGCTAAGACAGGTATCAATGATGAGCTAACTTATATGCGTTTCCGAGAAGCTTTTAGTGAAACTGAAGGTAGTAGTAATCGTGTATTCAGTAATGTGATTGCTGATCATATCGGTAAGACAGAATATGACTTTTCGCAGACTATTTTTGGCGAAGACGTGGACGCTGCTAACACTGTTAAAACTGGTCTTTATCATCTTAAGCACCATGGCTTTTACAAAACAAAGCTTCAAGTACCAACTGAAATAGTTGAAAGCCTGAAAAATAAAGTTTTGAATAGCATGGAAGCTGACCATGGAAGTGATGTTGGAAAGGCTATTTTTGGAACGGACGATGCTCCTTTGCAGATTAAAGGGAAGCATGGTCCGCTAACTACGTTTGAAGAAATGTATGAAATTTCAAGTGACCCTATATTGTTAGCAATGGTTCAAGAGTATATGGGTGTGCCACCAATTTTCAACACTCCTGTCGCTTTCTTAAATTCGGCCCGTAAAGTCAAGTCACAAAGAGAACTTTCAGATACGGCACAGCTCTACCATCATGATATGCATCGCTTGCAGTTTGTGAAACTTTTCATATATTTAACGGATGTAGATATGGAGTCTGGTCCACATACATTGATTCCGGGTACACACCGTAATAGGCCTTCAGAAATGTGGGCAGACGGCCGGCATACAGATCAAGCGGTAATAAAATCAGGTCTTATGGAAAATGAAGTTAACATCACTGGTCCAGCGGGCACAGTTTTCCTTGTAGATACAAGTGCATTGCACAAGGGAGCCAACCCTATTAGCAAGCATCGTTTAATGGCACAGGTGCAATATACCAACTCACTATTTGGTAGACCTTGGCCTGAAACAGAGCGGAAGATTTCTCGTGTTGCAAGAAGTGAAAATAAAACATTAAATCAATCTGCTGAACTGGTCCGGAAATACGCCCAACGATCAGGTGTGCGTTTTATGCAGAACTATATTTAATATAAGTTTGAATAAAATTGTATTGTCAGGCCAGCTTTTGCTGGCCTGATGTTTTAGGATGAATTGAAGTTCGGCTATAGATTAAATTTTCAACTACATTATTATATAAAGTTTACGGGTTTTCGATTTTTAGCTATAGCAATTACTTAATAGGTTCTCAATGGTACTATATCGCTTGACCCGAAAGTTAGTATTAAATCCCAAGCAGTTCCTTATTGATTTTATCAACAATCGTAAACATCTTAGAGTAGATCCGAAAGATACTGTTTTTGCATTCAATATTAAGGAGTGGAAAAGACCTTACTTAGAGAAATTTTATCCAAATAAAACAATTGTATATATTCCTCTAAACTTGAATGAGCCTTTACTGAAAAGAAAGTATCTGCCTCATATTATCGATAATAATATCGAGGTTTTGGTTTGGGGTATGACTTTACCTGAAATCATTAAAGACAGTAGTGCAAAAATTACGTATGTCGAAGATGGTTTTATACGTTCAATAGGTTTGGGTTCTGAGCATACTCCACCTATGTCATTAAATTTTGATTCCAAAACAATCTACTTTAATGCACAACAAGTATCAGAGTTGGAAGATATCCTCAATAATTATGACTTTGCCTCAGATGTAGAGTTGTTAGCCCGTGCTAAACGACTAAAAAGCACACTATTAAATACTGGCATAAGCAAGTACAACCATAGTTCTGATGTTGACATAAATAGTATCTATGGAGAAAAAACTAAAAAACGGGTTTTAGTTCTTGGACAAGTTGAGGATGACGCATCTATAAAATATGGTTGCGCAAGCCCAATTACAAACAATGACTTAGTACGTTTAGCAGTAAGTGAAAATCCTTCCTCTCAAGTTATCTACAAACCTCATCCAGATGTCTTACTTCAAAAGCGTAAAATGCTTTCAGACCCAAAGGAGGTCGCCGATATTTGTGAGGTATTAGTAGATGATATTCCACTTGCACAGTCATTAGAAACAATTGATCATGTGTATACGATAACCTCTCAAGCAGGGTTTGAGGCGCTACTAAGGAACATATCAGTTACAACTTTCGGTTGTCCTTTTTATTCTGGTTGGGGTGTCACCGATGATCGTCAGCCAAACTTGCGGCGGAAAGTAAAGCGAACAGTTGAAGAGATTCTTGCTGCTGCCTATATCCTGTATCCTAAATATTTTGATTTTCATAAAAATGAAACAGTTGAAGTAGAAGACGTTATTAAAAAGTTATTGGCTGAGAAAGTGGCTTGTTCTGATCTTGAAGGCTAAGAAGTAGGAAGTTCAAGCGATATTTTAGTTAGGGCTTATTGGAGTTATTATTACTTTTAAAATAATGATATTCTTTTGAAAGATAAAACTTTTCTTAACAAGGTGCTGTATTTATATGATTGGACCTAACAACATCACTCACGCCGTTATTCCTGTCGCAGGCTTTGGCACCCGTATGCTGCCATTGTCGAAATCTGTGCCAAAAGAGTTGTTGCCGCTTGGCAATCGCCCTGCTATTCACTACGTGGTCGAAGAGGCTATCGCTGCTGGTATCAAGCATATTGTCTTGGTCGGTCATGCACAAAAAAGCGCGATAGAAAACTATTTTGATATAAATGCGGAGTTGGATAATCAATTACGTCATAAAGGCAAAGATGAGTTGGCTGATAGCTTAAATTGGTTGCCAGAAGATGTGACTGTGTCGATGATACGTCAAGGTAAGGCGTTAGGTTTGGGACACGCAGTACTGGCAGCGCGACCAATCATTGGTGAGCATGACTTTGCCGTATTATTGCCTGATGTCGTGCTTGATCCATTTACCATTGATATGTCTGCTGATAATTTGGCCTTTATGTTAGATGCCTTTGCTACAGATGGTCACTCACAGATATTGGTTGATCAAGTAGCGGATGAAGACGTACATAAATACGGTATTGCTCAACTAGATGAAAAGCTTAGCAATACTAATGATATTAATGAAGAAGTAAATACTAACGCCAGCTTTAAAGTGGCTGGTTTTGTAGAAAAGCCCAATTTAGATGATGCTCCTTCAAATCTGGCTGTGGTAGGGCGCTATGTATTTAGTAACCATATCTTTGATTACTTAGCCAATACTAAAGCATCTGTCGGTGGTGAGATTCAGCTGACAGATGCGATTGATGCGCTCATTAGTGAATATGGTGTCCATGTCACAACTATGCGCGGCAATAGCTACGACGCAGGCGATATGCGTTCATATATGCAGGCATTTATCTACTTTGCTGAACAGCAATTAGCAGATGATGAGTAGCTGATGAATGAGATAAAGGGCGATAAGGCATATAGCAGTGCTCGACATTCTAAATACTGGCAGCAACTACAAACGCTTGCAAAGCATCCGTGGTCGCTTGCACAGTTATTTGCGCAAGATGATAAGCGTGCCAAGCATTTCAGTGTGCAGACTGGAGCGCTGTATATGGACTTTAGTAAACAGCGTATCGATCAGACAGTATTGTCTAACTTACTGAGTTTGGCTGATAGCTGTGAGCTAGATGCTCGTATTGATTCGTTACTACAAGGGGCGATGGTAAATACTAGCGAGCAGCGTGCTGCGTTGCATACGGCGCTCCGTCTGCCAGAGAAAGCGACATTACAAGTCGATGGGCAAAATATCGTCGCTGATGTACAGCATAGTTTGTCACAAGTAGCACGCCTATCTGAGCGCGTGCGCAATGGTACATGGCGCGGGTTTTCGGGCAAGGCGATCACGGATGTTGTCAATATTGGGGTTGGAGGTTCTGATCTTGGTCCACTCATGGCAACTACAGCGCTTGATGAATGGGCGGATACCAGTATTGAGGTGCATTTTGTCTCTAATATGGACGGTACTCAGCTTGATAATTTGCTTAAGCATTTAAACCCTGAAACCACACTATTTATTATCTCTTCCAAATCCTTCGGGACAGTTGATACTTTATCGAATGCCAAGACAGCATTATCTTGGCTATTTGCGACGGCAAAACTCCGTGCAGGTACAGAAGATAGTGTATTGCGTCGACACTTTATCGGCATCTCAGCCAATAGTGAAAAAATGAGTGCTTGGGGAATTCATCCTGAGCATCAGTTGCAGCTTTGGGAGTGGGTCGGCGGTCGCTTTTCTTTATGGTCGGCGATTGGCCTTGCCATTGCTATTCGTATTGGTATGAATGGCTTTAAGGCTTTATTAAGTGGTGCTCATAGTATGGATGAGCATTTTGCACAGGCTGACTTTGCTGATAACTTACCAGTGCTACTAGGCCTGTTGGCAGTTTGGAACAGTACTTTTTTACAAGTAAATGCGCATACCGTATTGCCTTATGATGGCAGGCTAGGCTATCTACCCAGCTATCTTACCCAGCTAGAGATGGAGAGTAATGGTAAGTCAGTTACTCGGAACGGAGATCATATTGATTATGATACTTGCCCAATTCTATGGGGTGAAATCGGCTCAAATGCGCAGCATGCATTCTATCAGCTGCTACATCAAGGTACGCAGCAGGTTTCCTGTGACTTTATCGCTTGCGTACGTCGCTACGGTGATGAAGCACAAAACTCCTCATTGCAGCAACAGCATGAATTGTCTTTAGCCAACTGTCTAGCGCAAAGTCGAGTATTGGCATTTGGCAATGCTGCTGTGACAGATCTGGTCGATCCACAGGCAGTTTCCGAAGCAGACAAATATAAGTACTACCGTGGTAACCAACCGTCAACCACATTACTGATTGATGAGCTGACGCCGCATAGCTTAGGCGCATTGATAGCGCTCTACGAGCATAAGGTCTATGTCATGGCCAGTATCTGGGATATCAATCCGTTTGATCAATGGGGCGTCGAGATGGGCAAGCAAATGGCAGACTCGGTACACCATGCCATGCAGCATATCCAGACGGACTCTCAAGGTCTATTCGATACGTCTACTGACCAATTACTACAGCGTATTAAGCAGCTGTCCTAGCGATAATGGTGTGTCAATAATATAGGAAAGTACGCTCATGCAGACGCCTTTAGATGGTAGCCATATGAATAAATACAATAATGAATCTAAACCAAACCAATTAACTGATTCTACAGTTTGTGTGCTTATTGGTCACAGTATAGAGGCGATTACTAGTGCAGTGGTGCTGGCAAGTCTCGGTCAGCGTGTGCATCTTTACGCAGACAAGATGCTACTGACGCAGCAGATACAACAGTATGGTTTTGAGCATCATCTGCAAGCCCTATGGCAAATGTATGAGCAGCAGCAGGTCATTACCAGTAAGGAATTACCGGCTAGTGCCGATATGCTAATAAAAGGCTATGAAGCAGCTAGTCATAACGAAACTGATGCTCAAAATACGGTGACGCTTTATTGGTTATTTTTAGACAATATTAAACCTGTGTGGACAAAAGACAGTTGGATAACCGCGTTTAATCACAGCTATCAGCAGGCAATCCCTGTGATTATGAGCGGCATTGAGCAATTGGGTCATGTAGAAGGATTGGCTCACCGCTTACAGCGTGCTTGGGTCTATTACGTGCCATTTGTATTCTTACAAGATGGCGATGCGTATAGCTCGATGTTGAATCCTTCGTTATGGTTACTGGGTGAAAAAACAGCGAGTAGCAGCCAGCACTTAAATGTGTTAAAGCCTTTAATGCAGCATGCACGCGCTACCCATTATGCTGATATCGCAACGATAGAGTTTGCCCGTAGCAGCATCATGGCGATGCTAGCAACCAGAGTAAGCTTTATGAATGAGATGTCACGTTTGGCTGATAGTCAAAATGTCGATATCAGTCAAGTCAGTCGCATTATGGGATTGGATGAGCGGGTAGGCAGTAGTTATCTAAAAGCAGGGTGGGGATTCGGTGGTAATACTTTGCCTACTGAGCTGGCTAAATTACAACAATCAAGCCGTACACACAGTTTGGATATGCCTCTATTACAATCTATCGTGCATATCAATGAAGATCAAAAAGAGCTGATATTCCGTAAATTTTGGCAATATTTTGATGGTTTTATCGATAATAAAACCGTGATGATTTGGGGCGGTAGTTATAAATCAGGTTCAGGACGTACCGCTGGTTCAGCTATCCATCCGTTGTTAGCATTACTGTGGTCTTATAATATTCGCACACTGGTTTATAGCGATAAGGCACAGCATGAACTTGCCGAGCTCTATCAGCAACAGCCATTGCTTGAGCTTATTACTAGTCCCTATCAACAGCTTTGCGATACCCATGCTATTTTCATCGTTAGTTGGTCACCGCGAGATCAATTAGATATCGCCCAAATCAATCAGCAAGCCATGCCAGTATTTGATGCGCAAAATGCCCTGACACGTTCACAAATCAATAGCTTAGTAGGTGACTATATGGGTATTGGTCGAACTAAATAGTTTGGTTTAAGGTTTTCTGTGTATAGAAAAAAGGCTCGCTAACACTCATTAGCGAGCCTTTTTCGACTGACAATCAGAATGATTTTTACTGGGTTAATGACTTTATGCTGGTACGGCACCTTGCGTTGCTAGCCATTGCTGTATCTCTTGAGTCTTAGTAGCCAGTAACGGTCGATCGCCGCGACTTTCGATATTCAATCTGATAAGCGGCTCGGTATTCGATGCACGTAGATTGAAGCGCCAGTCACCAAAATTCAGACTTAAACCATCGAGTGTCGATTTAACTGGTTGCTCGTTGCTGAATTTATCTTCAATTGCGCTAATAATTGTTGGTGCGTCATGGGTTGTGAGACGAAAGTTTAGTTCGCCTGAGCTAGGATAGGCGGCAATATAGCCTGTGACCAATTCGGATAGTGTTTTACCAGTGATAGACAACAGCTCAATGGTCAATAACCATGGAATCATGCCACTATCGCAATAGAAGAAGTCTCGGAAATAGTGATGGGCAGACATTTCACCACCGTACACAGCACCTGAGTCCCGCATGACTTGCTTGATAAATGAGTGTCCAGATTTACTAATGACAGCCCTACCATTATGTTCTTCTATCACTGCTTCAGTATTATAAATTACTCGTGGATCATAGACGATTGATTCACTCGGGTATTTGTTTAAAAAAGCTTGAGCGAGCATGCCGACGATATAGCTACCATCAATAAATTCGCCATGTTCATCGAATAGGAAGCAGCGATCAAAGTCACCATCAAAAGCGATGCCCAGATCCGCGTTGTTTTCCAAAACGGCTTGCTGGGTAGCCACTCTATTGGCTTCAATCATTGGGTTGGGGATGCCGTTAGGGAAGCTACCATCTGGTGTATGATGCAATTTAATCACTTCAATCGGTGCATCTGCTTGTTCTAATTTATCGATTAATAAATCGACCACAGGACCTGCACTACCATTGCCTGAATTAACGACCAGTTTGAGTGGTTTTAGTTTATCAGTATCGATAAAAGTCATAACATGATCGATATACGCGCTTTTATCCGTCAATAACTGCAATTTTCCTGATTGATTATCCGTAGTGAACTGCCCAGATTCTGCCAGTGCTTGAATCTCTGCCAGCCCATCATCGGCACTGATTGGTTTTGAATATTCTTTAACCAGTTTTAGGCCATTATAGTTGATAGGATTGTGACTGGCAGTCACTTCGATACCACCTAACGCCTGATAGTGACTGGTAGCAAAATATACTTCTTCAGTACCACTCATGCCCAAATCAATAACATCAACGCCTGCATCAACGATGCCTTTGATAGCGGCTTGTTTTAATTGCTCACTAGAGTGGCGAATATCACTACCGATAACGATAGCAGGTTTTAGAGTTGCTATATCATCGGCTTGGGTTTGAGCTGCTGCCTGATAACGCTGATACAAAATCTGTGCGAACGCGCGCCCGATACGGTAGGAAATCTCTTCATCGAGATTGACCCCAAGCTCACCCCGAATGTCATAGGCTTTAAATGAGCTGATAGTAATAGGGTCGAATGTCGCAGCTGGTTGATAGCTGGTGGTCGCAGAAGTGGACATAATGATAAAGTTCCTCGCGCATGAGCAGTGGTAAAATGAAGAGGTTAGTAGCACAATTATAAGCCAAGCTGTGTTCAATGATACACTAACTATTAGACGAATCATCAAACAACATATAAAACGATAAGAGCCGCCCTTATGAGTATCTCAGACAATAAAATTACCGTGCCTAAGCCTGTACAAGGAACGCCAGACGCCACTGGCCAGCTTGATGATTTGTTAGCGTTGATGGCACGACTAAGAACAGACTGTCCGTGGGACAAAAAGCAAACCAACCATAGCCTTATTCCGTATGCCATCGAAGAGGCTTATGAGCTAGGTGAAGCGGTACAAAGCGAAGATGATGAAGACATCAAAGGTGAGCTTGGCGATGTGCTGCTGCAAGTGGTATTTCATTGTCAGATGTATGCGGAGCAAGGGCGCTTTGATATGAGTGATGTTATCAGCACTTTGCAAGATAAGCTGGTTCGTCGTCATCCGCATGTGTTTGAAGCCGAAACGCTCAAAGACGATGCAGCAGTAAAAGTACGTTGGGACGAAATCAAGCTCGAGGAACAGCAGGCACGCGAAGCACGTGGTAAATCAAAGCGTCGCTTAGATCAAGTCAAAGCGGGTAGCGCATTGATGCAAGCGCAAGATGTACAAAAGCAAGCGTCAAATTTGGGTTTTGATTGGGAAGGTATTACAGGGGCAGTGGATAAGCTAGATGAAGAGATTGCTGAGCTAAAACATGAGCTAACAGATAAGTCTACAACTGAGGTCAAAGCAAATATCAGAGAAGTCGAAAAGGAATTAGGCGACTGTATGTTTGCGCTAGTCAATGTCGCACGTAAACTAAACCTTGATGCAGAGACAGCAACCTTAACCTGCGTACACAAGTTTAAATCTCGCTTTGGTTATATTGAGAAGCAACTAGAACTCGCTGGCAAGCAGTTAGAGGACAGCGACTTAACTGAAATGGATGCACTGTGGGAAGCGGCGAAACAACATGAACGCTCATCGTAAATTTTCATTTGCCAGCTTACTGACGACCACCGCTTTTAGTCTCCTATTGTCTGTGGTCGCACTCAGTAATGCGAATGCAGACCCTTGTTTTGACGACCCTAAACGTGCTTATGAGTATTTGATCGCGAAAGAAACAGCTGTTACACAAGCGCGTGAGCAGAAAGTTATCAATATCAATCGAGCCAATGAAGGCGAGCTGGTTTCGTTAGATGGTATCGGTAGCAGTAAAGCGCAGGCGATAATTTTATATCGTGATATGTTTGGCGATTTTAAGACAGTGGATGAGTTAGCAAAAGTGAAAGGTATCGGTGCAAAAACGGTCGAGAAAAACCAAAGACGTTTAAGCGTGCGCGATTAATGAGGGTGTTTTGCATTAATTAACCCCAATATTGACAAAATAGCATGTAAGTAAATGTCATAACACCCCCAGTAGGTCCAAAATTTGTTAAACTAGCGGGTACATCCGCCTGATAAACGCTGTGTTATTCAGGGGTAGTTAAAGAATACCGGCGAGGAGTAGATGCATGGCCGAGCGTGCCGCCAAGCAGTTAGAACTGAACAAATCTGAATTACCCAATTCCATTACTGAAGTGATTGCCACATTGACCCGTGCTGGGTTTGATGCGTATATCGTCGGTGGTGGTGTGCGCGATACTTTACTAGGTCTGCGCCCGAAAGACTTTGATGCCGTCACCGATGCCAAGCCGCATGAGATTAAAGATGTCTTTGGCAAGCGCTGCCGCATTATTGGTCGCCGCTTCCAGTTAGCGCATGTATATTCAGGTCGCGAGTTGATCGAAGTTGCTACTTTCCGTGGTCCACCAACCAGTGATGCCAATACCAATCAAGACGGTATGATTCTGCGCGACAATGTTTGGGGCGATATCCAACAAGATTTCTCCCGTCGCGATTTCTCTATTAATGCGCTTTATTATCAACCGCTCAAAGGCATCGTCCATGATTTCTGCGGCGCGCTTGATGATATTGATAACAGAATCATTCGTCTATTGGGCAATGCGCCAGTACGTATCGAAGAAGATCCTGTGCGCTTGTTACGTGCCTTACGTTTCAAAGCCAAGTTGGGTTTTGAGTTTGATGAAGCGTTGTCTGCTCAATTCAATGATGGGAACTGGGCGCTACTTGAGCAAATATCACCGCATCGTCTCTATGATGAAACGCAAAAGATGTTTACCGGTGGCTATCTAGTACCTCTATTGCCATTATTGTTTGAATCAGGTGCGATTGATAGTCTCATTATCTATCCACCGTCTGAGCCAAGTGCTTTAGTCAATCAGGTAGCTATCAATACCGATAAGCGTATTGCAGCGGGCAAGAGTATCAACCCTGCGTTCTTCTATGCTGCCTTACTGTGGGAAAATTACCTACATCAATTAGCAAAAGCTAAGAAACGTAATATGCCGTTTGCCGAAGCGCAAATGCATGCGGCTGGCAAAGTCATCGACCGTCAGCGTATCAAAACCGCTATTCCGAAATTTGCTGAGCAATTCATTCGAGATATCTGGATATTGCAGCCAAAACTTGCAGCCCCACGTAGCAAACAGATCGTTCAGCTATCAGAGCATCCGCGTTTCCGTGCGGGCTTTGACTTTTTATTATTACGTGAGCAGTGCGGCGATGCAGAGCATCCGCTATCAGAGTCAACCAACGATATGGGTGACTGGTGGCAGACGTATCAAACCTTGTCTGAACAAGAGCAGCAGCAAGCGATTGATGAATTTGACGAAAATATTCGCCGAGGTGCTTATAAAAAAGGGCAACGTGGTCGCGGACGTAATCGTCAAGAATCAAAAACACAGACTACTGATAATGCAGCACCCAATCAGAACAGTACAAAGCAAAACAAAGCCGATGACCGTGCTGAAAAAGGTAGAAATGACCAAACAATGGTAAATGATTCGTCAAATATTCCAGCCCGTCGCCGCCGCGCTGCAAGTCAATCTAAAGCTGGTCGCACTGACAGTGGTAGACATAACGTGCAGCAAGTAGAGCAAGATAATAACGAGCTTGCTCAGCTACAGCAGTTGTCTCTTGCTAGTAACAAGCAATCGGCAAATCAACAGGTAAAGCCTAAGCCGTTATTTGTTATAGAGCACGAGAACGTTGTGCCACCTTTACAGAAGCAACTGTCAGCTGATAATGCGTCGAAACGTAGTAAAGCACCTGTGCGAAAGCCAGCATCAACCAATCAAGATGCACCAAAGCAAGCGGTTAAGTCTGAACGCTCAAATAACGTTCAGCCGTCTAATACTAATCAGCCAGAAGCTCAAGCTTCAGCTAGTCAGGCTAGACCAGCTCGCTCGATTGCAAGATCACCTGCGCTAGTCAGTATGAACAACGAACCTATCCCGCATAAGCGTCGCCGTCGTCAACCTACTGTAGATAGTACAAGCAATATCGAAGTACAAGGCAGTAACGTTGCGAAGGACAGTAATGACAACGCACAGCCAGCAGCAAAGTATGCGAAAAAAGCGCCTAAACCTGCAGTTGAATCAACTGCTAAAAGCGATACTAAAAGTGTAAAGGAAGTAGGTAGCAAGGCAGTAGATAGCAAAGACGCGGCAAAAACCGCTGCACCTGCGAGAGCCAAAAAATCGGTGAAAGCAACTACTGCAAAGGCTACTAAAGCGAAGCAAGATATGAGTGATCAGATGCCTGCTGTGAAAGTCACTGATAACAAAGGCCCTGTACCATCGAAGCGCCGCCGCCGTCAGCCTAGTACCGAAAGCGCATAATATGGATAATAGTACAGATAATAGTAACTGGGTTACCTGTTATGTGGGCTTGGGTAGCAACCTCGCTAATGAGCTAGGTTCACCTACCGATCACTTGCAGCAGGCGCTTGCAATGATGCAATCACATGAGCAGGTACGTGAGGTAAGTGTCTCTTCTTTTTACGCTTCAGCACCGATGGGTCCGCAAGATCAGCCGGATTTTGTTAATGCAGTAGCTGGTTTTGAGACAACGTTTCCCCCTTATGAGCTGCTTGCTTTTTGTCAGCAGTTAGAGAGTATGGCCAAGCGGGCACGTTTGCGCCGTTGGGGTGAACGTAGTCTGGACGTTGATATTTTGCTATACGGCGAGACACAGATTATTGATCCAATACTGACAATACCGCACGCTGGTTTAAGTGAGCGCAATTTTGTCTTAATACCACTGCGAGAGTTGGCACCAAACTTAACCATCGCCGGTAAGTCGATAGGTGACTATTCCCAAAGTCGTGATTGGACAGGTTTAACATTACTATCAAGCGATTGATTATAAGTAAATGATGCTGAGTGATAGAAGATTGGTCTAAAACATCTCGATCATAGCTAGAATAGTAGCAGTATTGATAATCAAAGGCATTGCAGATTAATTGAGGGTCATATGACGACATTATCTACTCTAAATAAGTTTAAAAAAGACGGCACCAAGTTCACGTGCTTGACCTGTTATGACTCGATGTTTGCACGAATGATGGAAAAAGCCGAGATTGATACGATTTTAATTGGCGATAGCTTGGGCATGGTTGTACAAGGCCATGACTCAACACTACCTGTGACAGTCAACGATATGGCTTATCACACTGCCAATATTGCTCGTAGCAACAAACACGCGTTGATATTGGCTGACCTGCCGTTTATGAGTTATGTGACACTACCAGAAGCCGTCGCCAATAGCCGCACATTAATGCAAGCAGGGGCGCATGTCATAAAAATCGAAGGTGGTAGCGAGCTGTGTGAATTGGTAACGACCTTGGCGCAAGCAGGTACACCAACTTGTGTGCATCTTGGTTTGACTCCGCAATCAGTCAACGTATTTGGCGGTTATAAAATTCAAGGTCGCGGTGATGAGGCGGCTAATAAACTGCTTGCCGATGCCAAAGCAGTCGTCGATGCTGGTGCTGCATTACTAGTACTAGAATGTGTTCCAGCCGCGCTTGCAAAAGCCGTTACTGAAGCTGTTGCCGTGCCAGTTATTGGTATTGGTGCTGGAGCCGATACTGATGGTCAGGTACTGGTGATGCATGACATGCTAGGTATGGCGCATGGCCGAGTGCCACGTTTTGTCCATGACTTTTTAACTGATGAGCGTAATAGCGCACACAGTATCGAAGGTGCTTTTGCGCTCTATCAGCAGTCAGTACGCGAAGGTAGTTTCCCGACTGAGCAGCAACAATTTAGCTGATTTTGACGTTATTAAAGTTATTTACGCTATTGAACAACAGAACGTTTGAATAGAAGAAAAGTAATCATGTCTCCAATTATTTATCATGATATCTCGTCACTACGTGAAGCGCTTCAGCCTTATCGTGGTCAGCAAAGTGACAAACAAGGCCGTCAGCAGCGCATTGCGTTAGTACCAACGATGGGTAATCTGCATGACGGTCATCTTGAGCTAGTAAAGATTGCCAAACAGCATGCAGATGTAGTGGTGGTCAGTATCTTCGTTAACCCCACTCAGTTTGGCGTTGGGGAAGATTTTGACAGCTATCCGCGTACACTAGATGCAGATGTGGCTAAGCTTGCGACAGTGAATGCAGATTACGTATTTGCACCTAGTATTGATGCAATGTATCCAGTATTACCACCACCTACTGCTGTATTAGCTGGTGCTGTTGCCAATCAGTTATGTGGTCAATCACGTCCTGGACACTTTGATGGTGTTGGTATTGTTGTCGCTAAACTATTCAATATCTTACAACCAGATGTGGCAGTATTTGGACAAAAAGACTATCAGCAGCTTGCTATTATTAAGCAGTTGGTACGTGACTTGAGTTATCCTATTAATATCATTGGTGCGCCTATTGTTCGTGCTGATGATGGCTTAGCGCTATCATCTCGTAATCAATACTTAAGTGCAAATGAGCGTCAAGTTGCCCCTGTATTACATCAAGCATTGCAAGAATTAGCGCAGAGTTTGAAAAGTACGGCTCTTAGTCAGCAAGCATTTGATAAGCTATTAGTAGATACGCGGACACGTATTAGTGACGCAGGTTTTATTATTGATTATCTGGAAGTAAAGACTGAGGAGTTAGGTTCTGTCGTAAGTGACTCTAAAACCTTTAATACAGAGAACAAAAACATCGTTATTTTAGTTGCAGCATGGCTAGGAAAGGCGCGTTTGTTAGACAATCAATTGGTAGTGGTAAATTAGCTTTTATGACGTAGCAGTAGACTAGATACAATAGACTTGGATGAGTAGATCATGGGTGTAAGTCAGGATCAAAATAGTAATGCGGCAGCAACGATAGCGGATCAGACGTCTACGAATAAGCTCAGTATACTGGTGGTCTCAGGGCGTTCAGGATCTGGTAAAACCTCAGTATTGAATATCTTAGAAGATCTAGGCTATTACTCTATTGATAATCTGCCGCTGTCTTTGTTACCTAATGCCGCTCATAAACTGGTCAATGAAAGCGGCATTCATCGTATTGCGCTGGGTGTCGATATTCGAACGCCACGTGCTGATTTATCTAACTTTGCAGTAACGTATGCTTCTCTCAAGGAAACTTATGGGTCTCATGCGGTACAAATTTTATATGTGACTGCACAAGAGAGTACGCTGATAGCCCGTTTCAATGCGACACGCCGTGTACATCCGCTAATGTCTCAAGATATTGATAGTGACAATGCTAAGCATATTGCCTTTAATTTACCTGCTGCTATCAAAAAAGAAGTTGAGCTATTAGAGCCAATTGCTGGTCATGCTGATATTAGGATTGATACCAGTAGCCTAAATATTCATCAGTTAAAAGACAGCTTGCGTGAACACATAGGCATGGACAATCAGATTGTCATCAATCTACTGTCTTTCGGTTTTAAATACGGTAGCCCTATCGATGCTGACTTTGTATTCGATGTTAGAATTTTACCGAATCCGCATTGGAACCCTGAGTTACGTGACTCGACAGGATTGGATACCGAAGTAGGCGCATTCTTCTCAGATTATCCAGAAGTAGCAGAAATGATGAATGACATTGATAAGTTTTTAACTCGTTGGCTACCAGAGTTTTTGCACAATAATCGTCATACGGTCACAGTTGCCATAGGCTGTACGGGCGGAAAACATCGCTCTGTTTTTATCACTGATCATCTACAACGCCGCCTTGCTGACGCCATGCCTAAAGGCGTGAAGGTATTGGCAAAACACCGCGAAAAAAGTCGTTGGTAGTGATGTCAGATACTATTTAATTTATTAATTATTATTTTGGAAAGCTTTTATGATTGACTGGAAAGAACAGGATATGCGCGTCTCGCGCACAGAACTCAAAAAAGCCCATGAGCGCTTACAGCAGTTATCTATACCGCTTGCTAGCTTATCGAAAAAACAGCTAAAAGCTTTACCTGCCAGTGATTATTTTATGGCGGAGCTAATGGCACTTGCTGATATTACCAGTGCCAATGCCCGCAATCGTCAGACCAAACGTGTTGGTAAGCTGATGATTGAAGAAAATCGCCATGAGCTGATAAAGGCGTTATTTGATGCCTTCTTTCCTAAAGAGCAAGTCTCAAAAATAGAGAGCTGGTACGAGCGTCTAAATATCAATGATGAAGGTACGCTCAAGCAGTTTGTGAAGCAATATAAAGCTTCTGAGCACCACAGTATGTATCAGTTGCTGTTGTGGATAGAATATGCCAAACATATGCAAGACGATGAGTTGCTAGCAGAATCTAAAGCAGATTTGGCGAGTTATATTCGTGAAGTGGCTATTTTGTCGCAGCTGAAAAAATAATACCTACACCAAGCTAGAAGGTTATTAATTGAAAGATTATTAGTTGACAGGTTAGTAGTTAAAAAATGAATAGCTAAAATGTTAAGATGCAAAAAAGCCAATCAATTTATGATTGGCTTTTTTGTGCATGACGTACGGATGTACTGTGCGTTATGTCTATTATTCAAGTATTTATTGCTTGAGTTATTTCTTTTCAGCACGGGCTTTGTCGACCAAGTAGTCGACGACTTTAGGTACTTTAGCACTCTCACCAGTGACTACATATTTGCCTTGCACCACCACAGCTGGTACGCCAGAAAGCTGATAACGTTTAGCGCCTTCTTGTGAGCGACCAATTTTTGTACCAACAGCGAATGAGTTATATAGGCTGTTAAATTTCTTTTCATTCACGCCTTTTGACGCGTACCATTTGCTCAATGATGATTGATCAAACAGTTTTTTACCATCTTTGTGGATAGCATCAAATAATGCAGAATGAGTTTTGTCTTCGAACCCTAAAAGCTGAGCCGCATAAAAACCGCGTGCATTGGCTTCCCAAACAGGGTTAAGTGCCGCTGGTGTTTTGAAGAATACGACATCTTTGTCTTTAGTCTTTGCCCATTTTTCCATATGCGGATCAAGCACATTACAATGTGGGCAACCATACCAAAAGAATTCACGAACAATGATAGCATCACCGCTGATTTTCTCTGGGTTGTCTAGCACACGGTAATCTTTTCCAGCGACATAGTCTGCAGCTTGTGCGCCCATAGAGGCAAGTCCAATGGCCATGGCTAGACCAGTCAGTGTGATGACACGTTTCATACTTTATCCTTGAGGTGTGGAGACTTAGAATGGGTTAAGAGGTTTGTGTCTATATGGTTGTTAAACATGTGACACTTTAAAATATATAGCTTTTAAAGCGTCTAAACAAGACAGTGTCGAGTATAATCGAACAATAGCAAAGTATCGACTATGATAACGTAAAATGTATGTACTTGTGAATCGCATTCTTAACCGATAGTTGTAAAGCTGTTAGCTATTATTTAAGGTATATTGCTTGTTACTTTTTGAATCTACTGTTTCTCAAGTGTCTGCTTTATTTCTATATGGAACTTAAGAGATTCAAAAGTATCAGAATGCGATATTGTCACAAGGATACGTATCTTTTCTATATCAAGATACTGCCCAAAAAACAGGGTAAAGTTTAAGCCTATTCACAATCGCTGACGATGTGCTTACGACAAAACTGCTACTCTCATGCTAATATTAAGCACATAATCATGCACTGTAAACGATAATAACGATAGTGACAATCAAGGAATATACCATGAGCTCTGCTTTAAATTCTTCATCAACTTCAAATGATCAAAATAATAATAGCGCTTTCAATAGTACAGAGTCTACCACCATCAACGTAGATCCTAGCGAAGTCGAAAAATTTAATAACTTGGCGAGTGAGTGGTGGAGCAACACAGGGGCGTTTGCAACGCTACACGAGATCAATCCATTACGTTTAAACTGGATAGAAGAAAACGTCAAACGTGGCTATCAAAACGATGCTAATAAAACCACTGAGCAAGGACTTTCTGGCAAAAAAGTACTCGACGTAGGGTGCGGCGGCGGAATATTGTCAGAATCTATGGCACGCCGCGGTGCTGATGTGACAGGAATTGATTTAGGTACAGAAAACCTAAAAGCTGCTGCGTTACATGCAGAGCAAAGCCAGTTAGAGAATACGCTTCGCTATCAGCATATACCTGTTGAAGAGTTAGCAAAAACGCAGGCTGGTCAGTTTGACGTGGTGACTTGCATGGAGATGCTAGAGCACGTGCCAGATCCTAGTTCGATTGTGCAGGCTTGTTATGAGTTGTTAGCTCCTGGCGGTGTCTGTGTACTATCAACGATTAATCGCAATCCTAAGTCTTATCTGTTTGCCATCGTTGGTGCAGAGTATGTACTGCGGTTGCTTGATCGCGGCACCCATGACTATGCCAAATTTATCACGCCAGCAGAATTAGACAAAATGGCACTCAATACTGGATTTGTTCGTCAGGATATTATCGGTTTGCATTATAATCCGCTGACCAAACGCTACTGGCTTGCCCAAAATGTCGATGTTAATTATATGATAGCCGTACAAAAGCCATTGGTTTAATGCTGCACGCAGCCATTTATTTGCCATACTTTCACTAAACACGTCATCAATCTCAAGAGCATTCACTATGACCCAATTTGTAAAAGCTGTTTTATTTGACCTTGATGGGACATTAATCGATACTGCTGCTGATTTTGTTCGTATCATTGGTAAAATGAGTCTCGAAAATGACTGGCAGGCACCGCCTGAAGCGGAAATCCGCGAGCAAGTCTCTGCGGGTGCCTCGGCCATGGTGCAATTGATGCTAAGACATAACGATCAACTCGAAGTCAGCGAGGAAGCATTGCTTGAGTTTCGTCAGCAGTTCTTAGATGATTATGAAGCAGATATCTGTGTCGATAGCTGCGTGTTTCAGGCGCTTGAAGCGGTACTGACTGAACTTGAAGCAAAGGGTGTGCCGTGGGGTATCGTTACCAACAAGCCGCGTTATTTAGCTGAAAAGCTATTAAGTGAGATGCAACTGGATCAACGCTGTGCGGTTTTGGTCTGTCCAGATGACGTATCACGTACCAAACCAGACCCAGAGCCAATGTACATGGCGCTAGAAAAACTCGGTATTCCGCGAGGGGCTGCAGGCTGCGTACTTTATGTCGGTGACCATGTACGTGATATTGAAGCTGGCAACGCTGCTGGCATGCCAACGATTTTGGCCGCTTATGGATATATTCCACCTGAAGATCAAAAGTCTTTGAAAAAATGGGGCGCCGACTATATTACGGATACGCCTGAGCAGCTAAATAAATTGCTGCTATCGTCTGGTAAGTTTGAGTATTTATAGACTGCTATATATCACCAGATTTACAACCATAAGCACATATCCTCAACGATTTAATGATAAGTAGTGAGTAATGCCATGAGTGACAATAATAATCAACCAGTCGATCCACAAGACAATAAAAAAACGGTTCAAAGTCCTATTCAGCCTTTGACTCATGATGATATTCGTAGCTTTGTACCGTCAAGTAACTGCTTAGATGGTAAGACTATTTTGGTGACTGGAGCAGGGGATGGTATTGGCCGTGTTGCTGCATTGACCTATGCTCGTTATGGCGCCACTGTCTTATTGTTAGGCCGCACTAGTAGCAAGCTTGAGTACGTCTACGATGAGATTGAGAGTCTTGGTGGTAAGCAGCCTGCTATGTTGCCGATGAACTTAGAAGGGGCGACTTATGCCGAAATGCAGCAGCTCGAAGGGCTAATTAATAAAGAAGTCGGCCAGTTAGATGGTATCTTGCATAATGCTGGTATATTAGGACAATTAACGCCGCTTGAAATGTATGACGTCGATACTTTCGCCCAAGTGATGAAAGTCAATTTCACAGCGACTTTTATGCTGACTCAAGCGCTATTGCCGCTATTAAAAGATGCTGATCATGGGTCTGTTGTCTTTACCTCTAGCACTGTAGGTACACATCCTCGCGCATTTTGGGGTGCTTATGCACTTTCTAAACAAGCAGTAGAAGGGATGAGTGATATCTTTACTCAAGAGACGCAGAACACAACCAATCTACGTTTTAACTGCGTTAATCCAGGTGGTACTCGTACCAATATGCGTGCGCATGCGTATCCAGGTGAAAACCCTATGAGCTTAAAAACACCTGAAGATATCATGGCAGGCTATGTCTGCCTGATGAGTGATGAGAGCATTGGCGTACGAGGTCAGGTCATTGAGCTACAACCAAAAGACTAGTAGCAAAGTTTTAAGGTGAGTCAAAATAATTACGTCATTCTTTATTGATGGTTTTATACACTATCGCAGGTTGCAATTAACCATAGCTAGCCCCATCTATTTGTTATTAAAGACATTTGTATTGTCTAATTATAATGAATGAAAAATAGGATAAAATTATGGCAGGTGGCTGGTCAAGAGATGGTGCTGAGCACGAACAAATGGATGCAACGGTCAATGATGCATTGGAACGCGCGCGACGTTCGTTACCGACAGGTGTGAGTGCTGAGCTGTGTGACGAATGTGGTAAGCCTATTCCAGAGGCAAGGCGACTGGCAGTGCCCGGTATTCAGCACTGCGTTAGCTGTCAGACGGAGCTTGAACAAGAAGCAAAAGCGGCTGAACTGTTTAACCGTCGTGGTAGTAAAGACAGTCAGTTGCGTTAAACAATAGTTAGGGCGTGTCCTCAATTCAATCGATAGTCATCTAAATGGGTTAAAAATGGCTAAATCTTGCCAAACGGCGTCAAATAGCTGACTAATATCTCGATATTATCTGCGCTATTTTCCTTGTTTGACTGCGACTTATCTCATTTTTATCACCATTTTTAAAATGAGGACACGCCCTAGTTGCGTTGAAAAAAGAAAGGGCGGACATTGCTAGATAAAATAGCAATGTCTGCCCTTTTTTTGTCTGTTGCTATATAACCAGTGCCATCAGTTCGCGATCGCACTCTTCCCAATCTATCAATACTGATGACGCTTTGGCACCATTCTCAGTTTCTGATTTTTCTGTAGCTGTATCGACAGTATTGTCTAATTGCAAAATAATTTCCAATCGACTATCCGTCTGTGGGTCGATGGTTCTGGTAGTTAGACTACCAGGGTTAAAATTGATCTGCATCCAGCCATCAGAAGTATGTACCACGCCTTTAATGCGTTGCCAGTTTGGCAATGCTAACAACCAATTCTGTAAATCGTCAGCGTTTAGTATGTAGTGAGCGGGTAGGCGCCATCCAGCCAATTGAAAATCTTGCTGCTCTTCATGGTAGCGATAGGGCAGGTCACTATCAGTATTGGCCTGAGCTTCGGTCTCATCGGTAGATGAACTCGATGATAGTACAGTTGTTAAAGAGCTGGCTGGAGACTGTAAACCAATCATCGATTTTTTAGGATTAGAGATACTGATTTTTCGTTGATTCGAAATGATAGAGCTATGCCGATTCAGTTGGTCGTTTAAAGTAGACGAGTATGCATCTGCTACAAGTTTATTTGCTACAAACTTATCTGATGAATGGACATCTGATGAGTCTGTTATTTCAGGTGCCGTTAGTCCTGATGCTGCCCAAATAATTTTTACTTGTGAATTTAGCTTGGTTATCCATTCTACTAAAGCTTGTTTTTCACTAGTATCTAATTGGGTATAACGATTGATTATCAGCACATCGGCATCACGGACATGCGCTTGGAAACCATCATGGTCACGATACTTAATCTGTTGCCACTGCTCGCCACTCAACACAGTTATCACAGCATTCATTTTTAGGGCAGTTTGCCAATGCGGCGCACTGAGTTGTAGTATCAGCTCACGTGGATGAGCCAAACCTGTGGGCTCAATGAGTAATCGCTGCGGATGATGTTCACTGAGCAGGCGACTGATTGCAATCTGTAAGGATAGCTGACTGGTGCAGCAAATACAGCCACCACTGACTTCACGAATGGCGATGTTCTTTTGCTCAAGAGTGTTATCTTGGGAGCTGGCTAGGAGTGCGCCATCAATACCGATACGGCCAAACTCATTGATTAGGAGAGCCCATCGCTCGTCATCAGGTTTCGAGGCCAGTAACTGATTAATTACGGTGGTTTTGCCAGCACCTAAAAACCCTGTCACTAACGTGCAGGGTATGTTTTGAAAAATAATTGGGTTTTTCACAAATAGGCTCATCATATTGGCACGTGTTTGTGAATAAACAAACACGGCCTATATTAAAAAAAACTAGATCAGTCAAAAGTTATTCACTCTTGATGGTTTCTACCTCAGCTTCATCAGGAACGAACACATAACCAACGCCCCAAACAGTTTGGATATAACGCGCCTGTGAAGGGTTGTCTTCAATCAGGCGACGCAGACGTGATACTTGGACGTCGATAGAACGCTCCATTGCACCCCATTCACGACCACGAGCAAGGTTCATCAATTTATCACGGGTCAATGGCTCACGTGGATGCTGTACCAATGCCTTTAGTACTGAAAACTCACCTGTCGTCAACGTCACTACGTTACCATCACGTTTGAGGGTACGAGTCGATAGATCTAACGTCCACGGACCAAATTCAACCACTTCTAGCTGATGACTTGGTGCACCTGGTAGCTCACGGTTTTGACGACGCAGTACAGCTTTGATACGAGCCAATAGCTCTTTTGGGTTAAAAGGCTTAGGTAGATAATCATCTGCACCCGCTTCTAGACCTGCGATACGGTCAGCATCGCCACCCTTAGCAGTAAGCATAATGATAGGAATATCTGCATTGTCTTCACGCAGACGCTTACAGATACTGATACCGTCTTCGCCTGGTAGCATCAAATCGAGCACGACTAAAGAGAAAAGCTCACGTTGCATGAGTTTGTCCATCTGACTGCCGTCATGAGCGGTACGAACGACAAAACCGTCGTCTTCTAGGAAGCGTTGCAACAAAGAGCGCAGACGAGCGTCATCATCGACGACTAAAATACGCTGAGTCAACGTGTCAGGGCTGTTGTTATCAGTCATACAGGCATCCTTTTATAAAAATTATTGTTATCAGAAACTACAAGTAAATAGCTATGAGCAAAAACACTGCCATTAATTATCATTATTTAATTATTGGTTACGAATAAGCACTTCATAAAATTAAAAACTATTGTTCAATATGTCAGCACATATCAATATTTGTGTTATTGATACTTTAGTGTATAAGATTGCACCGAGAATTGCATCACCCATGATAATAAATGCTGTATGCGTTTGTTTAACAAGTCCACAGGATGTGTGATATAGAAAGATTTGCGTCCTAAAATGCGCAATAAATAACGAAAAGATAAAAAGGATTTTTATTCATGCAGCTTTTGCTATAATGCAAAGCTACATTTCTCAACGATTGATACGTATATGAGTAGCACTGATACCTTAACGTCATCTCAAACCTCGACAAATGCACAGGTTTTAGATGCAACCACACACGCGAATATTCACGACAAGCTTGCTCGCGCGCTTGGCATTAAGACTGCTCAAGTCAATGCGTTTGTCAAACTTTATGATGAAGGCGCGACGGTTCCTTTTATTGCGCGTTACCGCAAAGAAAAGACTCAGAATCTTGATGATGCGCAGTTGCGTGCTTTAGAGAAGTCTCTTAATTATGAGCGTGACATGGCAACACGTCGCCTCAAAATTACTGAGCTGCTAAGCACACAGGGCAATCTGACCGATGAGCTACAGACGCGTATCGATAATGCGACGTCTAAGCTTGAGCTTGAAGACATCTATCTGCCATATCGTCCGCGTCGTCGTTCACCTGCTGCCAAAGCTCGCGCCGCTGGTCTTGATACTGCTGCCCAAGCGGTCTTGACCCAAGAAATCACCCCGATGGATGCCTTGGCTGATTATCAAGTCCAGTCAAGTATCACTGATGACAGTGGTAATGAAATCGAAGTTGATTTTAGCGATATCGAAAAACAACTCGCTGGCGTACAAGCAATTATCGTTGATGAATGGACACAAGCATTGGGCTTGTTGGACAACTTGCGCAGTGGTTTTGCTAATACTGCCAGTATCGTATCGAGCGTTGCGAGCGAAGAAAAGCGCGAAGTTGGCGAGAAATTCAAAGACTACTTTGAACATAGCGAAAGCCTTGCTCGACTGCCAAATCATCGCCTATTAGCAATGTTACGCGGTCGTCAAGAAAACGTCTTGGGTCTAAAAATTGAAGGCGAAGACGCACCATTTATCGAAAAAATTATCAATCATTTCGATGTCGATGCTAAAGCGCCAGCAGCACGCCGTGAGTTTTTGGCAGAGGCAGCCAGTAGCTTGTGGAAAGACAAATGGCGTCCGCATATCGAGCACCGCTTGTTAACTGAAAAGCGCTTAGCCGCAGAAGCGGATGCGATTGATGTGTTCGCTAGCAATTTACAGCATTTGCTAATGTCTGCACCTGCAGGTCCTAAAGTGATCTTAGGTGTCGATCCTGGTATCCGTCATGGCGTAAAAATGGCTATCGTCGATGCGCAAGGTCATGTCATGTCAGATAGCGAAGATAAACCTGTCATCGCGACAGTGTATCCGTTTGCACCTGATAATAAGATGGATGAAGCCAAGAAAGTCATCGATGCGCTGTTGAGCACTTATAACGTTGATTTGGTCGCTATCGGTAATGGTACGGCAAGTCGCGAAACAGATGCGATGATCAAAGAGATTTTGGCTGCGAACGATGCACTAACAGCCAAAGCGGTTATCGTTAATGAGTCGGGCGCGTCTGTTTATTCAGCGAGTGAACTTGCTAGTGATGAGCTTGCCAATCTAGACGTTTCTGTACGCGGCGCGGTTTCTATTGCGCGTCGCTTGCAAGATCCATTGTCAGAGCTTGTTAAAGTTGATCCAAAAGCCATTGGCGTGGGTCAATATCAGCATGACGTCAATCAAAACCAGCTTGCAGACAGTCTGGATAAAGTAACTCAAGATAGCGTGAATGCGGTGGGTGTGGATGTAAATACAGCCAGTCCAGCTATCTTGGCTCACATCGCAGGTCTTAACCGCAATGTGGCGCAGCAAATCGTCACCTATCGCAAAGAGCATGGTGCATTTAATAGCCGTGAAGCGCTTAAAAACGTCCCACGTCTAGGCGCTAAGACATTTGAGCAAGCAGCCGGTTTCTTGCGTATTCATAATGGTAGCAATCCATTAGATGCCACTGGTGTGCATCCAGAGAGCTACGCATTGGTCGATAGTTTACTCGTACAAGCGGGCAAGTCACTGTCAGAAGTTATCGGTAATGATGGCGTGTTAAATACGATTGATACGACTACACTGGCTGCTAACGACGATAATGTCAGCGTAAAAGCGATTATCGAAGAGCTAGCTAAACCTGCTCGCGATCCTCGTCCTGAGTTTAAAACGGCCAATTTCCGTGATGACGTCAATAGTATTAAAGATTTGAGCGAAGGCATGACCTTAGAAGGGGTAGTCACCAACGTAACGGCCTTTGGCTGTTTCGTTGATGTGGGTGTCCATCAGGATGGTCTGGTACATATCTCGCAGATGGCCAATGACTTTGTCGCCGATCCTATGAACCGTGTCAAACCTGGCGATATCGTATCGGTACGGGTTATCTCTATCGATGAAAAACGTGGTCGTATCGGCTTTAGCATGAAACCTGAATCTGAAAAACCTGTCCGTACGGCTGCCAAGTCTACGACAGCTAGTACAGATGGTGAGAAAACCAGTCGTCCACGCAACAATAATGCAAATAGTGACCGTCCAAATAATAGCCGTCCAGCTGCTGACAAACGTCCGTCTAAGCCACGTGGCAAGCGTCAGGATAGAGACAACGCGAGCAATCGTAGTAAGCCAGTAAAAAATGATAAAGCTGAAGCCCCAAGTAAAATGGGTACACTCGGTGCTTTATTACAAGAAGCTGGTGTGACTAAAAATAAGAAATAAATACTGCTAAAATTTATAATCATGTACAATAAAAAGGCAGCCATATGGCTGCCTTTTTATATAAGTAGTACGCTTACAAACTAATCAAATAAACTAACTATCTGCTTAGCGTGATACAGCGATACGACGATTCTCTTTAAACTGAACGTTTGCTGGCTGAGTAGCTAATAACTCACCACGCTTGTCTTTTTTCTTTTCTTGCAAGGTACTAGTAGCATTTGCCGTTTTATTGTTAGAAGCGGCTTCACCAGCGATTAAAGGCTGATAGTCTGCATTGCTGTGTTGCATGTTAAGCGCTTGAGCGTTCTGTACAGGAGCCTGAGCGGTTGTAGCATTAGTCATTGCTGCCGCATTGGTTGTTGCCTGAGCGTTATTCATCAAAGCTGCGTTATCATTGCTTGCTTCATTATCCATATCGTCAGTTTCGTCGTTCATTTCATCTGCTTCATTATTCATGTCCATATCGACATCAGCAGTGTTTGACTCTTCGACATCTACAGCGCCAGGTTGAGTCGCTAGCAACTCACCATCAGGACCTTCTATTTCGGCCTGTACAGTGCTCTCGACAGCAGCATTACGCATATCTGCTGGCATTAGATCGCTATTGTTAACGGGTGCTGCCATTGCCATAGTTGGTAATACAAGGCTGGCGCCGACGATTAGTGATAAAACATTCTTTTTCATTATAAAACTCCATGATACATTATTAGCAATAGTTAAAAACGATAACTCATATTTAATGATGAGCTGTTTTTATTCAAACGTGTCTGTAAATACTGTATGCAAATTATCAACGATGTAGTTCATATTTCAGTAGCAAACTCATTAAGGTTCTAACAGTTTAATGTTTTCTTGTGACGTTATGAAACTGCTATACTTAAAGTTTAGCTAATATTTTAACTTCTATATTTTTCAAAGGCTTATTAGTAGCAAAGGTTGATTGTGTTATTACAACTGTTAATAAGTGAGTCTGCTAATAATAAATATCTACCGACGTCTCTAGTATTGAGAATATGAATATTTGATTGCTCATAGTTGTTATTTGAACTTAGATAACTGTTATTAATAGTTTTTTGAGTGCTATTTGTCAGCATTATAGAGACTTCTATCAACAGTTTTTATTTATAGTTCAAAACCAGTATTTAGATAATTCTTAAATTCTATTGTATAAACTTTTTAATAACATATACTTCATTAAACTAATGTTTGCATATAATTTTTCTACAATATTTATAAAATGACAGTAGCAATATTAGATTAGTAGTTAGTATCATAAAGTATTAAATAATTGGGAAACAGAAACATTGTTCACCAAAAAAATACGTTATTCTTTATTTAATTCTCTTCTGAATTTTAGAGTAGACAATAAAAAAACGGGAGTTTCCTAAAAACTGTGTAACTGCTTATAATCCAATAACAGGAGAATAAGCAATGACTACTCAATCTGACATT
>NZ_JASMRK010000034.1:0-29142 GCF_041431295.1 Psychrobacter sp. Arc9 | reverse complement strand
ATAATATCGAGATATTAGTCAGCTATTTGACGCCATTTGGCAAGATTTAGCCATTTTTAACCCATTTAGATAACTATCGATTGAATTGAGGACACGCCCTAGAACCTTTTAGTCATTCACACTGGCAGGTTTGGCTTTAGCCATATTTTTAATACTGAAGCGTTCATTCATCTTTTGATAAAAACGAGCTAGGTTTTCGCCTTGCTCATTAGGATTAATCTTCAATACTTTACCAAAATCCAAGCTTAGATATAGCACGATATCCGCAAAACTTAATTGTTCACCTACTAGGTATTCACGGCTTTCTAGTATCGTCTCAAAATATGCCATGGCTTTAACAGCACGAGCAATTGATGGTGCGACGAACTCTGGCACTTGCTCAACACGTTGTGCTTTAGATGGATGACTGTGCTGAAACGCGAGCATCAAGTTATACATCACCTCAAACTCTGCAACACGGCGCATAGAGCAAACCTGCGCACGTTGTACCACATCATTACCCATGACTGAACGCTCACCGTAAACGCGGTCCAGATACTCACAAACTGCCTGTGAATCATTCAGTACTGTACCGTCATCTAAGGTCAAAACAGGTACGGTCTGCATTGGATTCATTTGCGTAAAGGATTCTGACATTTGCTCATTTGCAGCAAAATCAATATCGATCACATCGACATCATCCATATCATCGACATCAATACCTTTTGAAGCCAATAAGATAAGCGCTTTACGCGGATTGGGCGCTGTACGGGTAATATATAGTTTTTTCATAGCAAACTCCTTGTAAGAATGACTGGACAGCGATTTGACGCTGATACGCTTTATCATGGTTATTGTACTGATAAGCACAAATATTGATACGCTATACCACAGTTATAGCCTAATCTGGCCATCATGGCAAAGCGTTATTAATCATAAAGTAGAAATAAGTAAAGCCCCATAACCTTGAGTCATGGGGCTTTATTTAATCACATTTATACATCAGTCTAATTATTTGTTTGGTGCAGGTGTGGTGCGTAGATACGGTTTAATCTCTTTGTGACCTTTTGGATATTTTGCAGCGATATCTTCATTTTTCACACTTGGTGGAATGATCACATCGTCGCCATCTTTCCAGTCTACAGGTGTCGCAACGTTATACTCATCCGACAACTGTAGTGCGTCGATTACGCGGATAATTTCATCAAAGTTACGGCCACAGCTGGCAGGGTATGTCAGCGTTAGACGAACTTTTTTGCTTGGATCAATGATAAAGACGCTACGTACTGTATGAGTGCTGTCGGCATTAGGATGCATCATGTCATATAGCTCAGCGACTTCTTTATTAGGATCAGCGATGATTGGGAAATTCATATCTGTGCCTTGAGTCTCACCGATATCGCTCGCCCACGCTTTATGATCTTCTAGGCTATCAACAGAAATACAAATCGGCTTTACATTGCGCTTTTGGAACTCGCCATTTAGTGCAGCGGCGCGACCAAGCTCAGTGGTACATACTGGCGTAAAGTCTGCTGGATGCGAGAAGAACACGACCCAATGATCACCTGCCCACTCGTGAAAATTGATGTCACCTTCTGTGGTTGTAGCGTCAAAATTTGGTGCGGTATCACCTAAACGTAAATGTGCCATGCTTGATTCCTTAGCTATGTGAATGAACGCTTATATCGACACGTCGGCCTCGCGTTCTATTATTGTCATCGACGTGCTCAGCTATCAAATATAACATAAAGCACATCCGTAAAAACTGACTTTATCTTAACAAACTGGTTATGAATGTCTTGTGACGGATTGTAATGCGGTTATTCCATTTACCTCTAAGCTGATGGACAAATCTTTTAATGAATTTTATGGACAAGTAGCTTTGATAAATAATTAAACCACCATACCTGCATCCCATAAGCAAAATTCGCACCATAATCATACTTAACTTTATAACTGCGCACAAAAAAGCCCATTCCTAGCGTACTAGAAATAGGCTAACTTGCAAACTACTATTGTTCAGTATTATTTCAAAATATCTATTTGGATAAGGATACTTTTAAATACTAAGCCAGCATAAATTAAGCTGGCTTATAGCTATCACGTAAGCTAACGATTTGGTTAAATACTGGCTTATCCGTGCTGTGATCTTCGCTATCAGAGATGAAGTAACCTTCACGCTCGAACTGGAAACGCGTGCCAGCATCTGCATTGACCAAAGATGGTTCAACCACTGCATTTAGCTCAGTGAGCGAGTTCGGGTTTAACGCTTGATGAACATCAGCGACGCCACTTGGGTCCTCAGCACTGAATAGCTGCTCGTACATGCGTACTGTCGCTGGCACACCTTGACTGGCTGATACCCAATGAATCACGCCTTTGACCTTACGCCCTTCAGGGTTATTGCCCAAAGTAGCAGGGTCAATCGTCGCTTTTAGTTCAACGACATTGCCACTTTCATCAGTGATATGCTCAGTGACGGCTAGCACATAAGTATTACGTAGACGAATCTCTGGCTTTTCTGGAGAGAGACGCTTGTAGCCTGCTGGCGGTTCAATCTCGTAATCACCTTGATCGATGTATAGCGTCTCGGTAAATGGAATCTCACGCTCACCCATATCGACGTTAGGATGGTTCGGCTGAGTCAACCAAAGCGTCTGAGTCGCATCGTCAAAACGTGCATTAACGCTATCGGCTTTTTGCGACTCCCAGCTGCTGACCGCTTCGCTAAAGTTAGTGATGGTCACTTTTAATGGCTTTAGTACCGCCATACCGCGACCAGTAGTCGTCTCTAACGATTGACGAACGCTAAACTCTAGCAAACGGAAATCAACCACACTATCCGCTTTGGTCACACCCACACGCTCACAAAAATCACGCAAGCCTTCTGGCGTATAACCACGGCGACGCATACCAGCGACGGTCGGCATACGAGGATCGTCCCAACCGCTTACGATACCTTCATCTACTAGTTGCTTTAGCTTACGCTTACTGGTCAATGTATGATCAACGTTTAAGCGGCTAAACTCGTACTGATGCGGCGGTACGTCAAAGCCGATTTTTTCGATGACCCAATCATAGAATGGACGATGATCTTCAAACTCAAGCGTACATAACGAATGGGTAATCCCTTCTAACGCATCGGAGAGTGGATGAGCAAAGTCATACATCGGATAGATGCACCATTTATCACCAGTCTGATGATGCTCTTGATGCATCACGCGATAGATAACAGGATCACGTAGGTTCATATTTGGGCTGGCCATATCAATCTTCGCACGCAAAATAGCCTTCCCTTCAGCGTATTTACCGTCTTTCATATCATTGAACAGCGCTAGGTTTTCTTCAACACTGGCATCACGATATGGTGAAGGCGTTCCCGCTTCATTGAATGAACCACGGTTTTCTTTGATTTGTTCAGGGGTTTGCAAATCAACATAAGCGTCGCCTTGCTCAATCAACTGAATTGCCCATGCATGTAGCTGATCGAAATAACCTGAGGCATGATGCGCCTCGCCTGCCCACTCAAAACCTAACCACTGCACATCGTTTTTAATATTGTCGATGTAATCTTGCTTTTCAGCAGTTGGGTTGGTGTCATCAAAACGCAGGTTGCACACACCGCCGAACTCTTTGGCCACACCAAAGTTTAAGCAGATAGATTTTACGTGGCCTAAATGCAAGTAGCCATTTGGCTCAGGCGGAAAGCGCGTTACAATTTGCTGGTATTTTTGCGCATTGACATCGTCACGAATGATATTACGAATAAAATCGTTTTTTGCTTCTACTTTTTGTGCATTGTTGCTTGAGTGTTCACTCATCGGGCATTGCTCCTAACGCAAATTGTCAGTTCATGGTGCGTGCCATCACGCATCACAAAACGTTTAAACTAAAGTGTCAAAATAAAGCGAGGATATGAAAACTTAAATAGTGCGACCGCATTATCAAAGTTTGTCAAAAATGGGTAAAGTTGCGTTATTCTATCAGGTTTCGCAAACGCATTAACAGCCTGATACATGACACGGGATAAAAAAGCCGTTAGACTACCCGTAACTTTTTAACCACCACTCACAATAGTGCTATTTAAGGCGCTGCAATCAAAAAGGAATATCCCATGGTAGACATGCCACCAGTAGTAGAACTTGAAACTAATATGGGTGCGATCGTTATCGAACTCAACGAAGAAAAAGCACCAAAAACCGTAGAAAACTTTTTAAACTACGTAAAATCTGGTCAGTATGACGGTACAATTTTCCATCGCATCATTGATGGTTTCATGATTCAAGGCGGTGGAATGGACGCTGAGATGAATGAAAAACCAACCAATGCGCCTATCGAAAACGAAGCGGACAACGGCCTGAAAAATGACAAAGGTACTATCGCAATGGCGCGTACCCAAGATCCGCATTCAGCGACTAGCCAGTTCTTCATCAACGTAAAAGACAACGACTTCCTAAACCACTCTGGCAAAAACATGCAAGGTTGGGGTTACACCGTATTTGGTAAAGTAACAAGCGGTATGGACGTTATCGAAAAAATGCGCAGCGTACCAACGGGTCGTTTCGGCATGCATGCTGATGTGCCAAAAGAGCCAGTTGTTATCAACTCAGCAACCATCATTACTCAGTAATAGTCATTCAATAGCAGCTAGTCAGTAATAGTTACTTAGCGATAGCTGTGAATGAGCGAGCATTTTTTAATAGAGTTTATTAAATCATGCTCGTTATACGATAAGTCACGAGGACCAAGATAAATGCAAAGTTTTGATCACTTAATCACGACCCGCCCTCATCAAGTGCGGCAAGTATTGATTAGCGATTTGCATTTATCGCCTCAGGAGCCTGCCTTAGTGCAGGCTTTTTTGGCGCTATTAGATGACTGTCTCGCCCTGCCTGCGCTCAAACGCCTTTTTATATTGGGTGATTGGTTTGAGGTGTGGCTAGGTGATGATACGTATTTATCGTTGTCAGAAGACGAGAAGATAGCGCAATGGTTGACTCCACTTATCACCAAACTCAAGCAGTTACGTATCAATGGCTGTGAGATATTGGTCATGCATGGCAATCGTGACTTCTTGTTGGGTCAGCCGTTTTGTAATTTGTTCGGTGGTGAGCTTATCAACGAGCCATATACTTTGCCTGTTGGTCAGCAGAATTACCGCTTAGAACACGGTGACGCACTCTGTACTGATGATAAAAAATATCAGTTCTTTCGCAAAATTATGCGTAACCGTTTAACTCAGTGGTATCTGCTCAATAAGTCATTAGAAAAACGCTTGGCAATTGCAGACAACATGCGTAAAAGAAGCCAACAGAATAATGCGAACAAAGCTGCGCATATCATGGACGTGAATGATAAAGCCGTACGTCAAGCCATTACTACTAGCGATGCATTGTTGCACGGACATACTCATCGACCAGACATTCATCAGGCGACGGCTGATAAAAAGCGCTACGTGCTTGGCGACTGGCGATTTTTAGATAAAGACACCCGCCAGCCGAAAGTTAGCGCCGTGATTGGCGCAGTGACAGATGACCAGCATTCAAATGACGGTTTTAGTAGTAACGATTTAAGCAATAATGATGCTGGGTTTGAATTGTTTGAGTTTACAATGCTTGTTTGACTTGATCGTTGAACCTATCTAAAAAACAAAAGGGTCTGTTAAAATATCAACAGACCCTTTTTATTTTTTACTACAATTCTTTTACTACACTTTTAAATAGCTTATCGCTTGCCAGTTTTTTAAGGTATTAGCTTAAAGAAATGCTGACGGTAATGCTTTAGCTCACGGATAGAGTCACGAATATCGTCTAGGGCTAAATGACTGCCACCTTTTTCGAAGTTCTTTAAGATATCAGGACGCCAACGGAAACACAGCTCTTTGATCGACGACACATCAAGATTGCGATAATGGAAGAAACGCTCAAGCTCTGGCATTTGGCGCGCCATAAATCGACGATCTTGGCAGATAGAATTACCGCACATTGGCGACTTGCCACTATCAACCCATTTATTCAAAAACTTGATGGTCTCAGCTTCGGCTTCTGCCAATGTCACCGTACTACGACGCACACGATCGACCAATCCTGACTGACCATGCTGCTTAGTATTCCAGTCATCCATCTTATTCAAGACTTGATCTGATACCTTGATAGCAAACACAGGTCCTTCAGCAAGTACATTCAAATCTTCGTCAGTAACGACAGTAGCAATCTCGATAATCTCATCGTTTAAGGTATCAAGTCCGGTCATTTCTAAATCAATCCACACCAGCCCTTTTTTGCCTTGATTTTTGATTTTAATCTTGTTGGGATGGTCACCGGTAGTCATACAATATCCTATGGTCATTAAATTTTGGGACAGTTTTAAACATAATTTAAAAAACGTATTGCGGTTGAATACTCATATTCAGGCAGGTTTGTCATGCACTGATTGATTCAAAAAATCTAGCAATCAGCCAAAATATTACAAAACCACTGTCTGCCGCAGACGCTTTAGGCTGTATGTTAGCAAATTTTCACGCTACACTTAGCAATATTTTTATAATAGGTCAAAAACCCATGGCATTAATCCGGCAACGCAAACTGACTAAACAACAGATTCGTCGCATCGACAAGCAGCAACTGTCCAATCAAGATAGTATTGATGACAGTTTGATGGATGGCGTGGTCATGGCGCATTACGGTAAGCAACTAGAAGTACAAGTCACTAGCCTGCCAGCTGTCATACCTGAGCAGCCAGAGATTGCACCTGATGATCCTGAGCCGTTTTGGCAAACGCTTGAATTGAATGATATTTGGCGCTGTCATGTGCGTACCAATCTACCGATGCTAGCTGCTGGCGATCAAGTGCGCTGGAATGCCGACTCTAATACTGGCTTTGGTCGTATCGAAGCGGTCAAACCGCGTACATCGCTGGTTTCTCGTCCTGACCGCTATCATAAGCTCAAACCTGTTGCCGCCAACGTCGATATTTTGGCGATTGTTTTTGCGCCACTGCCTGCCGCCGCACCAACGTTGATCGATCGCTATCTCGTGGTATGCCATCATGCAGGTGTCAAACCACTATTGGTACTCAACAAAGCCGATTTATTGGCAGCAGAAAACGGTGTGGATACCAATGAGTTATTGGCACAATATGCCGCGCTCGGTTATGAAAGTGTTCTGACTTCGGTCGATTGCCCTGAAAACATCGCTGAGAGCGATGAGCAAGAAGGCCTTGATGAACTAAAACGCTATATAGATAAAAAGCTGGTCATCTTCGCGGGTCAATCTGGTGTCGGCAAAAGCAGCTTAATCAATGCCCTTCTGCCTGACTCTGGACAGAGCGTCAATATCATTTCGCAAAACTCTAAGCTCGGTCAGCACACCACGACGACCAGTCGACTGCTGCCATTCAACCCCGAAGACCTCACTCAAGGCGGTATCGTTGATACACCAGGGATTCGTGAATATGGTATTTGGCATCTTACTCCTGACGATATTATTTCAGGCTTCGTTGAGCTAGCACCATTGGCCGGCGGTTGCCAATTCCGTGACTGTCGCCATACTCACAACAGCAAAGGCTGCGCACTATGGCAAGCCGTAGCTGATGGTGAAGTATTGCAGCGCCGTGTTGAAAACCTCGTCACGCTACGAGAAGAGGCAGATACTAAGCCTTATTAATATTTGGCTTGTTAGTGTCCGTCTTAATTAAACACGGTCTTGTGAGTAGATATTTTTATTAGGCTAAGAAGATCCATAGATAAGTACAATAACCGCCCAATTATTGCCCATGTCATCGCCCGTTTACTATAGATGGCCTTATCGGTATAATAGCGCCTTGTTCAATATCATTGGGCTGTCTTCTCAGCTTAATAGAACACTTATTTTTTTGGAGGTATGGTTTGGATCGTGCGCTGGAATTTGTGGGCAACCACCCGTTTTTATTTGGTATATTAGCCGTACTTGCTATACTGTTTTTTACGATTGAAAACAAACGTAGCGGTAGAAAAATATCGCCTAACACGCTTGGCATGATGGTCAATTCTCAGAACGCGCAACTTATCGATATTCGCGCTAAGAAGAAGTTTGAATCAGGATATATTCAAGGCAGCCGCAACATACCGTTCACTGACCTCAAAGACCGCTTAGAAGAGATTCGCGCGATTGAGCAGCCGGTGATTATCATCTGCGACATGGGCGTCCAAGCAGGCGCTGCGATTCAGATGATTGGTAAAGATAGTGTCTATCGCTTAGAGGGCGGTATTGGCGGCTGGCAAGGCGCTGGCATGCCATTGGTTGGTGTAAAAGACGCCAAAGCAAAGGCTAAAGGTAAAACAAAACCAAGTCTAAGCAAGTAATAGACCTGTATAGGCGCTTAAGTGAAGCGTTTATACACATCGCTTAGCTGATGTTTATGCGACCTGATTAACGTTATCAGCGCTACCAACGCTATAAAGAAGACACCTTTTTATTGGGTGTCTTTTTTTGTGGTTTATTTTTTATATTCTATTTACCACGTTTTATAGCACTAAAATACGTTTTGAGCCAAAACGGCTTGAATTTGTCATGCCCATCCCCACTTTAGTAATGAGCATCACCGAATGCATTTTTACTTTACTCGTTGATAACAGACTATACCAACGCTTAGACTATGATAATTTATCATGCTCTTTATAATACGTTTGTTATCTCATAAATTTATAAATAAGGATTTATCATGACTGTATCTGTGAAAGTTTACACTACCCCTATCTGCCCATACTGCTCAAACGCCAAACAACTACTAAAAACCAAAGGCGTTGATTATGAAGAAATCGGCATGCATGATATGAGCAGCGAAGAGCGCCAAGCGTTAATGAAAAAAACCAATAATTACCGCACTGTGCCGCAAATCTTCGTTGGTGAAACCTTTGTCGGTGGTTTTGATGAGCTCAACCAAATGAACCAGCAAGGCAAACTTGACGAGCTATTGGCAGGTTAATCTGCTACCTTTCTTTACTGTCTGTCTTTACTTATGTAAAGATAGGCAGTGGCAGGTTTTAATAGAGCAGTAAGAAGTAATGATAAAAAATATCGAGACAATACCAAAAAATAGTCTCGATTTATATTACAATGAACTTTTATTAAAATGACGATTTGCCCAATCATTTGATTTAATTTTAGAGGATTTACCATGGCTGAAGAACAAGCACAACCACAATTGGCACTAGAACGCATCTACGTAAAAGACATGTCACTTGAAGTCCCAGGCGCTAGCGTATTCACCAAAGAGTGGAACCCAGAGCTTGATATTAACTTGTCTAGCAACGCTGAAAAACTAGATGACGATCATTATCAAATCATCCTAACTGTGAGCGTTACTGCCAAAAATGCGGAAGAAGCAGCATTTATCGCTGAAGTGCATCAAGCAGGTATCTTCTTACTAAAAGACATTCCAGAAGATCAAATCGGTCAAATCTTGGGTGCATACTGCCCTAACGTGTTGTTCCCATATGCTCGTGAAGTCATCAGTGACATCGTGACGCGTGGTAGCTTCCCGCAATTGCTACTAGCACCTGTAAACTTTGATCAAGCATATGCACAGAGCCAGCAGCAAGCACAAGTTGATGCTCAAGGTAACGCATAAGCATTAATTAAAATATATGAGCTTTATCAGTCACATGTTTTGATAAAAAGGCCGTTTACTTATAATGAGTAAGCGGTTTTTTTGTGGGTATGTTTTATGAGGCATAAAATCATCAGCCATAAAAAAACCCTGTTATTAAACAGGGTCTTCAACAACTACATCGACTGCTAAATCAATTAGCTAACATCGATAATTAGCCTTTTAGTGCAGATAGGATTTGCTGCTTAACGTCATCGATACCTTGCGTACCATCAAACTTGTCATAGTTAGGCGCATCATCGCCTTCTTTAGCTTTGTCTTGGTAAAAACCAACCAATGCTGATGTTTGCTCATGATAAGTAGATAGACGGTCACGAATAGTCGCTTCTTGGTCATCTTCACGCTGGATGAGCGCTTCACCAGTGACGTCATCGATGCCTTCAACCTTTGGTGGATTGTGATCGACATGATAAACACGACCTGAACCTGGATGCTGACGACGGCCAGACAAACGGCTCACGATTTCGTCATCAGGTACGCTGATTTCGATAACATGGTCGATAGCAACATCAGCGTCTGCAAGTGCTTGCGCTTGAGGAATAGTGCGCGGGAAACCATCTAGGATACAACCATTCACGCAATCAGGCTTAGCGATACGCTCTTTCACTAGGTTGATAATGAGGTCATCAGAAACCAAACCACCAGCATTCATGATATCTTTGGCTTTTTTGCCAAGCTCGCTACCTTCTTTAATTGCTGCACGTAGCATGTCGCCAGTTGAGATCTGTGGAATATCATATTCTTTAGAAATAAACTGGGCTTGGGTACCTTTACCGGCGCCTGGTGGTCCTAGTAAAATAATACGCATCATTACACGACTCTCCTTAATAGATAGGATTTTGGGATTAATAAAACTCTGGGATTAGTTGTTTGCAAAGCTACCTTACCTTGTGGCCCTGCAAAGCTCAAGTATTTTCATTATTGATGTGACAAGTTGGCATGACTTATCTGTTCATACATGGTCAATTCAAGATAAAAAGCAGCAGTATTGACTGCGTTTGGAGTGCCCATTTATATATCTGGGTTACCTTTATATCTCTTTTAATCAAGTCAATCATAACACTGCTGCTCGCGTCCATACTGAGCAACAGCGTCTATATAATAAATACCATTAGCGTCCAGTATTTATATTACTACTATGGCTATGGAACTTGCTGATTTATTTCCACGTTGACCTGATTTTGTTCTGCGCTGATAACCACTGGATTACCCGAGAGGTCGCCTGACTCTGCGGTAGCATTGCCACTATGACTGATACGAGCGATGACCGCTAGCTGTACTTTATCAGAACGAGCCGACCCTAGGGTACGCTCTGGCATCATAGCATCAAGATCACTTAGGCTAATAACCGCTTCGCCTTGTTTGATATTGCTAATCGGTAGACGCTTAGCCGCAAATGGTGGACCACCTTTCACGTCACGTATCGCTACAAACAGCGTATCGTCAGCTTTTACCAATGGTAACAGACTAGCATTTATTTTGACTGTCACTTCGACGCCTTCAGAGGCTTGCTGTTGCTGCATCACCACATTAGCGCTAAGCTCATCTAGACTTGATAGCGCTTGCGTATGATCACCTGGTTTGGCCGCGATACTGTCACGCAGACGTTTAATCCAGCCTTGCGCTTGATCGAAGTTACTAGCACGGGCTTCACCCATCGCCATAAGCATTTGTGCGCCCTCATGCTCTGGGTTTTTGGCCAGTATGTTTTCTAACACTCGGCGGCTATTGGCATCTAACTGACCCTTATTAGCAAAGAAACTAATCTGCGCATAAGTGGTCGCAATCTCTTCGTTATCAGGTGATAGACGATAAGCGCGCGACAAAGCCTCTAATGCCGAATCAGTCGCCTCTAATGACAAGAACAGCTCCGATAGGCGCATCCAGCGATTGTAGTCGCTAGCATGACGATAGACGTTAGTCTGCATGGCACTAATCAGCTGATTACCATCTTCAATTGCCCAAGCCGGTGGCTGATCGATTCTACCTGTTAATAGATCGTCTGCCACTTGACCGACTTTGTCCTCAGCAGCCCATAGCTCAAATACAGGTGTGCGATCACCGACCATCAGATATGCCATGGCCGTTAATACAGGCACCCAAACCATAATAATCAATCGGCTTTTGATACCTGGCGTAACCATCGGTGACACTTCACGCTGAGCATCCAAAAGCTGACGTTCAAGCTCAAGCTTCTGGTTTTGATAGTGATGGTCATCAATGATACCACTGTCTTTGTCTGTTTTCAGCTCTGCTAGTCGCTCACGAAACACAGCAACGTTGATATCCAGCAGTTGATTGTCCACAGGCATGCTATGCGAACGCGGTGCTCTTAACCACGGCTTAATGGTGATAACACCCAATAAAAGAGCGACAAGTAAACTTAGCGCAATAAATAAGCCAACAGTAGAAAATATGGTCATTTTTTGCCCCCAAGGCTTGTAGTGTCGTCTTTGTCATCGTTATTGGCTCGTGACAATAAGCGATCAAGTTCTGCTTTTTCAGCGGCAGACAACGCTTTGACATGGTTGTCTACTGCTACACCACTCTCGCCGCTGGCGACAAGCTGACGGCGTTTACTTTGCCAAAACCAACCGGCCAATAAAACGATCAATAATAATGGTGGGAAAAACCATAAAATCCATGTTGAAGGACGTACTGGCGGCTTATAACTTATAAAATCACCATAACGCTCTTGCATATAGGCTCGAATTTCGCCATCACTACGACCATCTTTTATCAAGTCATAGGTTTTTTGCTTTAAGTCTTGGGCAATGGGTGCATCAGACCCTGCCAAGTTTTGGTTTTGACATTTCGGGCAGCGCAGCTCTTCGATAAGACCGCGGTACTGGGCTTCTTGTTGCACAGAATCAAAATCGTAGACATCAATGGCAGCAAAGCTTGCCATGCTGAATAGACAAGCGATAAACAAGCTTACTAACTTTATGGTCGCGTTTCTTATTTGGTAGGCTATCATTTGCACGCCTCCGCAATTTGGCTCGGATCTGGACTGACACCATTATTACTAGCGTCATTGAGTACCATTAAGCAAGGCGTAATACGACTTTGCCAATTGCTCTCATTGATCTCACCGATGATATGCTGACGAATAATCCCATCACCATCGACGATGAAAGTCTCAGGTGCACCAGTCAGACCCAAATCTAGAGCAAACTGCCCTGACAAGTCTTGAATAGACATAGAGAACGGGTCGCCACCGCGATTCAGATACCCTAACGCATCACCAATATCATCTTTGTAGTTTACGCCCACTAAGTTAACACCGCGCTCTTCTAGCTTCATTAGAAAAGGATGCTCAATGATACAAGTTGGACACCAAGAGCCCCAGATATTCATGAGGAATGGCTTATCTGGCAAGTTGTCATTGGTCATGATACGACTCGTATCTGATAATAACGGCAACTCAAAGGCAGGTACTGGACGCTCAAGCGCTGTATTGGTCACGATATCAGTCGGTTTGCCCAAACGCATATAGAGCATAGCGACCAAACCAATAAAGATAACCAGCGGAATCAAAAACCCAATTTTAAGTTTTTTCTTAGTTTTTACTTTATTGCTGCTTGGTGTTTTGATCTCGTTGACAGATTCTTGCTGAGCTTTTTTATCAGATTCATTGTTTGAGGTAGTCATATTAACGCTCCCCTATCTTTGTAGCTGACGTATCCAAATCCGCAACCGTCGCAAAGCCTGATTTTTTGGCCGCGATTTGCGCAGGTGTTTTGGTTTTTTTAATACGGTAACGATTGTCTAGCATACTGAGCAATGCACCGAACGCCATGATAAGCGCACCCAACCATATCCAGCGGATAAGCGGTTTGACATAGATACGGAAAGCCCATTCATTGCTATCTTCAGCAATTGGCTCACCAAGTGCTACGTACACATCGCGCATCAGATTGGCATCAATCGCAGCCTCCGTCATCGGCATCATACTGATGATATAGTTACGCTTTTCAGGATATAACGTGGTCACTTCTTGACCGTCTTTACTGACTGTTACTTCTGCTTGCGTAGCGTCAAAGTTACTGCCTTTTACTTCACTAAAGCCTTTCACCGTAAAGTCATAGCCTTGCACATTGACATTATCGTTAGGCCCTAGTGCCACATCGCGCTCAATACTCAACGTACTGGTAAATGCCACGCCGATAACTGCAATGATAACGCCAATATGAGCGGTCTGTTGACCCCAATAACTTAGACGCAACTGACGTAAGCCGTTTAAGCGACTTGGTGCATTTTTGGTCTTGTCTTTGAAATCGACAACCATCCATAACAACACCCAAAAGCTCACAGCCAATGTGACACCGATATTTAACATCGCTGATGGACTGGTGAAATAGGTGATAATAGCGGCTAATACCAAACTGCTCACCGCGATAACCATACCAGCACCCAATAACGGGCGGCTGTCTTGTTTCCAGCGGATATTAGAGCCCATACCCATCGCCACCAGTAGTAGCCATGTCAACGGCACAAATAGAGCGTTAAAGTATGGAGGGCCAACAGATACCTGACCTAAATTAAAGGCATCAGCAATAATAGGATAGAGCGTCCCAAGTAGTACCACTAAGGTTGAAATTAGAATAATAACGTTGTTAATTACCAAAAATGATTCACGTGAGATAAGTCGATACTGACTCTCGACCGTCAAACGCCAACCACGTACAGCAAACATCAGCAGACCACCACCGACGATGATACCGAGGATGACTAAAATCACTAGACCACGCGTTGGATCAGCGGCAAATGAATGCACTGAGGTGATGACACCTGAACGTACTAAGAACGTACCAAGCAAGCTAAGCGCAAAAGCAAAGATTGCGAGCATGATTGTCCATGCTTTAAATACACCGCGTTTTTCGGTGACAGCAAGTGAGTGCAGTAGCGCCGTTCCTGCCAACCACGGCATCAATGAGGCGTTCTCTACTGGATCCCAGAACCACCAACCGCCCCAGCCAAGCTCATAATAAGCCCACCATGAGCCAAGCGCGATACCAACTGTTAAGAAACCCCAAGCAGCCAAGGCCCATGGACGCGACCAACGTGTCCATACCGCATCCAAACGCCCTTCCCACAATGCTGCCATACAAAACGCAAATGGCACAACCATGCCCACATAGCCCATATAAAGCATCGGTGGATGAATAATCAGACCAAAATCTTGCAATACAGGGTTTAGATCTGCGCCATCAACAGGTAGATTAGGTAATGTGCGATCAAATGGTGATGAGGTAAAGATAAGCATCGCTAACATCATCATCTGCACGCCTGCCAATATCACCAGCACTCGCGCACGCATAGACAACGGTAATCCACGACTGAAGTAAGAGACCAGCGCACACCAAGTGGCCATGATGGTCATCCAAAGCAGTAGCGAGCCTTCATGCCCGCCCCATGTCGCCGACAGCTTATAGTACCAAGGCAGCAATGTATTGGAATGCTGAGTGACGTAGACGAGACTAAAGTCGTTGTAATAAAAGCCTGCCATCAATGCTGCAAATGAGGTGATCATTGCCGCAAATTGTGCCCATGCCAGACTTGGCGCCAAACGCTGCCAAGCGACGTGGTCACGCATGACGCCAATGGTTGGTAGTACCACCTGCAAAATCGCCAATATAAAAGCGGCCAGCAAGGCAAAATAACCCAATTCTGTGATTAACATACGGTCTAACCTTGTTTACCTTGGATACAATTAAGGGTTCACCGATGGCATTGCTAGCCACTGGCAAACGCTAATAGTCCTTTATGCGGTCATAGTTTACGGTTAAAAACTGAGGTTTCAATTGCTGTAGAAGCACATAAAACCCGCTACTATCATTGTGACGTACCAATATGAATGATTGATACAAAATGCTTATCTGTTGTTAACTTTACATTTTTTAGTTATTCAAAGCTTATTCAATACAGCCGTTCATAACTAATTAAAAATAATTATTAGTGCATTATTGCATTGAGGGGAAAAATACTAACACTAAATGCAACCAACCTGCTAGAAAACCAGTCAAACCACCCAAAACAATCAACGTCATCTCATCCTCTCGGAAAGCTGGACGTAACAGATTTTGAAACTCATTTGGCGTGAGCGCACGTATTCTATCGCGAAACAGACCGAATATCTTACTGGCTCGGCTTTCATTTAGCTCAGGATCTCGCAGTGGTACCATTGTTGCGACAATAGACTTGTCGATAATGGTATTTTTGAGTTGTCCATAATCACGGCGACCCAATCCCACACGTAATGTCGTACTAATCACTGGTGACTCTAGCACCGTATATAGATGCGATTTCATCAAATCACGGGTTTGCGCTGAGCGATCGCCATACATCATTTCATTCATGATGTTTTCTAAAGTGACCAAATCCTTTACCACAATTTCAGCAAAAACCTCAGAAACTTCCTCTTGGCGCTTCATGAAGCCGCCTTGCAAACGATACTTTGCGATATGCGGTATGACGGGTTTGATAAATGGAAAGCGACTCTGCACCGTAAACAACTTCAAATAAGGTATAAAGTGCGGCTCTACTGGATTAAATACCATCCAAATGGCAATCCAATTGGTGAGAAAACCCCAAATCGCGGCAAAGAACGGTACGGTCCAATGCTGCGGCACTACCAAAAATATAAACATCTGGATAATACCAAATACCAGACCAATCAAAGCACTGATGTGCCAGATAAAGTCGATCTCTTTTTGTCCGACCTTTAGAAACATATTGACCATCAAACGACGATCATTTTCCATGGTATTGACAATCATTTTGCGCATATCGACCAAGTCTTCGACATGATAAGTCAAATCTGTCACAAGCGACTGCATAATACTGGGCAGCTCTTTATGGGCTTGCGCATAGACACGGCGCTTTAGGGCGTAAGGTAGATTGCCCCACAATGCTGGCGAGTGATCCAACATAATCTCATCAATCAATGGCTCAAGATTTTTGTCTACCGTATCAGTGACAAATATCGCCATTTGCTCAGGCTCCATCGCCTTAAAAAACTCATCAAGCGAACCGAGTTTTGAGAGCGTCTGGTCAACGATAACTCCTGATATCTTGCCCGCTTTGCGCGGAACAATACCTTGCCAACCGATACCTGGCAGCCCAAAAAATGGGAAGTTCGGAATACGAATACCCCAGAACTTGACCGGATAGAACAGCATCTTGAGCGCCATCCACACATGTACCCAAGTGACGAATGCCGTCACTGGTGGGATGGTCAGCATGGCAAAAAACTCTGGGTGTTCAGCTATCGTCTGCCATAATGAATTTACGTCCATGACTTATCTAGTCCCTGACAGGTTGATTGTCGTTGCTAACATTATCGCTACTGATAACGAAACTTTAGCAAAATGAGAACGTTTCAAAAGACGCTCCGCCCATAATAACTACTATAAAATAAATCGCCTGATTTTAGCATACTTGCCATTTATTAGCACATATAGACCAGCGGCAAGTTGTGACTAAAGATGACATGGTTCATATCGTCTGTTAACCAACAAAACCTGAATATAAGCCAGTTCTTGGCTATCAGATAACCAGAACAAAATATATGACTGAGTACTGCGCCTGCTCATTTGTTCTGTTATAATTTGTAGTGAAATAACAAAAACTACCTACGTATAAATGACTGCATGACGATTTCACACCATACCCTTCTATGTGATTGAAACCATTTGCATTATCTTTTAGACTCACCGCACTTTGGTTAACCAACCTGCCCTCTTATTTTTCTTTTATTGACTCACTGACCTTTTGGGCTCTGATCTTCTATGAATAAACCGATAACTCCCAATACCGAACAGGTCAACAGCACCTTTACCAATCGTATTATCATCTTTGGGATTATAATATTGATCGGTTTGGGCGGTTTGATAACACGTTATGGGTATTTGCAAGTCTACGCTCATGATCAATACACAACGCAAGCCGATAACAACCGTATCAAACTGATATCTGCGCCGCCTAGTCGTGGGTATATCTATGATCGTAACGGGGTAATACTGGCAGACAATCAGCCTGTATTTACAGCGATGCTCAGCCCTGATGAGGTGGAAAATCCTGAACGTACGTTGCATCTGCTTGCGCCGATTTTTGATTTAACCGATACAGATATAACTGACATCTTGGCGCGTCTAAGTAAAAATAAAAACGACCCTGTGACGATTAAGATTGATTTAACAGAAGCACAGTTGGCTCAGTTTAGTGAGCGTAAGCCATTCTTCCGCGGGGTATCTATCCAAAGCAAGCTTACGCGCTCTTATCCTTATGATGAGCTGTTTGCCCATGTCATTGGCTATGTCGGACGTATCAATGACAAAGAGTCAAAGCGTATCGATAAAGACCGTTATGCTGGTACTGACTTGATTGGTAAAATTGGTATCGAAGATTATTATGAAGATATTTTGCTTGGGCAACCAGGTTATCAATCGGTAGAAACAGACGCACATGGTAATATCTTACGCCAGCTGGATACCAAGCCGCCGATAGCGGGTAACGATATTACGTTGAGCTTGGATTATGGCTTGCAAACTATCGCCCAGCAGCAACTTGATGGACGCCGCGGTGCAATCGTTGCGATAGACCCAAAAAACGGTGATGTATTGGCATTTGTTAGTAATCCAAGCTACGACCCTAACCCTTTTATATCAGGTATCTCTTTTAAAGATTACGACGATCTGCGTGAAGATTTGGATCAGCCACTGTATAACCGTGCCCTCCAAGGTACCTACCCACCTGGTTCTACTATCAAGCCATTTGAGGGTTTGGGCGGTATTCATTATGGTCTACGTGATTGGAACAGTACTATCTATGACCCTGGTTATTTTAGCTTACCTGGTGATACGCATCGATTCCGCGACTGGAAACGTGGCGGTCATGGCACGGTAGATCTAAAAAAATCCATCGCGATGTCGGTCGATACTTATTATTATAAGTTGGCCTATGAGATGGGTATTCAGCGTCTGCATGACTGGATGGTGCGTTTTGGTTTTGGTGAAGATACTGGTATTGATTTGCCTAACGAAAAATCAGGCATCATGCCATCACCAAAATGGAAAAAAGACACTTACGATAAAGACTGGCTACCGGGCGAAACCATCTCTGTCAGTATTGGACAAGGGTATTTCTTGGCGACGCCGCTACAGATTGCCAACGCTACAGCCATGACAGCCAGTAAAGGTCAGCATATCACCCCGCACTTATTAAAGAGCAGTGACGGCGCCGCAGACGTCAAAATCATCACTAAGCCAGATGGCAAAATCGACTATAACGGTAAGCCGTCCGACTGGTTGCGTATGCATGATGCGATGGAAAGCGTGGTAGAAAACGGTACAGGACGCGGTATCTATACCCCGCGCTATCGTATCGCTGGTAAAACAGGTACTGCACAGGTGAAGTCTATCGCGCAGGGCAAGCGCTATGACAAGTCAGCAATCGATAAGCGCCACTGGGATCACGCTTGGTTTAATGGTTTTGCGCCAGTAGAAGACCCGCAGATTGCCCTTGCAGTATTGGTTGAAAATGGCGGCGGTGGTAGTGCTGTTGCAGCACCTATTGGCCGTGCTCTGTTTGACTACTGGGTATTACAACGTAAGACAGATCCTGTGCTGCCACCTTCTGCTGATGAGCTAAAAGTCATTAAACGCCAAAAGGCTTTTGAAAAAGCCATGCGTGATGCCATTCGTGATAAAGAAGCAAAAGCATTGGAAGAGAAAGAAGCCGCGGAAGCTGAAGCGGCAGCAGCGACGTCTGAGTAACTAGACGTTTAAGTACTTAATAGTATAAAAAGCAAAACCTAGCAAAGAATTGGTAAGCGAGACACAATAATGAAAAAAGCCTCAAATGGACGCGCACCAAAGAACAACCGTAAGGCGAAAAGTGCGGCAGTGGGTGATGTGCGCATCATTGGTGGTCAGTTTAAACGCCGTATTGTAAGTTTCATCGATGCAGATGGCCTGCGCCCGACCCCAGATCGCTTGCGGGAGACTTTATTTAACTGGCTACTCGCTGACATTCATGATGCCCATGTACTCGATAGCTGTGCTGGCAGTGGCGTACTGGGGTTTGAAGCGCTATCTCGCGGTGCGGCCCACACAACATTTATCGAAATCAATCCAGCACAAAGCAACATGCTACGTCAGAGTGCTGAGCAATTACGTCTTGAAGCTGCTGCTTATCAAATCTTCACTGGCACTGCTGAGCAAGTATTACGTCAAGAGCATCTGACTGCACGCCCCTTTGACATCGTATTTATCGATCCACCTTATGCTCAGGATTTATGGCAGCCTATTTTGACTGCGCTTATTACCAATACCTTAATAAATACTAAAACACTAATTTATTTAGAAGCTGATAAAGATTTGGCAGCACAGCTTAAGCAATTGGAAGCGTCACTAAATGAGAATTTAGACCCTCAATCGAGCGTTACTCAGCAACTAATCGCTTTTGAATGCTTGAAACAAACCAAAGTCGGACAAGTTGTTGCTGGACTTTATCGTCTATCATCGTCATAATTGTCGGGTTAATGAAAGCCGTTAACATATTTTACAAATGTTTAGAACCGCTAAAAACTGGCCGACGCTGCAGTTTAATGTATATAAGGCGAAAATAAACCCCAATGCAGCTTGCAAGCGTAGGCGCTACTGCTTATAATGTGCAGTCTGTTTTTTGAGAGCCCCGTTCCCAGCTAAACTCTCAACGAATTCTAATTTTAAGGTTTTATCATGAAAACACTTAGTGCAAAACCAGCTGAAGTGACCCATGACTGGTATGTCGTAGATGCTGACGGCAAAACCCTTGGTCGCTTAGCCACTCAAATCGCAACTCGCTTACGTGGCAAGCACAAGCCTTCTTTTACTCCGCACGTTGATACTGGTGACTTTATTGTTGTCATCAATGCTGACAAAATCACGGTAACGGGTAAAAAAGCACAAGACAAAAAGTACTATCGTCACAGTGGCTACCCAGGTGGTATTAAAGAAACCAACTTCAATAAGTTGCTTGCACATAAGCCTGAAGATGTTCTACACAAAGCAGTTAAGGGTATGCTTCCAAAGGGCCCTCTTGGCTATGCGATGATCAAGAAGCTGAAACTTTATGCGGGTACTGATCATCCACATACTGCACAGCAACCTAAAGAACTAGACATCTAAGGATATACTTATGGAACGCAATTACGGAACTGGTCGCCGCAAGACGTCTACTGCTCGTGTATTTTTATCAAAAGGTACTGGTAGTATCGTTGTTAACGGTAAGCCACTTGACGAATACTTCAGCCGTGAAACTTCACGCATGGTTGTACGTCAGCCATTAGAACTACTAGACTCTGCTAACGCATATGACTTATATGTAACTGTTGCAGGCGGTGGTATTAGTGGTCAAGCTGGCGCAATCCGCCACGGCATCACACGTGCATTAATCGAAGCTGACGAAACTTTGAAGCCTGCCCTAAAAGCAGCTGGTTTTGTTACTCGTGATTCACGTCAAGTTGAACGTAAGAAACTGGGTCTACGCAAAGCACGTAAACGTCCACAGTTCTCAAAACGTTAATCAAAACTCTCTCTTATCTTTTTGCTGCTGTTGTCTTTTTCTCAGAGCTTCAGTAGCAAAGTTAAATAAGAGTCTGGTTTTGCAAAACCTTATAAGCTGGTCACAGCTTATAAGGTTTTTTTATGCCTACTGATAGCACTTTAATTGTCTTAATCAAACCAGCTTTGTCTTACAGCGATAATTAACATGAGTGCCTTGTTTCGACACTACAAAGTAGAGCGTCTGTAGAAATTCTAACTTGCAAAGCATTAAACGCTACCCCATCATATCAGTAACTTTTTATTATTAGCCATGATGCCTCAAACCGTGCCGCAGAAGGATATTATGAAAGCGCCAGAACAATTCGACCCTAGCAAGCCATCTGCCAATAGCAGCGTGCCGCCTAGCATGAAACAATCGGCTAAGTCGCCTGCTATACCTGCTGGCACACCGACGATTACTCAAAATCATAAGCGTACAGCGCAAGCAGATAACAAGCCATTTCAGTGGCAGTTTTTATTACCAAAGAATTGGGGCATTTGGTTATTATTCTTAATAATGCTACCGATGATATATCTGCCGTTACGTTGGCAGTTTTGGCTAGGTCGTAAGCTTGGTATATTGATTTATAAAGCTGCTGGCTCACGTAGACGCGATACGCTAATCAATCTTAAGTTGGCTTTTCCAGAGAAGCCTGAAGCTGAACGTGAATTAATGGCCAAGCAAGTATTTGTCAATCAAGGCATTGGTGTGTTTGAAACATTATGCGCTTGGTTCCGACCCAATATATTTACTAGAACTGTATCCATCTCAGGGTTACAGCATATTGTTAATGCGCAAAATGAGCAGCGGCCAGTTATCCTGCTCGGTGCGCATTATACGATGCTAGATTTGGGCGGCCTATTATGTGCACAGTTTTTCCCTGTAGATTGTATGTATCGTACGCAAAACAATCCTTTATTAGACTGGTTTATTTATAATGGTCGTACCAATATATTTGGTAAGCAAATCTCTAGTCGTGATATGCGTAGCTTGGTTACCTCTATTAAAGCGGGACACGTCATTTGGTACTCTCCTGACCAAGACTATGGCCTCAAGCAAGGTGTCATGGCGCCATTCTTCGGTGTGCCAGCTGCGACGATTACTGCATCGCGTCGCATGGCAAAACTGGGTAGCAAAGCACAGCCACCAGCTGTCATGGCACTGCATACTTATCGGCAGACGCCTGACAATTTGCCGCGTGGTAAACGCCCACACTATCATTTAACGATTACACCAGAACTAGACAATTATCCAAGTAATGATGAAGTCACTGATGCTACTCGGGTCAATGAAGTCTTAGAAGGGCTCATTCGTATTGATCCCACTCAGTGGATGTGGTTCCATCGCCGCTTCAAACATGGGCCAAACGGTCGTACCGATATTTATAAGTAAGCCTTTATTCCCAAAAATATTGGTGAAGTTTGCTATACTTTGCGGCTAATATTTTGCATTTTAGCTATGCACTGATAATAATTTGATAAACAAAATGACGGATTTTCCATGAGCAATAACAGTACTCCTGACAATCAAACTTCTGAGACTTCAACCGAAGCCAAGCGCATTCTGACTGGTATCAAACCGACTGGTATTCCGCACTTAGGTAACTATGTTGGCGCGATTCGTCCAGCGATTGAGTCTATTCAAAATAGTGATCATGAAGCGTTTTTCTTTTTGGCAGACTACCATGGCATCATCGGCTGCTATGACCCTGCTATCATTCATGAATCGACGAGAGCCATTGCCGCTACGTGGATTGCTTGTGGTCTAGACCCTGAGCGTGTGACGTTCTACCGTCAGTCAGACGTGCCTGAAATTCCAGAACTTGCTTGGATCTTGAACTGCTCATGTGCCAAAGGTTTGATGAACCGTGCCCATGCCTACAAAGCAGCCGTTGATATCAATACAGAAAAAGCCGATGTCGATCCTGATCAAGGTGTCACCATGGGGCTGTTTGGTTACCCAGTGTTAATGGCGGCTGATATCTTGATGTTTAATGCGACCCACGTGCCTGTTGGTCGTGACCAAGTACAGCATATCGAGATGGCGCGTGATATCGCAGGTACTTTTAATCATCGTTATAAGTCGCTTTTCACGTTACCGTCAGCAGTCGTTGATAACGATATACCGCTGCTTACTGGGCTTGATGGCCGCAAAATGAGTAAGAGCTATAGCAATACGATTCCCCTATTCGGTGAGCCAAATCCACAAGTTAGTCCTGAAAAACAAATGCATAAAGCTATCATGAAAATTGTGACTAACTCACAGCTACCTGATGAGCCAAAAGATCCTGATGATTCAGCTATCTTTGAGATTTATAAAGCATTTGCGACCGCTGAAGAGATTGCTGATATGCGTGCGCGTTATGCCGCTGGTATTGGCTGGGGTGACGCTAAGCAAGCTCTGTTTGATAAGATTAATGACGAAATCGCGCCATTCCGTGCACGTTACGAAGAGCTGATGGCCAATCCAAAAGAGCTAGAAGAAATCTTGCAGATGGGTGCGGATAAAGCCCGTCGCCATAGTCGTAAGCAACTAGACAAAGCTCGCCGTGCTATCGGTATTCGTCCACTTGCTAAGCTTAAATAATCGTTGCTGGAATAGTCGTTTCACTGGCGCAATTTATTATCAAAGCGGGTGCTAAACGTGCAAAATGAACTAAACATCAGACAGGCGGCTTTGTCTAAAGCCGCCTTATCTGCTATGGCTGATTCAACCTCCGAGCCTATGGACAATCAGAGCGAGCTTGATGAGTCAATCAACCATGATATGTCGCTACGTATTTATCAAACGCCTGTGCAGCATTTGCCAGAAGATCTATATGTACCGCCGCAAGCCTTTGCTATTTGGTTAGAGCAATTTGCTGGTCCATTGGATTTTCTGTTGTATTTGGTCAAAAAAAACAACGTCGATTTGACCCAAATGCCCATTTTGCCTATCACTGAGCAGTACTTAGCTTATATCGGTGAATTGGATACCGATCACTTTGAATTAGCGGGTGATTATCTGCTAATGGCATCAACGCTCATCGCTATCAAAACCGAACTGCTATTGCCCGCCCCTGACACCCCAACCGACGAGCGTGATCCAAAAACAGAGTTGATCGAACGCCTCGAAGAGTACGCGCAAATCAAAGTGGTCAGTCAGCGCCTAGACAATCTAGTACGCTTAGAACGTGATGTGTTTTTGGCAATGGTTAGTATGCCTGGTCAAGACGTTATGAATGCGGAGCTACCAAACTACTCACCTAACTTGCTGATTGATAGTTTATTTAAAATGCAGCTACAGCCCGACTATCAAATGCATACGATCAAAGTTGATGCAGTACCACTTGCCGATCGTATTGCCAGTATTAGCAGGCAGTTAAGTACAGATGGGGCGCGCTCCTTTTATGAGCTACTAGATAAAGCACAAGGTAAAATAGGCGTGGTCGTGAGTTTCGTCGCCGTACTTGAGCTTATAAAGCGACAGTTGGTTGGTGTTGTCCATACTGAGGTAGATAGCGATATCGTCAACTCTGCTCTCAATGACGAACCGTCTGATATGGATAGTGAGCCTACCGCACTTACGTTACAGTGGCTTGCCTAGCAGGCTCTAAGACTGTCTCCTAGCCCATTCTCTATCAAAATCACAATATTGAAATAAGAGCATACTTTAGATGGTAGATATTGAAGACCCAAAGCAACATGACGAAACCCAAGAATCAACAGCTATGACTACATCACCATCAGCTGAAGCGCAGCATGATTCTTTGGAAGAGATGAGTAAACGTATTGAGGTGCTGCTGCATGCTTCAGAGGCACCGCTGACCGCTCACTCGTTAAAAAAACATTTGTCATTATCTACTAAAGAATTAAAGCAAACCTTGGAAGTACTCCAACAACGCTTAGATACAGGTGTGCTTAGGCTACATGAGACCGCCAGCGGTTATCGTTTACAGATATCTGATGATTATAGCAGTCTAATCCAGCGTACTTTTCCGCAGCGTCAAGAACGTCTGAGCCAAGCCTTACTTGAAACCCTGAGTGTTATTGCTTATAAACAACCTGTGACACGCAGTGATATCGAGCATGTGCGTGGAGTGACATTATCGAGCAATATACTGCGCCAGTTGTTTGATAAAGGCTGGATTGTGGAGAAAGGCTTTAAAGATACTTTAGGCCGTCCTGCATTGCTTCATACTACTGCGCAGTTTTTAGATGCCTTTGGATTAAGCCATTTAGATGAACTACCACCTATGCCAGATATGGAAACCATACGATCCATGTCTTAAGTTTTCTGCTGAACAAACTATAGTTACTCACACAAAAAAGGACAGACCGCATAGGATCTATCCTTTTTATTACGTTGCTGATTTTGAACTGATATCAAAACCTAGCAATATATCGGTTAATTACTGATTGATAACGTCAACACCCTTTGGTGGTGTAAATTTAAACTGACTGCTACCAATACTTGGGTTCATCTTGATACCGCTAAATTTAATAGAGGTTGTTTGTCCCAGGGTGTCATTCAATACCATCATGACAGGTTTGCCACCACTAAAGCTTATTGAAAGACTTTTGAAACTTGCACTGTCTGACTTAGGATAGAGTACATAGTAGTTCTTGTTGTCATATGGCTGAGTGATCTTGAAGTTTTGATCAATCTTGCTTGGATCACCTGACAGTAGCAAGGCTGGTGTATTACCTACTTGACTGTCAACATTCTGCTTAGTCGCTTGCTCTAAATCCTTGTCATAAACCCACATAGAATTACCATTAGCAACGATCAACTGCTCTGATGGTGACTTGGTTTCCCAACGGAAGTTATTTGGACGTTGGACACTCATGGAGCCTTTAAACGTACCACTACTCGCGCCTTTGGTCGTTTGGCTAAAATTAGCCGTCATACTCTTGGTATTGGTCAGCAATTTGTTCAAACGTTTGGCAGCTGTTAGATTATCAGCAGGAGCTGCGGTAGCCGTTTGAGTCAATGCCATCATTGGCGCTGCGATACCTAGCGATGTCATTAATACACCTGCTAAAGCCCCACTCATCATTTTTTGTTTGGTTGATTTTTTCGTAGATAAGTTCATCATAAATCCTCTCTAAAAAAGCATAATCGCTTTAAAGTTGTCGCTAAAAATAAAATGTTCTATTGAAATTTTTGTTTTCTATAAATACTGATTTTACCAAGCTAAAGCTGGTAACCACCAGCAATGGCAACAGTGTGCCAGTTTTTTTATTACGCGCCTAGTCATGATTTGCAATCTTTACTACGGCTGCCATACACGCTTGTAACCAATACAGTTACACGGTAAAAGTTTGCATTTATAATTATTAGCTACAGTAATTATGCTAATAGTGGCTTTAAAAATATCGCTTAGAATTATTATTAATTTATATCACCCCACAAACGTAAAAAGCCCCTACTACCATAAGGCAGTAAGGGCTTTTTTAATTATCTGATCATTCTATCCAAAGAATAAAACGATCTAAATAGATAATTATGCGTTTTCAACCGTAACATAACGACGGTTAAATTTACCTTTGGTCGCAAACTTTACAACACCGTCATTCAGTGCAAATAAAGTATGGTCACGACCCATGCCAACGCCTTCGCCTGCGTGGAATTCTGTACCACGTTGACGAACGATGATGTTACCAGCTGTGATAGCTTGGCCACCAAAGATTTTTACGCCTAGCATTTTTGGGTTTGAATCACGACCGTTACGGCTCGAACCGGCAGCTTTTTTATGTGCCATGAGAAAATCTCCTTGTTAATTTGACTTATCGCTGATGCGATAACTCTTAAGCATTTAGTGCGCTATTTAGCAATAATTGCTAAATGGATAATTAGGCATTAATCGCTTTGATTTTTAACAAGGTGTACCATTGGCGGTGACCTTGTTCTTTGTGATAATGCTTACGACGGTTGTGCTTGATGATACGGATTTTTTCGCCGCGACCATGCTCAACAACTTCAACTTCTACGCTAGCACCGTCAACAACAGGCTGACCGATTTTGACGTTATCGCCGTCAACAACCATCAACACGTCTTCAAATTTGATTGTTTCGCCTTTTTCTGCTTTTAGTAGTTCAACTTTAAGCAATTCATCGACGACTACACGGTGCTGTTTACCACCAGTTTTGATTACTGCGTACATTGTATGACTCCGTTTAACCCGTGTGCCGTGGCTGATGTTATACCAACGCTTTTACGACGAACACGACAGGGAAAAATTAAAGGCAAGATTTTACGGCTTTTTGCTCATAAAAGCAAGCCGCGCCTCTTGTTTTTGCAAGGTGGTTACACTAATGACCATCTCTCATTTTGCTATAACTGCTGCTCATCAAGGAAAGTCGATAAACGACAATACGAATATAAACATGAGAAATAGTAATGATAAGTGATAGATTAAGCCCAACAGCGGCCATTATAACTTATGCAATCAGTTACTTACAGCCTTTTATGAATCATTTATGTGACCAATAAACTTAAAATGCGCTAGAGGATATATCTTCAAAATACAAGACATTTCTTATCGTTTTTATTCTATTTAATAGGCATAGTAAGCCCTATATATCATACGCTTGACCTACTTGTGCTATATACTTTAACCAACAATCTAAGCAGATAGCTATGCTATCATAAGCGAAATAATACCTTACCTATAGATAGATAAAGTCAAGGTTATAACAATTCTCTTTACTCTTATTAATATGACTATTTATTATGACTAGTACCTCTTTAAATAATACCGTGCCTGCCTCTCAATCGACGCCTAGCTATGCTGATATTCAAAGTATTGTAGCCAATGACTTTGAGGTAATGGACAAGCAAGTGTTTGGCAGTTTGAACTCAAAAGTACAACTCGTCATGAGCGTCTCGCAACACGTGATCAATGCTGGCGGCAAACGTATGCGTCCGCTGATTACGTTGCTCTGCGCACGTATGTTTGATGACAATCCTTCAGAAAAAGCCATGCATCTAGCAGCTATCACGGAAATGCTACATACCGCTACCCTAGTCCATGACGATGTCATCGATGAGTCAGGGCAACGCCGTGGAAAGCCAACGGCAAATGCGACGTGGGACAACGCCACTGCTGTGTTGGTCGGTGACTATCTGATTGCTCGTGCTTTTAATCTCTTGGTTGGTTTTCAGAGCTTGCCGTTGTTGCAAGTGTTCTCTGATGGGACTTGTGACATTGCCGAAGGCGAAGTATTACAGCTACAGCACCAGCATAACCCTGCCGCAACAGAGGAAGATTACTTACGTATTATCGATGGCAAAACATCACGCCTGTTCATGATGGCGACCCAAGGTGCTGCTATCTTGCAAGACAAGACAGAATATATGACGGCATTGGGCGATTTCGGACAGCATTTTGGTAATGCGTTCCAGATTATCGATGATGTGCTCGACTATAGTGGCGATAGTGAGGTGATGGGCAAAAACTTAGGCGATGACCTTGCTGAAGGCAAACCTACCCTACCGACTATCAAAGCACTCGAACTACTCAAAGACAGCGACACTGAAGGCTATGAGCAGTTACGTATTGCCGTTCAGACAGGTAAGACACCAAACGCTGAGCAGCTGATTGAGTTGGTACGTAGTTCTGGCTCATTGGCTTATTGTAAGCAGCGCGCGCTGGAGGAAACCAAACTGGCGCAAGATGCCCTTAGTACGCTACCAGATAACCGTTATCGTACAGGCTTATATCAATTAACTGAACTCGCTAGCGCCCGACTAGTATAGTTAAAGCTGAGTCGTCTGTGTTATTAACTAGGGCGTGTCATCAATTAGCACAGTTATTTTAGAATAAGCTATAGTAACTCTATATTTAGCAATCTGAGTAAAACCCTCATGACAAGACGACATGCCCTACGTGATGACCAATGGGAGAGAATTAAAGACATTCTACCTGGTAAACCAAGTGACGT
>NZ_JASMRK010000033.1:0-29290 GCF_041431295.1 Psychrobacter sp. Arc9 | reverse complement strand
GTCTTGGTAAACTTACTTTAGCAACTTTGGACTTCTTTTTTTATCTTTTTTTGAGCCCTTATCCCGAACTGGGGTTATACTAGAGATATGGCCACCTTTATAGCAGCCAATTGCTTTTAACTATTTTTCATTTTATTTATAGTAAGCATTCTCTGTACGAGTATGATCAGTCTCGTCAACCACTTGGGTCAATTCTGGAATTTGTTGCTTTAGCTGCACTTCAACGCCTTGACGTAAAGTCATATCAACCGCTGAACACCCTTGGCAACCACCGCCAAATTTCAATACAGCGGTTAGACCAATGCCTTCTTCATCAATCAGTTCAAGCAACTGTACGTCACCGCCATGTGCTGCCAAGCCAGGGTTAATCTCTGACTGCAATACATAGTTGATGCGCTCTTCGACACTGGCATCAGCGCCTACTTTAGGTACTTTAGAGTTTGGCGCGCGGAAAGTCAGCTGACCACCAAAACGGTCTTTATTATAGTCGATGACCGCGTCTTCTAGATAAGGTACTGACGCCGCCTCAATAAATGCAGAGAAGTTTTCATACGTAAAACGCAAATCAGCGCTGTCTTCTTCGCCCGGCTGGTTATAAGCCATGCAGCACTCTGCACGCGGCGTACCCGGATGCTCAACGAAAATACGCACACCGATACCATCGGTATCTTGCTTAGATAACAAATCTGCCAAGTAGCCTTGAGCTGACTCAGTGATAGTGATGTTGCTTTTCGCTTCGACTTGCTCGGTATCTAGGGCTGATTCATAGCCAGCAGTTTGGTCTAGTTGGTTATCAGCTTGGTTTTGCTCACTCATAATGTTTCCTATGCGTTATGACACAAACGCTATATCTATTATGGCTACTGTGTCGTGAATTTGGATTTTTAAAATGTTTACGATTTATATAAAACATGCAGACTGTCAATATTTTCGATTTATTATTGTATGACATTGGTCGACATGATTATAAAGTTTAATCCGTCTATAGCAGTCATTATACCTGAATCACGCATCAATTCCGACCACGCTACTGTGAATTGAATAGCGACCGTTGTAAATGGTTGTCATTGGTTTTTTTAATGATGCTAACAGGTGGCAAAGCAACTTTATATTTAGACGAGAAACCACAAACACGCTAAATGACTATGTTGGCTGCCAAGTTATTCTCTATATAAAGACAGCGGTACCATTTATCAAGCGCACTCAGCATTTTCGATATGCCATACCGTTCACATCTAGTCCGAGCAAGTCATCTGGTTTTGACGTAGTATTGTTAATTTGAATGATTGTGCGCAGTAGCGTTATGAGCATGGTAACTTTTAATCGACTTGTATAAATATCAGCTTGTATAAATATCGACTTGTATAAATATCATGTGTTTTTTGGATAGGATCATTTTATGATGACACGGACGTTGCACCTAGTAAATACCAAGGACGATGAGAAAATTGCCGTTTGGAAAGTAGTTGATAATTCAGACAAAGATACGATAGCTAACACATCAGAAAACAGCCTGCCTAACATCACACCGCAAAACATATTTTTGACGCATGGTACGTTTTCTGACAAGCAAACTTGCCTCAAAATCGCCGAATACTTTGCGGGGCTTGGTCATCATTGCTACATCATGGAATGGCGTGGACATGGTGATAGCTCACTACCGAAAGAAAAGTTCAACTTTGAGACCGTCGCCACTTACGACTATGAGGCGACTTTTCGTTATTTCTTTGAAGAATTAAAGCTCAATAACCTGCATTGCGTCACTCATAGTGGTGGCGGTGTTGGCCTGACCATGTTTCTCATCCAAAACCTAAGCTATATCAATAAGGTCAATAGCATCAGTATGTTTGCCTGCCAAGCTTTTGGGGCGGCGCAAGACTCGACCAGCTACATGAAAATCCTTACAGCCAAGGTACTTACGCGATTGGTCGGCTTTATACCTGCTAAGCAATTAAAGGTAGGCCCTTTTAACGAAAGCTACTATACGATGACCCAGTGGTACGATTGGAATCTGCGTAAAAACTTTAAAAGTAGCTTTTTGAAAAAGGCTAATTTTGATAAAGGTAGAGCGAATATAGACGAAGTGAACGAAGGCATTAATCAGCAGAAAAGTACTGGCGATGACTTTATCGACTATCGTCATCATATGTCACAGATTACCATTCCTGTTTATTCTATTAGCGCAAAAGGCGATACCTTCATATCCCCTACTCGTGGCTGTCGTTTGTTTTTTGAAGGCTTTAATAACTCGTCCAATATCTTTCGAGAGTATTCGCTTAGTAATGGCGATTTAGATGATTATACGCACAGTCGCATTATGGTTAGCCGCAATGCTGCTACAGAGATTTGGCCAACAGTAACGGCATGGATAGAAAAGCATGCCAGTTAAAGCAGAGGTGTCGTTTGGACGATTTCGATAATGACACACCCCTAAACATCTTTATACTTGTCAGAAAGTCATAGGCTGTGTCAGTATTAGCGTCATTAATTTTTAATCAATAAAAATAAGTCGTAGGAAGTTGGCGTCTATGAGTGAATTATCAGAGCAACAGTCAGATAAGCAAAACCTAGATCAAAAAGGCAGTAAACACTATCGTTATCTGGTCTTTATCGGTCGCTTTCAGCCGTTTCATGCTGGCCACAAAGCCGTCATCGATGAGGCACTAAAACGCTCAGATGAAGTAATTATGCTCATTGGCTCAGCCAACTTGCCACGTAGCTTACGCAATCCATTTAGCGTCGCTGAGCGTGCCGCAATGATCAAAGGCGCCTACTCTGAAGAAGAAGCCGCACGCATTCACTGTGTTGGCTTAGATGATGCACTCTACAATGACACCCGCTGGCTACAGTATGTGCAAGCAGGTGTAAAATCTGTCACTGGTGACTTGCAGACGGATATTGGTTTGATTGGTCATTCAAAAGACAGCTCATCGTACTATCTGTCACTGTTCCCCAACTGGGACTCTGTGTCAGTGCCTAATTATCATAACTTATCAGCCACACCGATTCGCGACAGCTACCTGATGGGGGCCACGCCTACGCCCGAACGTACGCCTGAGTCGACGCGCAACGTCCTTGATGCATTCAAACAAACTGAAGACTACCATCAGTTGCATGAAGAAGCAGACTTCATCGATAAATATAAAAGACAGTGGGAATCAGCACCTTACCCGCCTACTTTTATGACTGCCGATGCCTTGATTGTACAGTCGGGACATATCCTACTGGTTGAGCGACGTAGTATGCCAGGGCGTGGACTCTGGGCGCTGCCAGGTGGATTTTTAAATCCAAAAGAGACGCTGTTTGATGCTTGTATCCGTGAACTACGCGAAGAGACTCGCCTCAAGGTGCCTGAGCCAGTATTGCGCGGCTCCTGCCATAGCCAGCATACCTTTGATGACCCGTATCGCTCAGCGCGTGGTCGCACCATTACTCAAGCGTTTTATTTTCAGCTCAAAAACGATCCAAAAGGTCTGCCAAAAGTAAAAGGTGGCGACGATGCGACCAAAGCATTTTGGTTACCCTTGGCTGAGCTCGATGCGAAGATGATGTTTGAAGATCACTATGCGATTATTACTAAAATGGTTGGCTTGTAGTTCATTTCTATTCGTTTTTTTAGCAGCTTTTTTTAATAGCTACTTGAGCAAATTATTATCAATAACAGCTATCACTAAATATCGTATTAACAATTTGATACCAATGCCGATAGACGGCAATCAACCACCGCCACTGTTTTTTTATTAAAGCAGGGGCGGCATTTCAAAGCAGAGGAGTTCTGTGATGTATACCAGTAATCTAAACAATTTAATCTTAAACAGCGACAGCTATAAGACCTCACATTGGGTGCAATACCCGAGCGGTAGTGAGTATCTGTCAAGCTACATTGAGGCGCGCAAGGGCGACTATGATGTGGTGTTCTTTGGTCTACAAGCCTTTATCAAAGAGTACTTAAGTACGCCTATTACTCATCAAGATATCGATGAAGCCGAAAAGGTCATTCAAGCACATGGTCTAACCTTCAATCGTGCTGGTTGGGAGCATTTGATCGAAAAACACGACGGCTACTTGCCACTGCGTATCCAAGCCGTACCAGAAGGCAGTATCGTGCCCGTGTCCAATGTAGTCTGCCAAGTGATTAATACCGATCCTGAATTTTACTGGCTACCCAGCTATATCGAAACAGCGCTATTGCGTGCGATTTGGTATCCATCCACGGTCGCTAGCGTTTCTCACTATTGCAAAGACATTATCCGCCAAGCGTTAGAGAAATCAGCGGACAATATAGAATCCCTGCCTTTTCGCTTGCATAACTTTGGCGCGCGCGGTGCATCGAGCCAAGAAACGGTTGCACTTGGTAGCTTAGCGCATTTGGTCAACTTTGCTGGTACGGACTCGATGACAGCGCTTATTGCTGCTAGTCGCTGGTATCAAATGGGCGACGATATGCCTGCATTCTCTATCCCAGCAGCCGAACACAGTACGATGACAGCTTGGGGACGTGATGGCGAGACTGCTGCTTTTCACAATATGATTGAGCAGTTTGGCGGTAAGGATAAAGCCTTTTCGGTCGTCTCAGATAGTTATGATTTATGGAATGCCATCGACAATATCTGGGGTGACGCCTTAAAAGATGAAGTCAAAAATATGGGCGGCACTTTGGTTATTCGACCAGACAGCGGCGAACCTACCAAAGTCGTCCGCGAAGCGTTGGAGCGCTTGGCGGTGAAGTTCGGCACGACTGTAAACAGCAAGGGCTATAAAGTGCTGCCCGACTACGTACGCATCATCCAAGGTGATGGCATCAGCTCGCAAAGCTTAAGCAAAATTATTGACGTAGTAATCAAAGCAGGCTTTAGCATAGAAAACGTGACGTTTGGTATGGGCGGTGGTCTATTGCAGCAAGTCAACCGCGACACCATGAGTTGGGCAATGAAATCTAGCGCTATCTCTATCGATGGTGCATGGAAGGATATTTATAAAGATCCTGTCACCAGCCGCTCAAAACGCTCGAAAAAAGGTCGATTGGCACTGGTAAAAGACGACAGCGGCCAGCTAACAACCGTCAAAGAAAATGAGATGAGTGACCCAACTGACAATCTATTACGTGATGTCTACGTCGATGGTAAATTGTTAATTGAAGATAGTCTTACGACTATTAGGGAACGTGCAGGGTGGTAGACACTAATAAGCTGACATCGGTCGCAAAGGACGTTTTACTTGCCCCCGTCTATCTCTATCAAGGTCGCAAAATCAAGCGTGATACGGTTCGCTTGCCTGAACCACATGGCGAAAGGCACGGTGTGATTGACCTGCCTCAAGCAAATAATGAGATATCAACGCAAGAGGCTAAGACATTTAACCTTATGGTCGTTGGCGATTCAGCAGCAGCAGGTGTAGGTAGCCAAACGCAGCAGGAAGCGTTGGTCGGTAAGCTCATACCGATACTGGAACAAAACGAAGCTATCCAAGCAAACTTTGCTCGACTCAATTGGTCATTGCAAGCGACAACAGGTCATACCAGCTTTGATATTCTACGCAGGTTATATGTCTTACCTGCTCCTGAACAGCCTATTGATGTGATGTTGCTAAGCGTAGGGGTCAATGATACAACGTCCAATGTCTCTGTGCATAAATGGCAACAACAAATTGAAGACATTATCAATATTGTACAGCGCAAATTTGGCGTACGAGAATTGGTTTTTTTAAGTTTGCCACCGATGGCGCAAATGCCTGCAATCCCTGCCCCGCTCAATAACTTTGTAGGTGCAAAAGCATCGATACTGGATGGGATATTACAGCAGATTTGTGTGGCTCATGCTGGTGTCACCTATATGGCAACCGACTTTACACGGATGCTAGAAGAGCATGCAAATGGCTCGGCTATCGATATCAATGTGATGTTTGCCAGTGATGGATTTCATCCTAGCAGTCTGATGTACGGCTATTGGGCGCAGCAAATCGTAGAAACCATTATTCAGTTACTAGACTCTATTCAGATATTGGACTCATCTACTACTGAGTTTGAGCGCTAAATAGACTGTTAGCTTTATTTTTAGATCATAAAAAATTAAGCAATAAAAAACCGCTGAATAATCAGCGGTTTTTTTATTGCTTAACGAAATATATTTACACCATAAGTGCAAATTATTCAGCAGCGTCTGCAGCTTTCTTGCTACGGCCACCAAATGCGCCAAAGCGTTTGTTGAAGCTTGCAACACGACCTTCAGTAGAAGTTTTACGTTGCTCACCAGTATAGAATGGATGCGACGCACTTGAGATATCAAGTGGGTAGTATGGGTATTCTTTACCTTCGTATTCACGAGTCGCTTTAGTCTTAGCAGTTGAGCGAGTCAAAAAGAACACGTCAGCGTTAGTGTCGTGGAACAAAACTTCTTGGTAATTAGGATGGATATCTTTACGCATAATATACTCTCTAGGTCCGATGTATGTACAACGTCTAAATACAACACCATCGATGATGTATCAAACAAATAATGACATACGTAACTGAGGCACTAAGGACATTACAAGTATGGCAACTGCGTCACTGGCTTATTCCAGCACCCAACACCACCCTTCTGTTCGCTTAGCCTTTCCCCAGCGGGAAAATTAAACCGCGATTTTAACGGTTTTTAACGTAAGACGCAAGGAGCAGTTGTGATAGAGATATGTGATAAGTTGTCAATAATAAAGTAATGGTATTGAGATAAGCGATGTAATTCAGTACAATAATTTGGTTAGTAAAATTAATCTATGGTATAAATTACTGTAGTTAACCTAAACAAATATACTGCGTATGAATCATTTATATTTAGTATATTAAACGGTACAGCTACGCGATATTGATCAGTTTTACAGGAAGTATCGCTTTACTTATTTATAGACAAACATAGATTTATAATCAAGCATGGAAAACCAATACTCAATAAGGACTATTCAATGATAAACATGACAATGAAGACCACTGCTAAAGCGCTATTCATCAGCTCAGCACTTGCTATCACTACTATGGCAAGTGCGGCACTACCAACTCAGTGGGAGTTAGATGATTCACATACTCGCGTCGGATTTTCTGTGAGCCATATGGGATTCTCAACCACCATGGGTCATTTTAGTGATGTTGAGGGCGTGGTGAATTATGATATGAAAGCACCAAACCAAACCAGCATGGAATTTACTATAGCCACCGACAGCATCGATACCAATTGGGATGCTCGTGATAAACATCTAAAAACTGATGAATTTTTCAATGTCGAAAAGTACCCAACCATGACTTTCAAATCTACTCAGGTCAAATTCATCAATCCACAACAGGCCAAAGTAACGGGTGACTTCACTTTGCTTGGTCAAACCAAACCACTAACCTTAGATGTCACGTTGAACAAAATCGCTAATAGCCCACTGACTAAAGAGCCAGTCGTTGGTTTCCGTGCCACTGGTACACTTGATCGCGCCGCTTATGGTATGACCGCTTACGCTGACGGTATCACGACCAACGTTCCTATCCAAATCGATGGCGAGCTAGTAGAAAAAAAATAACAGTAAGTTTATAGCTCTCTAATAGCTTTCGACAAAAACGAGAAAAGCAGCCTACCCTCATTTATAGAGGCAGGCTGCTTTTTTATTTCCTATAGATTCTTCTACGCTCTAATCATATATATTCACTATTTTACATAAAAGGTTTTTATATACTTGAAGGCTTCATACTTTGTTGTTATATTCATATATACGGATTTACGAATATATAACGCAACACTGAGGGAGCAGCAACGTGGATACAGTACAAGTTGATTACATAGCGATAGATGCTGAGTGGGATAAGAAGGTATCAAATCATCATTTTGATATATACCACTTATCTGGTTGGATTGCGGCCTCAGCTGTCATCGATAAGGGCAAACCTCAAGGCATCATCGCTCACTATAAAAACAAGGAAGTATTGTTACCCATCATAATTAGACAAATTGACTCAGAGCACTGGGATGCTACTTCCACTTATGGTTACGGGGGGCCGTTGATGGACAAAACCCTCACTGATGCCGAGTTAGACATCATACTGGATGAGATAAGAGCTTTTCTTTGCGAGAGAGGCTGCGTGTCCTTGTTTATGCGGTTGCACCCGATTATTAATAAAGAATGGATACCTACAGTTGGCAAAGCACTGACTCACGGGCTGACCTTGATGTCTGATTTAAGTAAGTCAGAAGAAGAGCATTGGAGCGAAACACAAAATCGACATCGCCGCGGTATCAAAAAAGCCATAAAAATGGATGTCGTGACAAAAACAGAATTCTTGACTAGGCAAAACGCGATGGTGTTTTCAGACATTTATAAAGAGACAATGCGAAACGTCAAGGCCAGTGATTATTACTTCTTTGATGATGATTATTTTTTTAATTTGCTTGAAAACCTTCAAGAAAAAATACTGTTGATAACCGCCTATCAAGACGATAAACCAATCGGGTCCTCTATATATACGCTCTGCCAAGAGTCTGGCATTATGCAGTTCCACCTTGGCGGCACGCTGAACGCTTATACACATCTACAACCTTCTAAACTTATCACTCATGTCGCTCGTAATTGGGGACGAGAGAACCGTTATGAAGTACTACATCTTGGTGGCGGCGTTGGCTCCAATTTAGATTCTTTATATGAGTATAAAAAAGGCTTTAGCTCGCAAGAGTTACTATTTAAGACTTATAGACTCGTCGTTAACGTAGCAAAATATACAGAGTTAGTAGCTGATATCTGGTTCAAGGAAAATGATCTGCTTTCAGACTTTTTTCCTTTATATAGAAAAGAGCCTAGCAAAGAAGAAGTGCTAGAGACCATTCAGGTTGAGCCTTTAGCAAATGTGACATAGTACAGGTCACATCTATTATTAGAGAATATACGCACGGTAGTATTCTCGATAGTGGAAAATAGAACCAAACAAACAGCAGCCTGCCTCTATAATTGAGGATAGGCTGCTTTTCTATCTTAACGTTTCCGAGTTAGTTTATATCTAACACCTGTTATTTACTTGGGATAACGTGCCAAACGCCAAGTTTATCATCACCGTCTTTGTCACCAACTTTTGTGTCATTAGCATAGAAGTATAAAGGCTTACCGTTCATTGCCCACTGATATTTGCCATCTTCACGCTTAAATGCAGCGAACTGACCTGAGGCTTTAGCATCGCTAGGCGCTTTGAAAATTGGCCACACAACTTGGCAAGCTGCACCGCAATCTGACTTATTCATAGAGTCTTTATCAAACGTATACAACGTCATATGGTTGGTAGCATCTACCAACACCCCATTCTTGCTAGTGACTGGTGCTGTATTGTTGCTGGTTGCCTGTACTTCATGCGTACCTGACATATCGTTACCGACTACGTTTTTTAAAGTAGTACAGCCAGTTAGTGTTAATACACCTGTTAGTGCCGATAACATCATTATATTTTTCATCATAACTTCCTTGTAATTTTAGTCGTATTTTTTATAGCGATAAGCTTGTTGTCGTTTACTTTATCGACTGTCCCTTTTGTTAATTTTGACATTTGTAATTTTGAACAGTCATCAAAACAGAACCGACACTTCTTGTTAAGCAAAATAAATATAGCATATGGTTTTATATTATCTTGATAATCAATATACACGCTTACAAAAGTGGTCGAATTTTACAAAACAATAAAACGACCTTGTTTTTGATTTCACAAGTTTGCCACCTCTCTCGTTTACTCTATTTTTAGACAGACTTGTTTCTCTGAAAAACTTCACACATATAGCGACTCGTTGACAAAACTCATGCATCTTCTTACGTATTTCCCATCATATTGTCTGTAGTTCTTCGTAAAATAAACCTATAGAGATGAAGAATGGCTAAACAATAGAAAAGATGACTATTGAAGTTCAGATTTGTGTGTTGAACTTAATTACCTTCGCACGCATATCAAGAAATATAGAACATTTGATACATATACCGAGCACGGCCTAATACAGATGCTATTAAGGATACAACGACGACAATGACTCAGTCTTTTGATAAAAAATACGCTCAATCCTTTAATCGTGACGCTCATTCTGGGGTGTTATCTTATGGGGCACAAAACACTCAACCTAAAAAGCGCGTTGGCATTTTGGGCGGCGGTACTGCGGGATCGACGATTGCGATTCGACTTGCTGCGTTAGGATTAGAGACCTATTTGTTTGAAAAGAAAAAATCTCTCATTGATGGACCACCTATGTGTCATTTGCATGCAGGTGGTAACTTGTACCGTGAAATACCGGACGAAGATTGCGTAGCGCTGCTTAAGCAATGTATCGATATTTTGCGTTTGTATCCGCACACTATTGACGTCCGTCCTACGGTGTTTGCTGTACCGACACGTGACGAAGGACTGCCTGAAGATTTACTACCGCGTTTGGATATTTTGACCGATGCTTATCAAGAACTGATCGAGCAAGATGTTAATAATAAAGTATTGGGTGAGCCTAAAGATTACTATCAACTTTATAGCCATGAGCAATTGATTGAGCTGTCTGAACGTGAGCAAGTCGCTGTACCAAGTACAGTTGATGAATGGATGATTCCAGTCGCTAGATATTTGGATTTGAACAAAGTTAAATTTCCTTTAATTGTTGTTCAAGAATATGGTTGGAACATTTTTCGTTTAGCAGCTTCTGCCAAGCTTGCGCTCGAAGAGTACGACAATGCGCACGTATTTACCGAAACCGCTGTGCAAAAAGTCGTGCCGGTAGATTGTGAGAACTGTACCAACGCTGACCATCATGTCACCAAATGGCGTATTGACTATCAACAAATCCATAGTCAAGAACACGCCTCTCAGCCTGAGTCTATCGAAGTTGATTATCTAATCAATGCTTGCGGATTCCGCACTGGTGTCATCGATGATATGGTTGGTGTCGAAGTTACGTGTATGGTTGAGTTCAAATCGTCTTATGTGACCCATTGGGGCGATGCTGGTGGACAGATACCAGAGATTATCGTCTACGGTCAACGAGGTACACCAGAAGGCATGGCGCAGCTTACTCCCTACCCTGGCGGATACTTTCAGATTCATGGTATGAGTAAAGCCATTACCTTGTTTGATGATGGTCTTGTCGCATCAAGTGAAGACAGTGCGCAGCCCAAACTGCCACAGCAATACGTGCATTATATTGAAGATGGTTGGGATAAAGCACCCTTACAGGCACGTAGTCAGCAAGCGATTGAGTATGTGGCGGAGTTTGTACCGACATTTAACAGCGCGCGTACTGTTGGTAACGCGCTATACGGTGGGCAGCAGATTCCCGGACAGGATGATACTCTGCGAGTCGCTGATGTGAGTTTATATTCTAATATACGCTATGCCCGTGCAGAAAACGTCAAAGCATCTTCGACCTTGATTGCCGCTGACCAAATAGTTAATGAGCTGACAGATCTAGGCTTGATAGAGAACGATACACCTCTGAATCGTAGTCGCTATGCTCATGAATGGTCGTACCTTGTCCATAACGATAGTGTGGCCGTGGATGAGGTTGCACGTGAGCTCGCTGAACAGCGTGGATTTCCAATTGCGATGGCTCATGTCAATCATAGTATTCGTGAAGTAGCATTGGATGATCTCACGCCTGTTGATGCCTAATAGACATGATTCGCTGATAGGTTGTTAATACATATAATAAAGGAGCAGATAACCGAGATTTGGTTATCTGCTCCTTTTTTGCAATAGCTTTTAATATTTAAGCATTTGCTGTGTATTAATAGCGATACGGCTTAACTATTACTACCAGCCATTTTCTCCGTATCCACAGCATCATCTATGGTCACTACTGTTTGTAGCATATCGATCGCTTCGCTGATGGTATTGCACACTACTAGACGATCTAAATCTTCCTGCTTCATAAAGCCTTGCTCAGTGGTATATTTCAAATGCTCAATCATACGGTCATAAAAACCATTGATATTTAGAATAATCATTGGTTTTTCGTGTTGGTACAATTGACGCCACGTAGCAATTTCCATGATTTCTTCTAATGTTCCTAGCCCGCCCGGTAGCGTGATAAAGGCATCGGCATACTCTGCCATGACGGTCTTACGCGTATGCATAGTGTCAGTCAAATGCAACCGAGTCAGCTGCTCGTGAGCGATTTCGTGCTTGAGCATAAAGGTTGGAATCACGCCCACTGCTTGCGCGCCGCCATTAATTACTTCATCCGCAACTGCGCCCATCAGACCGATACTAGCACCACCATATACTAGCCCCATGCCATTATTTGCTAATGCACTGCCAAGCTCACGTGCTGCCTGTTCATATACGTCACCATTGCCCAAGCGCGAACCGCAATACACAGCCACGAGCGGCATTGATAAGGCAGACTTGTCGACTGCTTTTTCGATATTGGTAATGTCTTTACTCGTGATTACGTCATAAGTATCATCGTTGATTTTCATTTGCATATAGCTTCCTTAATTACCTGTCAGTTTTTATTGAGTGCTTGTTATTAGTGATGGCTGCATACCGACACCTGTCATTTATATTGTCATGCACATGATTCATAAGACAAACTCAACCAAGCTATATAAAACTTGGAAGTCATATTTGAGCAACTGTCTTGCCAGCATTTATCTTAACATAAGCAATGCTACCACATAGTCACAACGATTTATCACTACGCAACGACTACACTTTCAAGATGCGCATTTATTGTTCATCATAGTTCGATATTCATTATCTACTAATAAAAATACTAAGGTATACCCATGGATAATCATAACGCCTTTCCTACTGCCGAGCTATCAAGCTCTGTGGTTAATAGCAATCTCACTAGTAAAAGTAATGTGCATGATGCGAGCAATATTGATATTTACTCATTAAGCATCATGACCGATCGCAACCAAGCATTGGCAGCCACTGTCTATCGCCCTAAAGATGCGACAAAAAAAGCAATCATGATGGCACCAGCCACAGGTATTAAGCGTCACTTTTATCATAATTTTGCGACCTATCTAGCAGAAAGCGGCTTTGGGGTGCTGACCTTTGATAACGAAGGAATCGGTGAGTCCCTATCGACCGATCTAGCAAAATGTAGCGCTTCCTTGATCAGTTGGGGTCGCCATGACATGCCAGCTGTACTTGATGCCTTACAAGATGAGTTTCCTGAGGCTTCTTATCATCTCATCGGTCATAGTGCGGGTGGTCAGCTCATTGGCTTGATGCCTAACTATCAGGCGATTGGCTCAGTGTTCAATGTCGCTTGCTCTTCAGGACGTATCAAAAATATGGGCATGCCCTATAAGCTCAAAGCCATGGGCTTTATGGATGCATTTATTCCATTTACTAATTTAGCACTGGGCTATACACCGTCAGACAAAATTGGTATGGGTGAGCCGCTACCACGCGGCGTGGCTCGTCAATGGCGTGAATGGTGCAATGGCGCAGGCTATATCAAAACCGCATTTGGCAAAAGCATACACACGCATTTCTACGATGAGCTCAGCATGCCAGCACTATGGCTTGGCTTTAGCGATGATGATATCGCCAATAGTGAAAACATGGACGATATGATAAGGGTGTTTACAAAAATGCCCGTAGAAAAGCGATTCTTAAACCCTGAGGATTTTGGACTAAATCATATCGGTCATATGCGCTATTTTAGCAGTAAGACCAATATCAAAGCGCCGCAGCTATGGCAGATGGCGGTGACATGGTTGCACGACCAACCATAAGCTTAGCACCATGTCGCACCTTACATAGCAGACCCATGATAATTTAGATTACTTTTTCGCGTTTTCTGCTTCTTCCAGTTTTAAGCGTTTAGTCAGTGCCGAATACAGCGATGGCTGCATATTATGAATATTGCCTATCATCCATTTAACATAGTTGATAGGCACATCTTTGATAGGTTTGCCTTTATGCTTACCAAACGGCATCTTGCTCACAGGGGTCGCTTTATTAGAGATAGCATGTGCCGCTGCAAAATCTGTCGGCGCAATCTCTAGACGCTCGCAGCATGCTTGATACAGCAAATAGCACATTCGAGCATCGCCAAGCGCATCATGAGCGGCAATCGTCATTGCACTAGCCTCACCCTTGCCCAATAGCTGCTCGATACACTTAGACTGACTGTAAGCACGCCATTCTGGAAAGGCTGCCCGCGCAAGCCTCACCGTACAAATAAGCTTAGCAGAAGGACTGCCAATCACTCGCCAATCAAAACGTACGTTGTGACCAATCAAGTACTCTGGTAATTCAAACTGTTCTAGCTCAAAACGTTCTAGTCCAGCCACATCATCATCGGTAATACCATGCACCTTTATGACAACAGGCGAAATAGATCGACCACTGTTAAAGTATTTCATCCACTCAAAGCCAGTTGCTACATTGATAGTAGCAACTTGGATAGGTCTGGGATCACTACCCTGATCTGTTTCAGTATCGATAACCAGCGCTGTTTCGCGCGTGGCAGAAATGTCAGCAGGCTTAAAAGCATCATTCATAAAGTATTAACCATCAGTAGCAACTGTCATGCTCAGCAGAAATGTTAAGTAGATAGAACTGTATTTGCTGTCTATATCCTTAACCATAAGAATATCTATGGGGGTAAAAACGATAGATAACAATGCGATACATACGTTATCAGACGAAGCTTTTATAATAAAATCTCAAATGACATAAAATATATATGAGACATCAATGCTAGCAGATGGAAACAACCAGCCTCCCAGACCTTCTTTTTTTAGTCGTTTAATAAGCCTACTGATTAAGGCTATCGTATTACTAGCACTGTTATTTGTCTTTGATAAACTGCTACCCAGTATCAGTCAACAAACGCAATCATTTGTGGTTGCCAAATGGCAACAATTGAGTCTATTGCAACAAGAGCTGCCGACAGAAAACAGCTTGCCCAGTCCACTACCAGAACGAAACCTGACAGACACTTGGGGCGCGGCACGTAGCCAAGGCCGCTCCCACGAAGGCATTGATATCTTTGCGCCGCGCAACACTCCTGTGCAGTCGACCACACAAGGCGTAGTAAGCAAAGTTGGTGAGAACACATTAGGTGGGCGCGTAGTCGTGGTGGTAGGGCCTGGTGGCGCAGGACATTACTACGCTCATCTAGAGGACTATGCTGACATCTCCCCCAATGACTGGGTCAATCAGGGCGACGTGATAGGTTATGTGGGTGATAGCGGTAATGCAAAAGGAACACCGACACATGTACACTATGGTATCTATATTAATGGCAGTGCGGTCAACCCTTATCCACTTTTGCAAAAGGATTAGCGAATACAGAAAGGTATGTCGTTAACCTAATTTGAAGTAGTGCTAAGTTTGTATTAACCAAAAGATCGAAGCCGAAAAACCAACGCTAATATAAGCCAGAAATTATATTAATTGGCTGTGACGGATCTGACGTAGTTTGAAGGAAATACCACACTAAATGTCGATCCTTCCCCTTCTACTGAATCGATTTGCAATTGTGCTTCGTGCTGGTGTAATACGTGCTTTACAATCGCTAATCCCAACCCCGTACCACCTGTCGCACGACTGCGACCTTTGTCGATACGATAGAAACGTTCTGTCAAACGGGCGATATGCTCTGACGCAATACCGATCCCATCATCTTCGACCGCGAAACGGCAGCCATCAGACGTCCTTGTCCAGCTGATAGTGATATTGCCACCTTTTGGTGTATATTTGATGGCATTGATTACTAGATTGGATAGCGCACTATTCAAGTACATCTCTGATCCGTACAGCCCATCGTACGTATCTATATGCAAATGAATGATGTGTTTGTACGCTTGGTTGTACGCTTGTGCATCGTCGTAGATATTGGTTAGTAGCTTAGTCATATCTATGTAATGCAGCTCGTGTGATTCTTCGATTTCAATCTTAGACAGTAGCAGCAAGTCGTTCACGATTCTATTCATACGGGCTGTTTGCTGTGTCATCAGCTCAAAACCGCGCCGCCATTGCGGCGGCATATCTGGCTGATCGGAGAAATTTTCTAGGTAGCCCATCATTACCGTCAATGGTGTCCTAAGCTCATGCGAGACATTCGCCACAAAATCCTGACGCATTTGCTCTAAGTGCCGCAGGCGGGTCACGTCATATACAAACAGCAATTTTTCATCACCGAAAGGCGTTAGTTCGCACTTTAAGTAGCGACTAGGATCTCGCCATGATTCTATATGGACGCCGTCGTTAGGTATCGTTGTACCTTCATAATACTGGCGGAACTCAGGTACAGTAATAAAGTCAAAAATATTTTGACCTTTATCTTCTGGCTGTAGCAGCAATAAGTCTTGTGCCGCCTGATTCCACCATTCTAGTCCATCATGATTGTTGAGCAAAATCACTGCATCGCGCAAGGCTCGTAGTGCACTGCCGATTTTTTTGAGTTGCTCAGCTGTACTTTGAGTAGATATTTGCTCTAATAGAGCTGATTGCTCACTCTGTGCTGGCGCTATCTTGTCCATTTTTTATCCTTACCACTATCCGCGGCCTTTATATTGCTGCGGCATTATTTGTACAAGATTAACTTGGCTCAATCAGGCTAGAAAATCGGTAGCCTGTTCCACGTACCGTCTGTATCAATGTATCACAGTCATAAGGTCGTAGTAATTTACGTAGACGTTTGATATGCACATCAATGGTTCGGTCTTCGATATATACATTGCCGCCCCATACCTGATCGAGCAGCTGCGTTCGTGTATAGGCGCGCTCAGGGTGACTCATAAAAAATGCTAATAGGCGATACTCTGTAGGCCCAACATCAACGATTTTACCTGCAGCTGTCACGCGCTGACTCTTGGTATCTAAACTTAACTGTCCAATTTCGATAGGTTTATCGCTGCTCATCGCGCTACTGCGGCGTAGTACGGCTTTGATTCTAGAAATCAGCTCACGAGTCGAAAAAGGTTTGGTCATATAATCATCTGCGCCTGCATCAAGACCGTGCACCTTACTATCTTCTTCGCTTTTTGCCGTTAGCATAATGACTGGTATTTCAGAGAGTAGCTCGTCGTTTTTGAGCATGCGACAAAAATCCACACCGCTCTTGTCACCCGGCAACATCCAATCTAACAGTATCAGTGACGGTCTATGATCGACCACTTGCTGATGCGCCTCTGACACGTCAGCTGCTTGCAAGCTATCAAACCCAGCCATCTCTAGCGTCATGACAACCATTTCACGAATCGCAGGCTCATCTTCAACAATCAAAATTTGCTCATTATACATAGGACATTCTCGGTGTTAGCGGACAAAATCTAGCATGTAAAAAGGCGATATATACTCACCAGTCTCTACCTATTAAACGGATTAATTATGACAGCTTGATGACACTCTAAAATCAGATTTCTAGTAAAAAATTAAGCGGCCCATCATTGACGCTCGACACTTGCATATCCGCACCAAACTGACCAGTTGCCACATTTGGATGCTTAGTTTTGGCATAATCGACCAGTTGTTCAAATAACGCTTGCGCCGCAGCAGGTGCCATCGCACCACCAAAGTCTGGTCGGCGACCTTTGTCTGTTTTTGCCATCAAGGTGAATTGTGAAACTAATAATAGCCCACCACCGACCTGCTGAACGTTTTTATCCAGTTTACCAAATTTGGCAGGATCTTCGTCATTTTCAAAAATGCGATAGGTCAATATTTTGTCAATCATACGCTGGGCAGCGGCAAAATCATCTTCATGCCCTAAGCCAATATATGCCAATACCCCATGCCCAATCTCACCGATACACTGTTGATCGACGACCACACTAGCGTGCTTCACCCGTTGTATGAGTGCTTTCATTTACTAATTCCTTAACAGATTATGGCCATACAATAATATGCTGTCCATGATAAAATACCGTCATTAACTTAACTATTATTAGGGCGTGTTTGATATTCAGAAATAGGTACTGCAGATCGCTAAAACTGTTCCAGACAAGACGTAAAACGACGATAATGCTCGCGCCTTATCTAGATTTACAACGTAGTATGGCGCAATTTTAGCCGCTGTCAGTGCCATGGTCGAATTTCCAACGCGCCCCTATTACATTACACCTTATTTTGGTAGCCTTATTATGAATGTATTTACCACCTTACAACAGCTTGTGCCGCAGCAAAAGCTCAGTAAAGTCGCTGGACGTTTGGCCGCCAGTCGCCACCCTTATGTCAAACGCACCTTTATCCGTAGCTTTGCCAAAGCTTATAATATCAGCTTAGACGAGTACGAACGCCAAAGCCTCAACGCTTATGAAAGTTTTAATGACTTTTTTACCCGTGAGTTAAAAGAAGATGCTCGTACTATCGACGCCACGGCAAACGGTATCGTAAGTCCTGCGGACGGTATTATCTCTCAGCTAGGACAAATCGAAGACCATAAACTACTACAGGCAAAAGGTCGTCACTATGATGTCGGCCAACTACTTGCTGATAGTGAAGATGGCAGTTATTTCGCTGATGGTAGTTTTGCAACTATCTACTTAGCACCTAGCAATTATCACCGTGTGCATATGCCGTTTACTGGCACATTGACTAAGACTCGCTATGTGCCTGGCACCCTGTTTTCGGTCAACAATACTACGGCGGCTAACGTGCCAGACTTGTTTGCGCGTAATGAGCGTCTGGTCTGTATGTTTGATACAAAGTATGGCAAAGCAGCTGTTGTGATGGTTGGTGCTATGATTGTCGCTGGTATCGAAACCGTCGCGACAGGCAAGATTACCCGCACGGATGATATACAGGAAGCGGATCACGATATGCAGTTTGCAGCAGGCGAAGAGCTTGGACGCTTCTATTTAGGCTCAACGGCTATCGTGGTATTACCAAAAGCGGCAAAGGCTGACTGGCTAGATAGTATGCAAGCCAATAGCGTCGTGCAAATGGGTCAATTGCTAGGAATGGCAAATGCTCAATAACACGCCTGTATAAGAGTACTGAAAATATCAGCCCAGTTAAGCGTAAATCATAATGCTTTATTGGTCTTTTTTTATGTCTGTTACTTATGCAGATTTATGCGTCAATCAGCCAACCTTGCTGAGTTGCGTATGCAATATTATGTGATAGCCAGTCATGGATAGGAGGGAAACTGTCTTTGATAAATGCATGCGCACCCACCACTTGCGAGCGCGTAACACCAAGCTCAATCCACGTTTTACCATCGGTATTTAGATTGAGTAAAAACGGCAATAAGCGATCAACCACTCTGAGCAACTGACTTTCTTTGCCACTTCCTGTTTCCTGCGCTTCCCAAACCTCACTCAAATCACTAATGCCATTGCCTCGCTCACGTTGCAATCTGGCAATGCCTGCACGCTCTTCGACGTGTGCATCAGTACGCGTATCAGCATATAAAAAAGTATCCCCCGCATCAATCTCACCCAAATCATGAACCAACGCCATCTTCAGCAACTTTTCATGATTGACGTCTAGCGCAAATAATTCAGCAATCGACCAACATGCCATCGCTAGATGCCAAGAGTGTTCGGCAGAGTTTTCTTTGCGAGTAGTCTGTGTCACATAGCTGCGGCGATTCACTCGTTTGAGCGCATCTAACTCTAATAAGAAATGAGTGACATCATCGATTTGGATATGTGAAGTAGCTTCGGAATGAGTGAGTGATATAGAACTGACTTGCGACATTATTTTTTCTCTGGTTTTCTCTAATTATTGGTTTTAACGGTTATAAGTTCTAGCGATTTTAAGTTTCATTGCTAAAGGTATTATAATTAGTTTGATATCTAGTAATGATTAAAAGACTATTATCGCTATCAAAAAAATAGCGCTTATCTTACCAAGCGCTATCTATTCTAAGTTAGAAAATAAATGGTTAAATTAAATCCCTATTTATCCAAGTTTTTAAGCACCTAAGGCTTAAACCACCTACTTAATCAAATTAATGATGGTTTTAAACGCAGGATCTTCGCTGCTACGGCACAGCTCAAATAAGATTGATTCGACAGTACTAATCACCCCACCTGCACGGCGAATACGACGAATTGCTTGCTTTTTGTCATAAGGAAAACGAGAACCCACCGCGTCACCAATAATGACAGGCTGCATACCATTATCCAATAAATCCAGTGCCGTCTGCATAATACAAACATGAGCTTCAGCACCAAAAAGCAACACGGTACTACGATTCTGTTGGGCTAGATGGTGCCATGAATCGTTGTTATCACAGGCACTAAACGTGACCTTTTCAAAGCTCTTGGCATTGTCTCCTTCGAGTATGTTGCGCAGCTCTGGCAAGGTATCGCCCAAGCCTTTTTTATATTGTTCATTGAGCATGATTGGAATATTGAGCGCTTGCAGCCCTTTAATCAAGGTAACGGTTTTTTTGACAATGTTTTCGTGATCATAGATATGCGGCGTTAAGCGCTCTTGCACATCAACAATCATTGCTTGGGTATTCTCACGAGCGATTCGATAGGTGCGATCATTAATCATAGTAGACATAGTACACTCCTTGTACGGCTGACAGTTGCAACTAAAAACTATTTTAGAATTATCATAAACAGTGCCATGGTTCATCTTCCTCTTATTTAGTCATAGTTTCATGAATGCGTCAATGGAGATAATTTTTAATCGCCGTAATACTGTGTTTTTCGACTCTGTGATCTATTAGCTTACCAACTATTAATTTGACCCATAAAAAAACCTCTAGCCGTTATGACTAGAGGTTTTTCGTTAGCGAGTAGCTACTTATTAAGTGTTCAAATAATCTTGTTTATATAAATAAGATTAAACACGCTCAATAATAGTAGCGATACCTTGGCCAAGACCAATACACATCGTCGCTAGACCGATTTCAGTATCTGACTGCTCCATTGCGTTTAGCAATGTCACTGTGATACGAGCACCTGAACATCCTAGTGGATGACCTAGAGCAATGGCACCACCGTTGATGTTAACGATATCTTGCTTATCAGATAGGTTTAGACCTTTTAATACCGATAGACCTTGAGCAGCAAATGCTTCGTTTAGCTCGATGGTTTGCATATCATCGATGCTCATGCCAGCACGCTTCAATGCTTTTTGGGTAGCAGGTACAGGACCATAACCCATGATAGCAGCATCACAACCAGCCACAGCCATACTACGAATACGAGCACGTGGCTTTAGACCTAGATCTTTGGCTTTTTGTGCGCTCATTACTAGCATCGCTGACGCACCGTCAGATAATGCAGATGAGGTTGCCGCTGTTACTGTACCGCCTTTTGGATCAAACGCTGGACGTAGCTTTTGCATTTGCTCCATCGTTGCGTCTGGACGAATCACTTCATCAACCGTACATAGTTGCAGACGACCAGCAGCATCATGACCTTCGATACCGATGATTTCATTGTCAAAACGACCTTCAGTAGTTGCAGCCCATGCACGGCGATGTGACTCAAGACCAAACGCGTCTTGCTCTTCGCGCGTGATGTTGTTCATACGGCCTAGCATTTCAGCAGTCAAGCCCATCATGTTTGACGCTTTTGCATAATGCTTAGAAGCAGCAGGGTTCAAATCAACACCGTGCATCATGCCTACGTGACCCATGTGCTCAACACCACCGATGATGAATACATCACCTTGGTTGGTCATGATTTGTGCAGCAGCAGTATGTAGCGCCTGCATAGAAGAACCACATAGACGGTTAACCGTTTGGCCACCAGCAGTCTTTGGGATACCAGCTAGCAAACCGATGTTACGACCGATGTTCAATCCTTGCTCTAGCGTCTGGTTGACACAACCCCAGATAATGTCTTCGATATCATTGGTATCAAAGTCATTACGTTCTACTAGCGCACGTACTAGTTCCGCTGACATGCTGTCAGCACGTACATGACGGAACATACCGTTTTTGGTTTTGCCCATTGCCGAGCGCACGCCATCTACGATGACCACATCTTTTGGACTTAAAGTTGTCATACCATATTCCTTTTCAATTTTTATTGTCAGTGTAGTCAGCCCAATTTACGACTATTACCTTGTTAATCCCGCTCAAAGTACAATAGGTACATTTGCGCTTGATTCCCTCGTACTAGCATTAAACTGAACCAACTATAATCGTACGTTCGCTATTGGAGACGATTCATGTCTCAATTGCTTTCATGCAAAATAGCAAACGTACTGCACTTCATCCTAGTAATGACTGACTATTACGCTGTTGCGTAAAAAGTCTCGCCTGCGGCTGCCATGTCGCGAATCTTTTGTGGCGCTTCATAAGCTTTGCCAAGATGTGCGTATTTTTCACATAGTGCCAAGTAGTTATCTAGACCCATTTGGTCGACATAACGGCAAGGGCCACCACGGAATGGCGGGAAACCTACGCCCATGATCATCGCCATGTCGGCCTCGCTTGGTGTGCTTACGATGTTGTCTTCTAGGCAGCGAACGGTTTCGTTGCAGAAGGCAATCATAGTGCGATCGATGATTGCTTGATCATCAAACGTTTGCTTTTCACTGTCAGTTGTGGCTTTTAGCAACTCGTAAGTGGCTTCATCAGCAACTTTCTTTGGCTTGCCGCGCTTGTCCATTTCGTATTTATAGAAACCGATGCCGTTTTTCTGACCTAGACGCTCATTGTCATATAGATGCTGGATAGCACCTTTATAATCAGGCTTCATGCGATCAGGGAAGCCATCAGCCATCACTGCTGCGCCATGTACACCTGTATCTAGACCGACTACGTCGATTAGGTATGCAGGGCCCATTGGCCAGCCGAATTTTTCCATAACTTTATCGACATGAGCAAAGTCAGCACCTTGCTTCAGTAGCAAGTCAAACGCGCCAAAGTATGGGAACAATACACGGTTTACCAAGAAACCTGGGCAGTCATTAACCACTACGGGCACTTTACCCATTTTAGAAGCAAGTGCAACAGTAGTCGCGATGGCTTCTTCAGATGATTTCTCACCGCGGATAACTTCGACCAATGGCATACGATGTACTGGGTTGAAGAAATGCATACCGACGAAGTTTTCTGGACGCTCAAGCGCTTCTGCTAGGAACGTAATAGAGATAGTCGAGGTGTTTGACGCTAGGATACAATCGTCTTTTACCAAGCCTTCTACTTCTTTTAGTACCGCACGCTTCACGTTTGGATTTTCTACGACTGCTTCGATAACGATGTCAGTCTCAGCAAAGTCACCGTAGTTCAAAGTAGGACGGATACGGCTTAAGGTTTCACCCATTTTTGCTGGGGTCATCTTGCCGCGATCGACCATTTTACCAAGTAACTTGCTGGCTTCGCCCATACCAAGGTCTAATTGCTCAGACTTGATGTCTTTCATGATGATTGGCAAGCCTTTACTGGCCGCTTGATAAGCAATACCGCCACCCATGATACCAGCGCCTAATACAGCGGCTTCATTGATTTCATGTGCTATTTTGCTGTGCTGTTTTGCTAACTTCTTAACCAACTGATCGTTTAAGAACAGACCAACCAAGCTTTCTGCTTGTGGGGTTTTAGCCGCTTTAGCAAAACCAGCCGCTTCGACTTCGATTGCTTTGTCACGTGGTAAATTAACGTGTTTTTCAATGGCTTCGATTGCTAGCGCTGGTGCTGGGTATTGCTTAGGATTGGCTTTAGCGAAAATAGCACCTTTGGCACTGTTGAATGCCATTGCTTGCTCAAGCTGGTTTAGCTTAACTGGAGCCAGTTTCTCTTCACGTTTTGCTTTCCAATCAAGCTCACCTGAGATACATTTTTTAACTAGATCAATTGCTGCATCTTGCAAGTCATCAGCAGGTACAGTCGCGTCAACCAAGCCCAGCTTCAATGCTGCCAATGCTTTCTTTGGGCTACCAGTCGCGATCAGCTCAAGTGCGTTATCGATACCGATGATACGTGTACTACGAACTGTACCGCCAAAACCTGGGAAGATACCTAGCTGAGTTTCTGGCAAACCGATGATCGCTTTGTCACTCATGACACGGTATTCACAAACCAAAGTCATTTCACAACCGCCGCCCATTGCCGCGCCATTGATAGCCGCAACTTTAGGGAATGGCAGGTCTTCAAAACGATTGAAAGCGTCATTAACATGAACGACCCAATCTTTGATCTCGCTTTCTGATTTTTTGAAAGAACCGACGAATTCTGTGATATCAGCACCAGCGATAAACACGCCTTTAGCTGAAGTAACGATAAGACCTTTTACGTTGTCGGCTTTTTCTAACGCACTAACTGCTTCACCAAACTGTTTGTTGGTTTCGGCATCAAATTTGTTCACGCTCTCATTTTCGGCGTTGTACTGCATGTTGGCGATGCCATCCTCTAGCATTGTCACCGTGATGCGATTTCCTTGGTATACCATTTGAAACTCCTTTCTATATAACGAAAGCTACGTTTTGAATTAAAATAAATAGCCAGTTACTGTTAGTAAAATGGGTAATAGCACTGTGCGCTTGTCATGTTATAAAGACAAACATATAACCAGCTCACAAGTGAAGATGTCTTTATTATCCAGCGCTCATCATGATGCACGTATTTTGCGTCTCTTGCATGACATCATATGACGCTTCATTTATATACTGCTGTTGCAGGTACTGATGTTCAAAATATTGACTGAGACTTGGTCTAACACTCGGTATCGACGATTGAACATCTTGAGAAAAAACCCAGTAGGGTCACCATCAGACCATTTTCACATCAATTAGTGTAGGGGATTATGCCCCTAACTGTCACAAGCTAATACCATACTCGCAAGTCACTCTTAAATCACTTACAGGCATTTACCTTACGCTAAAAGTGTTTTAGTGAATAAATGTATACTGAATTGTTAATTTAGATTTATTTCGTGTTGTTGACTTCATGCACGACATCTTTGGAATGACAGTCCGTTAGCGCTACTTAATAAATGCTACTTGGTCAGTGATGGCTATTCAATAATGGCTATTCAGTACCACTTTTCGACGGTAATAAGATTAACGTGCCAGCCTAGCTTGCTCTTTTATCAGAACATATTCAACCAGAGAGTGACATCATCCATCCGTAACAAAATCTTGTCGCTGTATTGCAGCTAAGATTGCACTGTTTTTAAATAAACTTCGGTAGAAAAATGCAAAAAACAATCAATTGATACCGTGTGTCACATAAGCGATATGACCTATCATGCTACACTAATAGCGTTTTTTCCTTATCCCTAATAAGTTTTACTGTATCTCTGATAAATGGTTGGATTATGACTGTTTCCCTTACTTCTAGTACTACCTCTACTGGCTTTATCCCTTCTAACTTTGTCTCTTTTCAAAGCACTGAGCAATTCCATGGTGCTGTGCGTGCGCAATTGGCGCAAGATATCGAAGTCTTGTTTGCTTATGCCAAGCTCCCTAGCCCGCTGGTAGATGCTTGCCGCTATGTCATGACGGGTCAAGGCAAACTGGTACGCCCACTGATGGTTGCCAGCGCTTTTGCCAGTATTAATAACAGTAATAATGAACGTACAGACGAACCTAATGATGATATCGATACTCTCGATGCTGATCTGGACACGCTACTAGAAAACGACTCAGACTATGATATGTCGCGCCGTGCTGCATTGGCGGTAGAGCTATTGCATACTTATTCGTTAGTGCATGATGATTTGCCCTGTATGGATGATGATGAGCTGCGCCGTGGTCAGCCGACGGCTCATATCGCCTTTGATGAAGCGACGGCTCTGCTGGCAGGAGATGTATTGCAGACACTAGCCTTTGAAGTACTAACCGCGGAGATGCCAACCTTTGCGCCATTCGATGCAAATATCGCAAGTCAGCTTATGGCAATATTTGCGCCGCGCGCCAGACGCATGGTGTCAGGTCAAATGCTAGACCTCAATGCCGAAGCCAGTGCCAATATTGCACAGGATGATTTAGAAGCCATTCACCGTGATAAGACAGGGGCATTGATTGAAGCGGCGATGCTCATGGGCGGCGTCTGTGCTGGTGCAACGGCCCCACAGCGCATGGCATTGCAAGAATGCGCGCAATATATCGGTCTCGCCTTTCAAGTCCAAGACGATGTGCTAGACGTCACCATGACGACAGATACACTTGGTAAGCCTGCGGGTAGTGATGAAAAACTAGACAAATCTACCTATGTAAAACTAATGGGTGTCGATGACGCGACCAGCTATGCGCAATCATTGTTTAATGACGGGCGTGCAGCCATTTCTCATGAACTACATAGTCGTGAGCTTAGCGACAATGAAGATACCGTTGGCACAGATAATGATGCACTACTGGCACTGATTGAATGGCTCTGGTCGCGTAAAAAGTAGCTTGTCAAATAGCAGTCGAAAGTAGATATCTTAGTAAATTTTATTATTCAAAACGGCAGTGAGTGGTCAACATGGACAGTTCCCCTACCCCGCGCGTTTACCTCGGCACTGGCGGCTATAGCGACACCGACTTGCTCGGTACGCTGTATCCCACCGGCACCAGAAAAACCGATTTCTTACGTGAATATGCCAAGCAATATGGCGCAGTCGAAATCAACAGCACATTCTATGCGCCCATCGGGCAAAAAGCCTTTGCTGGTATGGTTGATAAAGCTTATGTACAAGCTGAAAGCGAGTTGAAGTTCGCTGTCAAACTGCATCAAGACTTTACCCACGCTCGCAAAGGCACTGCCGAGCACGCACAAGCATTTCTAAACGCCTTATCTCCACTTATCGAAGCAAATGCTTTAGCGCCTTTACTACTTCAGTTCCCACATGGCTTTGATCGTACTCGCGAGCATCGACTATATCTAGCAGAGCTTGTCAGTTGGTTTCAAGACTACCCACTCACCATTGAGTTTCGTCATAACGCTTGGCACACGCCGCAAGTGGTCGATAGTTTTGTACAGCAAAGTCTCATTTGGTGTAGCATTGATTACCCAAAGGTCAGCGGATTACCACCGTCACGATTGATATTTACCGAACGCACTGGCTATCTGCGCATGCATGGCAATAACCTAAACTGGTGGGATGCGATGAGCGCAGCTGATCGCCATGATTATCTCTATAGCGAAGCTGAGATGCAGTACTGGGCACAAGCGATTGCTAATCAGCGTCAGCATTTTGATACGCTCTATATTTTCTTTCAAAACACCGTCAATGCACACGCTTATTATAATATTGCGATGCTGAGAGAAGCGCTGGGTAAGTTTGGGTTTAATGTTTTGTGAAGTTCAAACCCTAATAAATAAACAGCTACGATATAAATATATTAATAATCACTCTTTATATATAAAGGAAAAATATGATAGCTATAGCTATGTTCAATAATAAAGGTGGCGTTGGTAAAACCACACTTACGTGCAATATTGCTTCTTATCTAGCAAAAAGAGGAGGTAAAAGAGTCTTAGTAATTGATTGCGATCCTCAATGTAATGCGACTCAGTTGATTATGGGTGAAAGTTATGCAGCTGAATTGTACTTTGCTGATTCAGCTGCAGGTGTGACAACGACAATTAGTGATATTTTAAGACCTATTGAAGATGGTGACTCGACTATCTCCGACAGTATCATTCCTATTAAAAGTTCAGATAATCGCTTTGGGGTAGATTTAATTCCAGGTCACCCATCCTTTTCAATAATTGAAGATCGACTTGGAGCTGCTTGGCATGATTTGACAGGTGGGGACATTGGTGGAATAAGAAAGACTAACTGGAATACTTTTCTCAAAAAGGAAATTAAGAATAACTATGACTATGTTCTTTATGATTTAGGACCTAGTTTGGGCTCTATTAATAGAAGCGTACTTATCGGTTGCGATAAGTTTATGACTCCTATGGGAACAGATATTTTTAGTATATTAGGGATTCGTAATATCTCAACATGGTTGAAATCATGGGTTGACCGGTATCAAGTTGGGCTAGAACTATCTGAAAGAAATTCGCCGGGAAGCTTAAGTCGTTTTAATATTGATAGTAACGATAGCCTTCCAATAACGAAAGGATATGTCGGTTATACAATCCAACAATATATAACTAAGTCTAAAGGTGGTGTTAGAAGACCTACTCGTGCATATGAGGAAATAATTAAGAACGTTCCAACAGAGGTAGAGAACTCATTATCAGAATACTTATCATTGGGTATGAATCACACTAACCTTCAATTAGGTGATGTTCCTCATTTATATAGTCTAATTCCACTAGCACAATCTGTTTCAGCACCTCTTTTCGAATTAAAAAGTAGTGATGGAATTGTCGGGAGTCAGGGAAAGCAAAAAGAGCAATATGAAGTAATTATTGGCGGTATATGCGCTAACCTTATTGAAAATATTACTCTGGGACGATGAATATGTGGCCTAAAGCTTTGATTGAAGAACTTGCAGCAAGACGTTGTGTAATATTTTTAGGTGCAGGGGCATCCGCTGGTTGTAAAACTGTCGGTACAGATCCCAAGAGTCCTCCAAATTGGATACAATTATTAGAAGGCTTGAAAAGTATTGCGAGAGATAAAGATTCTTTAGAAATAGTTGATGATTTAATCGCTAAAGAAAAATACCTTGATGCTGCAGAAATTTTATTTGGAAGCACTAATCGCGCTGACTTTTCTGCCTATATAAGAGATATTATGGCGGTACCCAGATATCAACAATCTTCTATACATGAAAGCATCTTAACTATTGATCCCAAAATTGTCGTTACAACAAATTATGATGATATATATGACAATTATTGTAGAAGTGGGCAAGAAAGTGGCTTATATAATGTCTGTAAATACTATGAAAGTCATTTAGTTTCAGACTTAAGGTCACCTGTTAGACAAATTGTAAAAGCGCATGGTTGTATTAGCGATCCGTCAAAAATGGTACTTACAAGATCTCAGTATTTTAAAGAACGTCAAAATCATCCAAATTTCTATAAAGTACTTGATGCTCTATTTTTAACAAATACATTATTTTTTGTTGGTTATAGTCTTTCTGATCCAGATATTCAATTATTGTTGGAAAACTCTAATATTGCTTATGAAAATTCACACCCTCATTATGCTCTTGTTTCTGAAGGTATAAACAAGTCTATAAAAGAGGCATATAGAGAAGCTTATAATATTGATTTTATTGAGTTCCCTACTGGTGATTATAATAGAGCTAATGAAATGTTAAATGAACTCCAATTATTAGTTACTGAAAGGCGTCAAGTAAATCCTGCCTAATAATAAAGCTTATTAATTAGTCTTTAGATAAGAGGTTAGATAAAATCAATATAAAAGTTAAAAGAATATATTCTCAAAGAATTATAATTAGGTTTAAACCAAAAAAAGAGCCCATCCCGAATTCTGTGTAACTGCCCTTTAGATTAAATGCTTACTGATACGATCATCAAACATAATCATAAAG
>NZ_JASMRK010000032.1:0-29470 GCF_041431295.1 Psychrobacter sp. Arc9 | reverse complement strand
GTGCTTTGTACTCAACAAAAAACTTGGTAATCCGCCTCTTCAGTTTGATTTGCTTATTTCAAGTTGAGAGTGGGGTTAAAAATGCAAATTTATAATGAGTATTGGGATGAGCATATAAATTTTCTCACTGTAGCCTCAGAATCTAACAGAAAAAGCTTAAGTTTATGACCAAAATAATGATGCGTGAACCCCTTGTTAAAGAGATACAACCAATATCTAAAGACCTAATCGAGAACCCATCATCTAGTTTGGTTATAACGCTTTCCAAGAGTGGAGATGCTTTATCATTATTCTCTGACGATATTTGGGACTATAGTGCTACTAGTAGTTTAATGAGGACTATTAACTTTAGAACTAAAATTAAGAACCTATCCTCATCTATTAATACCGACGGCAGAGAATTCAAATCAGCAGTTAAGTTTTTGAAAGTATTTGCACTCAATTGGATTTGTGAAATGAATGGATGTTCTATGTCAAAATTGAATGGCGACTTAGTCGCTATATCTTTTCTGATTAGTTACTGTGTAAACAATAATATTGAACTTGATAACGTATTTGCTGACCCTAATGCAATCTGTTTCTTAGTAACTAACAGCTCTGCAGAGAAACAAATAGGCTTGTATTTAGGCAAGATACAAAGGTTTATTGATACAGCATCTGTTTTAAATCGAAACAATTTTTGGTGCAATATACAACCTTCAGAAGAATTTTCAAGCAGTTTAAGAAAAACTAGAAAGTCTTTCCCTGAAACCTCTCAAGGTCTTCAAACTATGATTATCCCTTCACGCATTTATCAGAACCTGCTAAAAGATACCATTGAAAGCTTACAGATTTTTAATAAGCATGCTGAGAAGATATCATATGTTTTTTCTGCACGTACTAAAGTAAGGGATGAAGCTTTAAGACTAGATCAGAGTATGCCCATAAGTAAGCTTAATAAATCACAAACAAGTTTAGTCTCATTTTATTGGAAAACTGCCTTAAAGGCAGATAAAAAGCTAACTAATATTTTAGCAGAATTAACAGATTTAAACATCATCAAGAATGCTAGTTGGTTAAGTTTAACAATCAGCCTAGGTCAAATACAGATGAAAAGCGCTTTTGTTATAGCTGCGTTTACAGGTATGCGTAAAAATGAATTACTATCTATCCCTTTCAACGGGCTAAGACATATTCATTCCGATACTGGAAATATACCTGTAGTATGGTCAACTACAACAAAATTGGAAAGTAATGGAGTACCAAGATTTACAAAATGGGTAACAGGTTCAATTGTTGAAGAAGCTTTTGAAGCAGCTAAATTTATCACTCAAGGAGCTTTGAACTGGTCTGCTAATAAGAGTCAGGTGGAAGAAGATGAGAGTAAGTTACCGTTGTTTTTTTCAATTGAAAATGGGAAATCTGGAAAGCCTCATCCGCATTTTGATTATGCAACAACTGCCTTAAATAGCAACCTCATTCAAAAAATAATGTCATCAGAGCACTTATTGATTTCAGAACAAGACTTAAAGGAAGTCAGTCAATTTTTATACGGCGATGAAATACCTAATAATATTAAATTAGGTGAGCCTTGGCCTTTAGGCTTTCATCAGTTTAGACGCTCCTTAGCCGTGTATGCTGCTTCTAGTGGTTATGTTTCATATCCTACCCTTAAATCCCAGCTAAAACATATAAGCATGATGATGACAGTCTATTACACGGACTCAAACTCTAGAGCGATAAATATTTTAGGCAACGGCCCTGAAGTCAAAGCTATGGAAAAGGAATGGCAGGAGGCCCAAGCAAGAGTAGAGTCAGATAGTTTGCATGAATTGTTAGATAGCGGGGTGACACTAACTGGTGCAGCTGGTAAAAATCTACAAAAAAGAAAAGTAGAGAATAAGCTTCCTAAGTTCTTAGATAATAGAAATAGTACTAAGAAAGCAGTCAAAAATGGCAAAATTCGTTATCGATCTACTTTAGTTGGCGGATGTATGTCTATTAAACCTTGTGATAAAGGTGCTGGTGTATTGGCATCTGCTTGTATTAGCTGTGAAAATGCGGTGTTTTCACCAGAATCCAAAAGTATTTTGCTACAAACTAAAGATTTTTATAAGTCTCAACTCACTTTAGATATTCCAAAGCGTGTTCATCATGAATACGAAGTGAGTATTAAAAAAATAGACAGTCTTCTTTCAGTATTAGAAGTAAATCAAGAGAAATAACATGAAAACTAGCCAGGCAGAACAGGCTTATTGGGATGCTTTGAATCGTCTACAAGATGGTACAGCCAAAATTGTCAATACAAAGTCATCACGGTTTAAGTTTACTAGAGACGCTGTAGGTAGAGAGGCAGGTAAAGGAAAAGGGTATGTCCGTAATGAGAGATATCCAGAACTTTGCGAAGCAATAACAAAAGCGGAAGAAGAACGCAAAAATCGTGCTCAAGAAAAACCTAATACTTCTACTAAGTTAAAACATGAAAAAGAGCTCAAAATAAAAGCTAATTTGAAATACGACATGATAAAAGAAGAATATGACATTATAATGCAAGATTATCTTAACATTCTAAGACAGAATTTTGAACTTCAAAGAGAGTTAGCAGATTCTCCACATATAAGATTAGTGAAAAGATCTAATAAATAGCTTAATCTTGTTCCTGTTTAGCTCAAATACAATCTATGAATAAAGCCTCTCTAAAGCTTTATTTTTCTCATATTACGGCTATTAAGATGCCTTAAAAGTATTCCTATGAATGACGATCATTTGTGTAACAAACTAAAAATTTTATTTGAACATCTGTTTCCTACTCTAACCATAATTGGTGGAGTAGATGAACCCTACTATGAAGCGCCAAAAGCAGATACAAATGCGAAGATCTTTTTTAAAGAAAACTACCCAAGAAGCCTATTACATGAAATTGCTCATTACTGTTTGGCAGGGCAAAAACGACGCAAATTAGATGACTATGGTTACTGGTATACTGAATGTGGTAGAACAAGTGAAGAGCAAGAGCTATTTCAATTGGTTGAAGCAAGACCTCAAGGCTTAGAAAAGGCTATGTGTGAAGCTATAGGTATACATTTTTCACCTAGCTTTGATGATTTTTCAGGTCGACCGATATCAGAGATGTTTCTAAAAAACTTAGAAGTTAATTATCAAGAGATGATTACGAATCCTCCTCCTACGGCTAGAATAGCTTTAGAAACATTAATGCATACAGATTTTTCTACGTTAAGGGATAATTAGTTTATTAACTACATATTGCAAATTCATACTTACTTAATTTTAAAATTTCAAAGCAGTCATGTGAAGTATATTCATCAGGCTACTATTCAGCCGATGATAACTATAGTAAATATTCTAGCCTTCCCAATTTTATTGAAAAAACAAAGAATATCTACTAAGAGAAGAACCAACAAAAAGTCCCGATCTATTCATCAAAAATAAAATATTGATATGTCTCGATTGTATATACACGGCTAATATAAGCTTCTTAGTGCTTTGAAAAGTGATAATTCCAATGACTCACTTAATGTACAATATCTCCTTTTATGAGGAATATTGTACATTTTTTTATCAAGAAGCTGATTTTACATCATTACAATTACTTCTTTATCAATCAATAACTTAGTAATGTACATTTATAGTTAAGAGTTTACTAGAGCTAAGCCATTGGTGCGTAGCTGGTGACGCTCGTAGACAACTATCTGACTTTGGCTACTGGTATGCTCCAGATGGACGATCAGCAGCGCAGCAACAAGCGTTTGAGCGTGTAGAAATCAAACCTCAAGCATTAGAGTGTCTATTCACCTTGGCGTGTGGACGAAATTTTCAAGTCTCACAAGATAACTTGTTTGCCGACTTCGACACTAGTAGTAGTACCTTTGCTATTGATGTCTATCGGCAAGTAGAAAGCTACATAGCCAAACCTCATACTCTGCCGCGTGACGCTAAGACTTTGCTGACTGCGTTACTTAGCGCTTGCACCTCTTCATCTGAAATCAACGCTTAATTCAAATTACTAAGCTTCCCTACTTATTAACGATTTTCTACGGTTGGTAACGCCTTACCACTAAACTTATATCTACTTTGAGCTATACTGATAACTGAAGTGGTATTTTAAAGATATCGATCTGCTTTAGTTCTAGAATAGTTCTTCTAATATATCCAGTGATTGAACCACATCTAACTAATGAAAAATTTGTCTCAATTAAAAACCAATAATTATAAAATAAGGAACCACTATGGAAGTCTTCTATATTCATCCCGATAATCCGCAGCCACGTCTCATTGAGCAAGCCGCTGACCTATTGCGCAAAGATCAGCTAATTATTTACCCAACTGATACCAGTTATGCTTTTGGTTGCCGGTTGGGTGCAAAGGATGCCCTAGCGAAGCTTAAGCAAATCCGTGAACTCGATGATAAGCATCAATTTACCTTGCTGTGCCGCGACCTGAGTGAAATTGCCAATTATGCAACAGTTGATAATGTGCAATTTAAACAGCTGAAAGCCCATACCCCTGCTCCAATTACTTTTATTCTTACTGCCACCAAAGACGTACCGAAAAAACTGGCGCATGCAAAGAAAAAAACCATTGGTATCCGTGTACCTAGTAACCCCATTGCTCAAGCATTATTAGAAGCGATGGATGAACCTATCTTAACCAGCTCACTGATTTTGCCTAATCGAGACGATATTTTGGATGACCCATTTGAGATTGAAGATTTGCTAGGCAATCAAATCGACGGTCTCATCAATGCAGGTATAAAGACAACTAAGCTTACTACTATCGTGGATATGACTAGCAGCGTTCCTGAAGTTATCAGGCAAGGTGCGGCCAATGTCGATTCGTTATTACTCTAAGCAGCTAATTATTGCTTTAAAAAGCTACTAGTATATTTAGTCAAATTTAAGACAAAAAAAAGCTCCAATTCAATTGGAGCTTTTTTATGGAATATGTCTTAGGTGCAAAATTAGTCGCGATCAACCAATTCTACATAAGCCATTGGCGCATTGTCACCATCACGGTAACCGCATTTTACGATACGCAAATAACCACCTGGACGCGTCTGGTAACGAGGACCTAACGTGCCAAATAATTTGCCTACCATAGCTTTGCTACGCATACGGCTGAATGCTAAACGACGGTTAGCAACGCTGTCTTCTTTAGCCATAGTGATCAATGGCTCGGCAACGCGACGTAGTTCTTTAGCTTTTGGTAAAGTTGTTTTGATCAGTTCATGCTCAAATAATGAGTTAGTCATGTTCTGAAACATTGCCTTACGATGACTGCCGGTACGACCCAGCTTGACTCCACTCTTACGATGGCGCATAGTCAAAAATCCTTAAAGTTTAACGGCTACGATAAGAAAAGCGATCATCAACACGTAAATCAGCTGGTGGCCAGTTATCTAGGCGCATACCGAGCTCTAAATCTTTAGACGCTAATACGTCCTTGATTTCTGTCAATGATTTCTTACCAAGATTTGGGGTTTTTAGAAGTTCAGTCTCTGAACGCTGTACCAAATCACCGATATAGTAAATGTTTTCAGCTTTCAAGCAGTTGGCTGAGCGAACCGTTAGTTCAAGATCGTCCACAGGGCGTAATAGCACCGGATCAACCTCTTCTTTCTCTTTCACAGGCTCAGGCGCTTCTTCAGCTTCTAGGTCAACAAAGATAGAAATCTGTTGTTGTAAAATAGTGGCTGCTTTACGAATTGCTTCTTCTGGATCTATAGTGCCATTAGTTTCAAGCTCAATGATAAGACGATCAAGATCAGTACGCTGCTCTACACGAGCGTTCTCAACCTGATAAGCAACACGAAGCACAGGACTAAAACTTGCATCAAGCTTTAAGCGTCCAATTGCTTTAGTATCACCATCTTCACGGCGCTGGTTTGCTGGCTCATATCCACGACCCATCACTACACGCAAACGCATCTTAAGATGACCACGATCGCTCAATGTACCCAAGACCAATTCTGGATTGATGATGTCAACATTGTGCGGCAACGCGATGTCTGCAGCAGTAATAGTGCCTGGACCTTGTTTATCCAAGGTCAAAAATACTTCATTTTGGTCATGAAGGGTAATTGCTAAGCCTTTTAGGTTCAAAAGCAAATCAAGTACGTCTTCTTGCAGGCCTTCAAGCGTTGAGTATTCATGGTCAACACCATCAATCTCAGCTTCAATGACTGCAGCACCAGGTAATGAAGATAACAAGATGCGACGCAGAGCATTACCTAGGGTATGCCCAAAGCCGCGTTCTAACGGTTCGAGCGTGACTTTCGCAATCGTTTCGTTAACCGTATCCACATTAATGGCATTCGGCGTTAGAAACTCAGTTGCATTTAGCATCATGATGTCACCTCGATTTATTAAACTGGTTTAATTAACGTTAATTGCTCAATGCCATTTTCATAACATTGAGCATTACGTCATTACTTAGAGTATAGCTCAACGATCAAGCTTTCGTTGATTTCAGCAGGTAGATCAATACGATCAGGCGCATGTTTAAATGTGCCTTGTAGTTTGCTGTGGTCAACATCAAGCCATTCTGGAATACCACGTTGTGTCGCTAATTCGATAGCGTTTTTAATACGTAGTTGTTCGCGAGATTTCTCTTGGATAGCGATGACATCACCATCTTGAAGCTGAATTGAAGGAATGTTCACACGAACAAACTCATCACGGCCAGCTTTTTTTACCATAACAGTACGATGACTGACTAGCTGACGTGCTTCTGCGCGAGTTGAGCCAAAGCCCATGCGATATACAACGTTATCTAGACGACTCTCAAGCATTGCTAGTAGGTTTTCACCAGTAGCGCCACGCTTACGAGCAGCTTCTTTATAGTAGTTCGCGAATTGACGCTCTAGTACACCATAAATACGCTTAACTTTTTGCTTTTCACGCAACTGTAGAGCATATTCTGAGGTCTTGTTACGGCTTACGCCATGCTGACCTGGTGGACGACCAGCTTTCTTCGTTTTTACGTCATACGGTTTAACGCCAGACTTAAGGCCTAAATCCGTACCTTCACGACGTGATAATTTCAGTTTTGGTCCAATATAGCGGGCCATTGTTATGTCTCCTATAAGCTTTTAATGTAAAAAGCTTCGTCTTTAATATTAGACGCGGCGCTTTTTCGGCGCACGGCAACCATTGTGTGGGATTGGGGTTACATCAGAGATGCTGTTAACTTTATAACCCAATGCACCTAGTGCTCTTACCGCAGACTCACGACCCGGTCCTGGTCCTTTGACCAAAACATCGATATTCTTAACACCATATTCTTGGGCCGCTTTACCAGCGACTTCAGCTGCAACCTGAGCTGCAAATGGTGTAGATTTACGTGAACCACGGAAGCCTTGTCCACCTGAAGTGGCCCAAGCCAATGCATTACCTTGACGATCGGTAATCGTAACAATGGTGTTATTAAAAGACGCATGGATATGGGCAATGCCCTCCGATACTGAACGACGAGCCACCTTTTTGCGACTGCGAGTGTCTTTTGCCATCTTTTAGCTTCCTAAGTTAATTATCTTTTGAGAGGGCGTGTCGGACCCTTACGAGTACGAGCGTTGTTCTTGGTGTTCTGACCTCTAACTGGTAGGTTACGACGATGACGGATGCCACGGTAACAACCAAGATCAACTAAACGCTTGATGTTCATTGAAACTTCACGACGAAGGTCACCTTCAGTCATGTAGTTTGCAACTTGTGCACGGATAGCATCTAACTGTGTATCATCTAACTGACTGACTTTAGTAGTAGGGGCGATGCCAACTGCTTCTAAGATTTTCTGAGCAGTGGTACGACCTACACCAAAGATGTAAGTTAGTGAAATAACAGCATGCTTATTATCCGGAATGTTTACGCCGGCAATACGAGCCATTGATTTCTCTCCATTAAAGAAAAATAAGCGTTATCTAGCGATAAGGCTTTACTCTTCAGATTTGTTGCTGTTAATACTAGAGCTTTTATAGTCATTATCGATGTTTTGACTATAAGTCTGCTCATCGATTCTATTATAAAAGATTTTGTATAAACACGGCAAGTGGCGGATGATATCGCATCCGCCGTTATTTTTCAAGTATTAATTTAATTAGCAGTGAAAACTAGATGTTTTCTAATACTAAATATTAACCTTGACGTTGCTTGTGGCGAGGTTCTGCTGTACAAATAATATGTACACGGCCTTTACGGCGCACAACTTTACAGCTACCACAAATCTTTTTAACTGATGCTTGAACTTTCATAGCATGCTCCTTGAAATATCGTACCGCTCATTTAAGGTTGAGTGGGCGATTGAATTAACGTCTGATCATGATATTGATGGGTCATCAAATGCGCTTGAATCTGCGAAATGAAGTCCATTACCACAACCACCATAATCAGTAAAGACGTACCACCGAGTTGAAACGGCACACCAAACGATGACTGGACGACCATTGGCATTAAACAAATAACCGTCATATACATCGCGCCAATAAAGGTCAGTCGGTTTAATACATGATCGAGGTAACGCTGAGTTTGTTGTCCTGGGCGAATACCTGGGATATACGCACCACTACGTTTAAGGTTCTCTGCTACTTCACGCGGACTAAATACCAATGCCGTATAAAAATAACAGAAGAAGATAATCATTGCGCCAAACAGTACTAAATATAGCGGCTGTCCTGGAGACAACACCAATGCCATATTTTGAAGCATTTTCTGTACAAAGGTAGGATCAGTCGATTGACCGACCCACTGCCCTAAACTTGCAGGAAACAATAACAAAGAACTTGCAAAAATAGCTGGGATAACCCCTGCCATATTTAGCTTCAACGGCAAATGTGATTGCTGCTGAGCGTAAATTTTGCGGCCTTGTTGCTGCTTTTGAGCATAGTTCACAGGAACACGGCGTTGAGCACGTTCAATATAAACGATACCCGCAGTAACCGCGATACCTAGCAGTACAAAAATAAATAGCACAATCAAGTTCATCTGCCCTTGATTGACCTGTTCAATAGACTGCGAAATCATACCTGGCGTACCAGCCACAATACTCGCGAAAATGAGCATTGAAATACCATTACCTACGCCACGTTCTGTAATCTGCTCACCAAGCCACATTAAGAACATTGCGCCTGCTACTAAAGAAGTAACAGCTGGAATATAAAAGGTAAGACCAGTAGATAAAGTAAGGTTTTGGCTGATTAAGCCGGCACACATTCCTAATGACTGTACTAGGGCTAAAGCAAGCGTTCCCTGACGGGTATACTTGTTTAGCTTGCGTCGTCCCGCTTCACCTTCTTTTTTGAGGGCTTCAAGCGATGGCAATACTGCAGACATCATCTGTACGATAATCGATGCTGAGATATATGGCATAATGCCAAGTGCCATGATAGACATACGCTCTAGCGCACCACCTGAGAACATATTAAACATACTCAGAATGGTGTTTTCGTTGCGCGAAAACAGATCAGCCAAGTTAACTGGGTTGATACCCGGAACTGGAATATGTGACCCTAAACGATAAACAATCAATGCGCCGATTAAAAATAATAAACGCGTCCATAGCTCATCATACTTACGTATAAATGCGAATGGATTAAGCGGTATACCAGCCGATGACATTGATTGTTTTGACACGTTACTACTCCTCGATGCTACCACCAGCAGCTTCGATAGCTTGCTTAGCACCTTTAGTCACTTTAATACCTTTGAAAGTATAAGCTTTAGTGACTTCGCCTGATAGCATTACACGAGCACGTTTCATATCGTGACGGATAAGGTTAGCAGCTTTAAGTGTTTCAAGGCTAACTACATCGCCTTCAATTTTATTCAGTTCAGAAAGACGTACTTCAGCAGTCTTCATAGCCAGTTTACTGGTAAAACCAAATTTTGGTAGACGACGATATAGAGGCATCTGACCACCTTCAAATCCTGAGCGAATGCTAGAACCTGAACGAGATTTCTGACCTTTTACACCACGACCACCAGTCTTACCAAGACCTGAACCGATACCACGACCACGACGTTGAGCAGTTTTCTTTGCGCCAACACCTGGTGATAATTCATTTAATCTAAGACCCATTACGCTTCCTCCACTTTTACCATGTAGTTAACGCGATTGACCATACCACGAGTCGAAGGAGTATCTTCTACTACTACAGTATGATTAATACGGCGTAAACCCAATCCTTTCAAGCTCGCTTTGTGGCTCTTTAGGCGATGGGCACCCGATTTAAATTGAGTGACTTTCATTTTTTTCATCGTAACTCACCTAGTCTAAGTTAACCCAAGATTTCGTCTACAGATTTACCACGTTTAGCTGCCATCTTCTCTGGAGTTGACATATCACGTAAACCGTTAAACGTTGCGCGAACAACGTTAGCAGTATTGGTAGAACCATAACATTTAGTCAAAACATCTTTGACACCAGCAACTTCTAATACAGCACGCATTGCGCCACCAGCGATTACGCCAGTACCTTCAGATGCAGGCTGCATGTAGACTTTACTAGCACCATGACGTGCTTTGATTGGATGATGCAAAGTTGCATCATTTAGCTCAACAGTAATCATATTACGTTTGGCAGCTTCTAGTGCTTTTTGGATAGCAGCTGGCACTTCACGTGCTTTACCGCGACCAAAACCTACACGACCATTGCCATCGCCCACTACAGTCAATGCAGTGAAAGAGAAAATACGACCACCTTTAACAACTTTCGCTACGCGATCAACGGTAACTAAGCGTTCTACTAGACCGTCAGTCTGTTCATTTTTATCATTTTTATCATTTCTAGCCATGATTAAAACTCCAATCCGTTTTCGCGAGCAGCTTCTGCTAAAGCTTTAACTCGACCATGATATTTGAAACCACTACGGTCAAAGGCAACTTTAGTAATGCCAGCTGCTTTTGCGCGTTCTGCGATCATTTGGCCTACAGACGTTGCTGAATCAGCATTACCAGTCGCGCCTGAACGCAAGCTGCTGTCTAAGGTAGATGCCTGAGCAATCACTTCACCACCATTTGGAGAGATAATCTGGGCATAAATATGTTTTGACGTGCGGTTAACCGTTAAGCGATGAACGCCTAAGAAACGGATATGCGCGCGTGTTTTCTTAGCTCGACGCAGACGAGCTGCTTTTTTATCAAACATTTCAACTCACCTTATTTTTTCTTAGCTTCTTTGCGAATCACATGCTCGTCACTATAACGAATACCTTTGCCTTTATAAGGCTCAGGTGGGCGGAAACCACGGATGTTGGCGGCTGCTTGACCAAGCTGCTGTTTATTGTTTGATTTCAAAACAATTTCAGTTTGCGTTGGCGTTTCAGCTGATACACCTTCAGGTAACGTATACTCTACTGGATGAGAATAACCAACGTTCAAGGTTACTTTGTTACCAGTAACTTGCGCGCGATAACCAACACCAATTAACTGAAGACGTCTTTCAAAGCCTTCGTTTACGCCAGTAACATAGTTGTTAACAAGAGCGCGCATGGTGCCAGTGTGCATCATAGCTTCTTTTGAATCGACTGTAGGTGAGAAAATGATAGCATCATCTTCCTGTTTCAGCTCGACCAATTCATGCAGGCGTAAAGACATAGAACCGTTCTTGCCTTTAACTTCGACCTGCCGATCGTTCAAAGTAACGCTTACACCGTTTGGCAGCGTCACTGGGGCTTTAGCCACACGAGACATAGGAATATTCCTTAAAAAATTTAACTTCTTTATATTAGCGAAAAAACTAACAGGCTAAAAAGCGTGTTAGTTTAGCATAGTTGACTGTGTTAGACATCTATCAATTCGAAATAATTTAATATTACTCAACCGATAGAAGCCTAACAACCATCAAATAGACTTCATCGTCGTATAGCTTACGCTACAAATGCGACGATTTCACCACCGATACCAGCAGCGCGTGCAGCACGATCGCTCATGATACCTTGGCTAGTAGATACGATAGCAACACCCATACCTTGCTTAACAGTAGGGATAGCGTCTTTACCGCGGAACTGGCGTAAACCAGGACGGCTATAACGTTGGATAGTTTCGATGACAGCACGGCCTTCGAAATATTTCAATTCAATAGTAAGGGTTGCTTTGTTGTTTTCTTCTTCAGCAACAACAGCGCTAGCCACATAACCTTCGCTAACTAGTAAATCAGCAATTGATTTACGTAATTTAGAGCTCGGCATTGCTACCGATACTTTGTTAGCCATTTGTGCGTTACGGATACGGGTTAGCATATCCCCAACGGTATCTTGCATACTCATATAGTTACTCCTTACCAGCTTGCTTTACGAACACCAGGCACATCGCCTTGCATGACACGCTCACGCAGCATATTGCGTGACAAGCCAAACTTGCGGAAGTAACCGTGAGGACGACCGGTGATAGCACAACGATTACGCAGACGTACTGGTGATGAGTTGCGTGGAAGAGCTTGTAGCTCTAACATCGCTTCCATACGAGTTTCGTCACTTGCAGTCATATCACTGATAGTTTCTTTTAGCTTGATACGCTTTTCAGCATATTTAGCAACCATTTTTTCGCGCTTTAATTCGCGGTTAATCATGCTCTTCTTTGCCATAACGTCTTTACCTTATTTAAATGGGAAGCCGAATGCTTTAAGCAACGCACGACCTTCTTCATCAGATTGAGCTGACGTGGTGATTGTCACATCCATACCACGGATACGATCAATCTTGTCAAAATCTACTTCTGGGAATACGATTTGTTCTTTGATACCCAATGAGTAGTTACCACGTCCGTCAAAGGCTTTAGGTGAAAAACCGCGGAAATCACGAATACGAGGAATTGCAATGGCAACGAGACGATCTAAAAATTCGTACATTTGCTCACCGCGTAGCGTTACTTTACAGCCAATTGGCCATTCTTCACGAATCTTAAAGCCAGCAACTGATTTACGCGCTTTGGTGACAACAGGTTTTTGACCAGCAATCGCGGTCATATCAGCTACAGCACCTTCCAACAATTTCTTGTCTTGAGACGCGCCGCCTACACCCATGTTAAGTGTGATTTTAGTGATTTTAGGCACTTGCATCACATTTGCCAAACCAAGCTCTTCTTTGATTTGCTGCTTTAGTTCATCGTTATATAAAGATTTTAATCTTGCCATTACCATTACACCCTTAGTGTCTTACGCAGTCGCCACTACTTCACCGCTTGAACGATAGACGCGTTGTTTCTTGCCGTCTTCGCCAAACTGATAAGTAATACGGTCTGCTTTTTGGGTTTGCGCATTTAAGATTGCGACATTTGAGATATGCAGAAAAGCTTCTTGCTTAAGAATGCCACCTTCAACGCCAGTTGCCTGATTTGGCTTCTGATGTTTGGTAACAATGTTAATGCCTTCAACTTTAATACGATCGTTTTTTACAGCTTGTACAGTACCTTGCTTGCCTTTGTCTTTCCCAGCAATCACGATAACTGTATCGCCTTTACGTAATTTTGACATGGATTACCTCACAATACTTCTGGTGCTAGTGATACAATTTTCATAAACTGATCACCACGTAGTTCACGAGTTACCGGTCCAAAAATACGAGTTGCAATCGGCGCTTTGTTTTGGTTCAACAATACCGCAGCATTGTCATCAAAACGTAACACAGAACCATCAGGGCGACGAACGCCTTTTTTGGTACGTACAACTACTGCATTCATCACGTCGCCTTTTTTAACACGACCACGCGGAATGGCTTCTTTAACCGTTACTTTAATAATGTCGCCAACTGATGCATAACGACGATGAGAACCACCCAGTACTTTAATGCACTGAACTCTTCTTGCACCGCTATTGTCTGCAACTTCCAGCATTGACTCAACCTGAATCATAGCGTTACTCCACACGTATGAGCAATAAAAACCAGTTGCTGCCGCTAGCACAGTATGAGTAGACGGCATTTTAATATAAATAACCGCGACTTACTCTTAATGTGAGTGATATACGCTCGGCGCAATCAGCATCCTTAAAAAGGCGGCTATTTTAACAGCTTCTGGCTTTTAATGCAATTTACTTAGATTTTTTCTACTTTTTCAACCACATCAACCAAAGTCCAAGACTTGGTTTTTGAGATTGGACGCGTTTCTTTGATACGGACAAGATCGCCTTGTTGGCAAACATTATTCTCATCATGTGCTTTGATTTTTGTAGAACGACGAAGCTGCTTGCCATACAAAGGATGACGAACCAGACGCTCAATCAAAACTGTGATGGACTTATCCATCTTGTCGCTAACAACTCGACCTGTCAATACGCTAGCATTGGTAGTTGTTTGATTGTTATCGCTCATGAGTCGCCTCGTTGTTTCTCGTTAATCAAAGTCTGAAGCTGAGCAATCGTGCGACGATTGTCACGTACTTCATGGGTATTACCCAACTGACCAGTTGCTTTAGCCATACGAATACGGAAAGCATCAAGTTGCTTTTCATCAAGTAACTGGGTCAGTTCTTCTAATGATTTATCACGTAATTCACTGATCTTCATTACATTATCGTCCGCTTAACAATGGTAGTTTTAAAGGGCAGTTTTGCTGCAGCAAGCGTGAAAGCTTCACGTGCAAGCTCTTCTGGTACCCCTTCAATTTCATATAGCACTTTACCAGGTTTGATTTCGCATACCCAATATTCTACTGGACCTTTACCTTTACCCATACGTACTTCTAATGGTTTATTAGTAATCGGTTTGTCAGGGAATACACGAATCCAAATCTTACCGCCACGCTTAATTTTACGAGTGATGGTACGACGTGCTGCTTCGATTTGACGAGCTGTCATACGACCACGCGTCAATGATTTTAGACCAATTTGTCCGAATGCAACGGTGCTTCCACGATGAGCTAGCCCAGTGTTACGACCTTTGTGCATTTTACGAAACTTGGTACGTTTTGGCTGTAACATAGTTTAACCTCTGTCTGAGTTTCGACGGTTTCCACGACCACGGCGTTTTGGCGCACGAGTCTGCTCTTCTTTGACGGGATTATATACACTGTTCATACCGTCAAGGATTTCGCCACGGAAAATCCAAACTTTAACACCGATGGTGCCGTAAGTTGTCTCTGCACGAATTGACGAGTAGTCAATATCAGCACGGAGTGTATGCAATGGCACACGACCTTCACGGTACCATTCACTACGAGCAATCTCAGCACCGCCTAGACGGCCAGACAGCTCAACCTTGATACCTTTAGCACCAGAACGCATGCTGTTCTGTACCGCGCGTTTCATCGCACGACGGAACATAACACGACGCTCAAGCTGGCTACCGATGCCGTCTGCTACCAAACGTGCATCAAGGTCAGGTGACGTGATTTCTTCAATGTTGACCTGAGCAGGTACGCCCATAATTTTGGTCAATTCTTTTTGAAGTCTTTCGATATCTTCGCCTTTCTTACCGATAACAATACCAGGACGCGCAGTGGCGATGGTAATCTTAGCAGCGCCAGTAGGACGCTCGATCATGATGTTGCTGATCATAGCGTTATCTAGCTTTTTGCGTAGATATTCACGAACTTGAATGTCGTTGATTAGGTATTCTGAGTATTGTTTAGGGTTAGCATACCAGTTTGCGTTATGCTTTTTTACAACACCAAGACGAATTCCGATTGGATGTACTTTTTGACCCATAACTTATTCTCCTACCTTTATAGTGATGTGACAAGTACGCTTGCTGATACGATCAGCACGGCCTTTGGCACGTGGTAGGATACGTTTTAGCGTAATGCCTTCATCAACATAGATAGTAGCGACTTTTAGGTCGTCAATATCTAAGCCGTGATTATGTTCGGCATTGGCGATGGCTGAGTTAAGGCATTTCTTAACAAACACAGCGCCTTTTTTATTGCTATACGTTAGGATATCCAAAGCACGCTCAATAGATTTGCCACGAACTTCATCAGCAACGAGTCTAACTTTTTGTGCCGATATGGCGGCACCGCGTAATTTTGCAGTTACTTCCATGGTAAGCACCTTATCTCTTAGCTTTTTTGTCAATGCCGTGACCACGATACGTACGAGTCGGGGCAAATTCACCTAGTTTATGACCAACCATCTGCTCGCTCACGATAACCGGTACATGAGTACGGCCGTTGTGAACAGATAAAGTTAGGCCAACCATTTGTGGCAGAATCATCGAGCGGCGCGACCAAGTCTTAATTGGCTTGCGTGAGTTGGTGTCTAATGCATTCTCAACTTTAGCAAACAAGTGCGCGTCTATGAATGGACCTTTTTTCAATGAACGAGGCATGAAATTCTTCCTTTATTTCTTCTTGGCGCGACGGCGGATGATCATGTTGTCAGTACGCTTATTGTGACGCGTTTTAAGTCCTTTAGACTTCTGACCCCAAGGGCTGGTTGGATGGCGACCTTTGTTACGACCTTCACCACCACCGTGTGGGTGATCAACCGGGTTCATAGCGACACCACGAACAGAAGGACGAACACCACGCCAACGTGAAGCACCGGCTTTACCAAGTGATTTCAAGTTGTTTTCAGTGTTAGAAACTTCACCAATAACAGCGCGGCAATTTACGTGTACACGGCGAGTTTCGCCAGAACGCATACGTAGAATAGCATAAACACCGTCACGACCTAGTAACTGAACGCTAGCACCCGCAGAACGAGCCATCTGTGCACCTTTACCGATTTTAAGCTCGATATTGTGAATCACAGTACCCAATGGGATGTTTTTTAGCGGTAAGCAGTTACCTGGACGAATTGGAGAAGTCTCGCCTGACATTACTGTATCACCAACTACTTGTTTCTTAGCAGCGATAATGTAACGACGTTCGCCATCAGCATACTTAAGTAGAGCAATATGAGCAGTACGGTTAGGATCGTATTCAATACGCTCTACCGTTGCTGGGATATTGTCTTTAGTACGTTTGAAATCGATAATGCGATAATGTTGCTTATGACCACCGCCAATGTGACGAGTAGTAATGCGGCCATTATTGTTACGACCACCTGACTTGCTTTTTGATTCTAGAAGTGCTGCAAACGGACGACCTTTGTACAGGTGTGGATGCACTACTTTTTCAACAAAACGACGGCCTGGTGATGTTGGCTTTGCTCTTACGATAGGCATGAGTGTAATCCTTATTCGTTATTCGCTGTTTCACTAGTAGAATCAGTAGTATTCGCTACTTCTTCACCAGCATCAGCCATTTGTACATCTTGACCAGCTTTTAAGGTAACATAGGCTTTTTTGTAGTCGTTACGACGGCCGATGCTTTTACCAAAACGCTTTGTCTTACCTTTAACATTCAAAGTGTTTACTTTAGTAACTTCAACACCTTCAAACATCAACTCAACTGCTTTCTTGACTTCAAGCTTAGTAGCATTAGAATCAATTTTAAATACCTGCACACCAAGTGAGTCGCCAAGCATTTGAGATTTTTCTGAGAATACAGGCCCTCTTAAGACCTGATAAAGTCTTGCGTTATTCATGCTAGTGCTTCCTCAAATTGTTTCGCAGCTTCAACTGACATGATCACTTTATCAAATGCGATCAAGCTCACTGGGTCCACTTCATTTGTACCAAGTACATTGACGTGTGGAATGTTGCGAGCAGCTAAGTATAAGTTTTCATCAACTTCTTTAGTAACGATTAGTGCACGAGGTGCATTCAAATCGTTTAACTTAGCAATCAGTTCTTTGGTTTTCGGCCCAGAAACGCTCAACTCTTCTACCAAAATCAGACGCTCTTGACGAATCAATTCTGCTAGGATGCACTGCATCGCACCGCGATACATTTTACGGTTTACTTTCTGTGACCAATCTTGTGGTTTTGCAGCGAATGCACGACCACCTGAACGCCAGATTGGGCTACGAATAGAACCCGCACGAGCGCGACCAGTACCTTTTTGGCGCCATGGCTTAATACCACCGCCAGAAACTTCGGCACGTGTTTTTTGTGCGCGTGTACCTTGGCGAGCACCAGCTAAATAAGCGGTGACGACTTGATGCACTAGTGCTTCGTTGAATTCACGACCAAATGCCGTATCAGAAAGCTCAACCGCCGCACCTGTAACTGTTTTTAAATCCACGTTAATCCCCTTGCTTAGGCTTTGACTGACGGACGTACGATAACATCGCCACCGGTGGCACCTGGGATAGCACCCTTGATGACAAGTAACCCTTTTTCGGCATCAACCGAAATCACTTCTAGGCCCTGAACGGTAACACGTTTGTTACCCATCTGACCCGCCATCTTCTTGCCTTTGAATACTTTACCTGGTGACTGGTTTTGACCAGTTGAACCATGCGCACGATGAGACACTGAGTTACCATGAGTAGCATCTTGCATACTAAAGTTGTGACGCTTAACAGGGCCTTGGAAACCTTTACCTTTGCTCTGTCCTGTCACATCAACCATCTGACCTTGTTCGAACAAGTCAGCTAGAATCTCGCCACCAATCTCACGACCTTCAAGATCGCTTTCGTTGGCACGGAATTCCCAAACACCACGGCCAGCTTTAACACCAGCTTTAGCGAAGTGACCCTTTTGTGCAGCTGTTACGCGGCTGTCACGACGAGTACCTGTGGTAATTTGGATGGCTTGATAACCATCTACATCAGTATTTTTTACTTGAGTAATGCGGTTTGCATCGACCTCAACAACTGTTACAGGGATAGATGCGCCTGTTTCAGTGAAGACACGGGTCATGCCGCACTTTTTACCGACTAAACCGATCGCCATTTTAGACCTCTTTATATCTTATATTAATGGGTTGGGTGTTTAATGTGCATTAACCCAAAGCAATTTGAACGTCAACACCCGCCGCTAAATCTAATTTCATTAGCGCATCCACAGTTTTGTCAGTTGGCTGAACGATATCAACCATACGCTTATGAGTACGGATTTCGTACTGGTCACGAGCATCTTTGTTAACGTGTGGTGAGGTTAGAACGTTGAAGCGCTCAATGCGAGTCGGCAACGGTACAGGACCACAAACTTGCGCACCGGTGCGCTTTGCAGTATCAACAATCTCTTGTGCAGATTGATCAATCAGACGATGATCAAAAGACTTAAGACGGATACGGATTCTCTGGTTAGCCATGCCAGCAAGCTCCTAATATGTGCCTTTGTCATTCTTGCGTCGCAAGACCATGATCAAAAGCAGTTTGGTTAAATATTCACTTAAAGCGGCCTTCTGTTCTTAACCAGAATGAGTTCTTTATCCGAACTTATAGCGTGCCAAAAGTAAAATAGTTTAAAGCCCCGCCAACCCTCCTATTAATTGGAAAGTAGCAAAGGCATAATGAAATAGTGCTAGAAACGATGCTCTAGCTGTCATAGCGCCAGCTTTTTTTATTCAGCTGCGCATATATAATTCAGTGGTGTATATTATACATAGTATTTTAGGTATTGCAAGAGCAATCTCTAGTATCATTAGAGATGCTCCTTTTTATACTGGCTACTAATCACACAAATATTTTCATCTAAAATTATTATTTGTTTTAAATAATATTAATCTAAAACAATATCATACTGCTCTTGGGTATATAAATTCTCTACATCAAAAGTAATGACCCTACCCAGTAGATACTCTAAATCAGCCACTGTGTCTGACTCTGTCGTAAGCAGTAAGTCAATGACTGCCGCATGAGCCACCACTGTGAACTTTTTGGGAGAATTATAAGTGCGGGCGCAGCGCATAATCTCGCGGAAAATCTCAAAGCAAACCGTCTCTGCGGTTTTGACGAACCCACGACCTTGACAAGTCGAGCACGGCTCACAAAGTTGTTGACCCAATGACTCACGCGTGCGCTTGCGTGTCATCTCTACTAAGCCAAGCTCACTAACCTGCGTAATCTTGGTTTTTGCATAATCTTGAGTAAGCTGCGCCTGCAAGCTCTCTAGCACGTCATCTTTATGCTGTTGCTCAAGCATATCAATAAAATCTAGAATAATAATGCCGCCTAGATTACGTAGTCGTAGCTGACGGGCGATAGCATGTGTGGCTTCTAGATTGGTTTTATAAACCGTATCCTCTAATGAGCGACCGCCTACAAAAGAGCCTGTATTGACATCAATCGTGGTCATAGCTTCGGTTTGATCAATAATCAGATAACCGCCAGACTTGAGATCGACACGGCGCTTTAGCGCATCACGTAAGTCGTCTTCGACACGGTGTACATCAAACAATGACTGCTCAGCGGTGTAATGCACGATACGATCATAGACAAATGGAACAAACTCTTTGGCGAAATATCTGACTTGCTCATAAATCTGCGTATTATCAATAATAACTTTTTCGGTATCAGCGTGAACCAAGTCACGGATAGAACGTAATGGTAATGACAGTTCTTGATAGATCAGCTCTGAGCTCTGATGATGATTAATCTCTTGGCGACGAGCACAGATAGTACGCCATAGCTGCAATAGATAATAGATGTCCTCTTCTAGCTTATCGACAGGCACACGCTCAGCAGCGGTGCGGGCAATCAGTCCACCCTTTAGATTGACCGTTTGCATTAGGCTACTAAGCTCAGTCTTTAATCGGCTACGCTCTTCTTCGCCATCAATACGCTGCGATATGCCAATATGATCACTCGATGGTAAATATACTAAATAACGTGATGGTAGTGAGATGTTGGTCGTTAGACGAGCACCTTTGCTCCCCAACTGGTCTTTGGTTACCTGTACCAAAATACGCTGACTTTCATGCAGACGATGCTGAATCAATGTTTTAGACGCTGGTACGATCTCTGTACTTTGTGCACTGACAATAGGCGGTGTCACAGCCAAGCTATCAGCAGAAGCGTTGGCAGTGGCATCGTCCTCATTTATCTCGTGCTTAGTGGCCTTAGCCGCTTTGTTTTTTTCTGCAACGGGGCGTGGTTCACGCTGCATATCATTAACATGTAGAAATGCGGTCCGTGACTGACCAATATCTACGAAGGCTGCCTGCATACCAGGAAGGACACGTACGACCGTCCCTAGATAGATATTGCCGACCAACCCCAGTTTGTGATGTCGTTCAATATAAATCTCGCCCAAAATACCATTGTCTAAAACCGCAACACGGGATTCCATTGGACTAATATTAATCAGCAGCTCTTCGGACATAGTTTTTTCTCTTATCTCTCAGCTTTCTTATTAGACGGTCATCGCCTATTAGATTGACAGTGTAACAAATGCGACTTGCTCTTGCCCATTACCCTACCGTGTCATTATGTGCATATCCCATTATAACGGGTTGACTGTGTCCATACTGCCTTCTGTCATTTCTTTGATTAGTGCCAGTGTTTGTGCCAGTGGCAGACCAACGACATTGGTATAGCTGCCGTTGATACGACTGACCCACGCAGCTCCCAGTCCTTGAATGCCATATCCACCAGCTTTATCAGCGGGTTCGCCACTATCCCAGTAGTCGCTCATCATTTGTGTCGTCATTGGTATAAAGGTCACTTCCGTACGCTCAGTGATTCGCTTCTGGTTAATAATTTGCAAGGAATGTATAGGTTCTGATGGGCTTGGTTTTGCTTTAGGCAATAGCTGTACTTGAGTCGCTTGAACGGCAGTCCATACTTCGTGAACGTTATCAGACATACGCTGCCACATACTATATGCGTGCTCGCGATCGATAGGTTTGACCAATACTGTCTTACCATCTGACAGCACGCCAATAGTATCAGAGGTCAGAATAATAAACGGTGAGGTAAGGCTATCGTGATCCGCTTGAGAGGTATCGCTTAATTGTTGTATCGCAGCATCGGCTTTGGTTTCGACCATGCGTTCGATATAGTCTGTCGGCGACTCATTATCTAACGGCGTCTCATCAATATCCACTCTCAAGATAGTAAAGTTTAGTTGCGCTCTTTCTAGTAGCTCACGACGACGCGGAGAGCCAGATGCCAAAACGATATCCATCGATATTCTCTTCATTTATAAATTTATGATGTGTGTGGTCATACAGTATTGTGGGCCGAGCAAGCTAAGCTATTAATCAGAATAACAGCTATAACTAGCGATTCATTAACGCGAAAACTTGCGTAAAGCAAACAGCACGAGTGGCCAGCTGAGGATACTCATAAACAGTGATAAAGCAGACTGAGCGACAAAGACGTTTTGAATAAACATCTGTAGTATCCATAGATTTAACTGAAAGACAATCAGCCCTAGACTAGCAATTAACCACGCGCTAACGGTATTCAACTGTCTGACGTAGATACTGGTAATTTTGATAACCAGTGCAACCACAACGGCGGCGAACGCTTGCTGACCTAAATGCGTATCCATCAATAAATCAGCAATCAGTCCAACCGTAAATGCGGTAAAAATGCCGACATAGCGCGGCTGAAACAGCAACCAATAAATCAGCACCATGATCATGACCATGGGACGCAGTGTGGCCATGCTTGGGCTTAATGGATAGACATTGAGTGATGATGCAGCGATGAAACTCAGAACAATCACAACTATCAATAGTACCGTGGCATTCTCAGAATCAGGATACGACATGGGTACTTACCTTAGCGAGTGTTTGGTGGTTGCTGTGATATTGTTGATTGGATATTGGCAAGGTGAATACCATAAATGGAAAGCTTTAAAACGTTAATACTGTGGCTTACGTCGTTATCTATGGAGCAATAGCAGTAGCATTGTTCTCATTTAACAGCTTGTCTTGAAGTATTAAAACATAGGCATTGTCAATAAAGTTAGCTGCTGGAGTAACTTCGATCGTTCTAAAGTTGTCGGTTTGCTCATCTTTGACATGCGCGATACGCCCTACTCGATAGCCTGCCGGAATACGACCGCCGAGTCCTGACGACACTAGCTCATCACCTACTCGCACATCCGATGTTTTGAAGACGTAATTGAGACTCAATGAAGATGGGATACCTTGGCCTGTGACGATAGCACGCTGACCAGTACGCTTAACAGTAACCGCAACTGACTGCTGCTCATCTGTAATCAACAACAAACGGCTAGTATTGGGATAGACGTTAATGATCTGTCCTAACACACCGTCTTCATCGATGACCGTTTGCCCAACTTGTACGCCATCTTGCTCACCTTTATTAAGCACGACAATCTGTCTGAGCAAATTGGTATCTGTACCGATGACTTGCGCCAAATTAAGATCGAACTGCTCAGGCTTGGTGGTAGATAAGATACCTTGCAGGCGTGCGTTCTGCGCCAAAATATAATCTTGCTGTTGTAGCTTGGCATGCGCGTGTATCAATTGCGACTTTAGCTGCATATTTTCGCGACGCAGTGCTTCTTTTGATTGCAGACTACCACTAGCCCAATGCTTAGCATAGCTTGGTAATAAAGACAGCTCATAGATTGGCTGCATGGCGGCATGACTGGTGCTACGTACAGGCTTAAACCAATCAGAGTTTTTGCTATCAAACCACATCAAGATTAAGGCTGCTATCAATACGATAACAGTCTTACGAAGTGATAACGGCTGGCGCGCAAAAATACTTGGAGTCATAAGTCGTCTGATTTAAGGATTCTAAAATGAACAATAGCACTTATTTACAGCATGAGTGTTTATCGAGGATATTGGGTTCTAGCACAAATGAATGCAATTAAAGGTAGCACAATCGGCTACCTTTAATTTTATATATAGTCAATCTTCTATAGATTGGATACGGTGTCAGTCTCGCTCAGCCTACTACTTGTAGTACTTTCGCTTGCCTTCCTTGTATCCAAATTATATTAAACCGACTATATTCATAGTTTCATCATTCACATAAATCATCATATATTACCAAGACTATAGGGCAATTAAAGATAAAGATGACTTAAACAAAAATCATGTTTAAACTTTTGTTATTGATGAAATCAAGTGCGATACCACCACCGCGACTAACGCAGGTTAGTGGGTCTTCTGCTACCGTCACTGGCAAACCAGTCTCTTGTGAGATAAGTTTGTCTAAGTCACGTAATAGTGCGCCGCCACCTGTCAATACAATGCCACGCTCAGCGATATCAGATGACAACTCTGGCGGAGTCTGCTCAAGTGCTACTTTTACAGCGCTAACAATACCGCTCAATGGATCAGTCAATGCTTTTTGCACTTCTTCTGAGTTGACAGTAAAGGTCTTTGGCACACCTTCTGCCATGCTACGACCGCGAACTTCTACTTCTAGTTGGCTGTCTTCATTCAATGCAGAGCCGACTTCTTTTTTGATGCGCTCAGCGGTTGTCTCACCGATGACACAACCATGCGTACGGCGTACATGAGTGATGATCGCTTCATCAAACATATCACCACCGATACGAATCGACTCAGCATATACGCAACCAGACAGGGCGATAACAGCAATCTCAGTTGTACCACCACCAATATCCACAACCATAGAACCACTGGCTTCATGAACTGGCATACCAGCACCGATAGCCGCAGCCATCGGCTCTTCTAGTAATAGTACTTTGCTCGCACCTGCTGATGATACTGCCTCACGAATCGCCTTGCGCTCAACTAGAGTAGACTTGCATGGCACACAAACCACGACGTTAGGCTGTGCCATAAAACGCTTGGCTTTTACTTTAGCGATAAAGTGCTTAAGCATTTTTTGCGTCACTTCAAAATCAGCAATCACACCGTCTTTTAACGGGCGAATCGCTGTGATGTTCGCAGGCGTACGACCTAGCATCTGCTTGGCATCGATACCAACAGCGGCGACGGTCGGGTTTTGAGTACGATTGCTTCGTAACGCGACCACCGTAGGCTCGTCAAGCACGACGCCTTTATTAGGAATAAAAATTAGGGTGTTCGCAGTACCGAGGTCGATAGCGATATTATTTGATAAAAATCCAAACAGGTTCATGACTAATATATCCAGCGTCTTACGAATGAGGCGAATGAGATTGACTGAGGTGTTACTCGTCAGTGTTGAGCAGGTCGTCGTTAAACATTACTTATGGCAACAGTTAATCATCCCAACAAGTCAAAATCCAAACAATAATGATGAAATGAAAAAACTGAGCTAAATTATACCGATTTAGCTCAAAAAAAACATAGATATTTGCATCAGTAAGTAAGGATTTTTGTCTTAGACGCCAAAAGTTGTTACAAAGTTTGAAATAGTAGTAAATATCATTCAACTCAATGAAACATCATTTAATCTGATAACTAACAAGGCTCTACAGGCAGATGAATGTTTTGCTTAATAGCAGATGCATACTGTAACGTATTTTAGAAGCTAATTGGAGAGCAATTGAGGAACAATGATGAATTAGGGGGTCAGTTTTGCAATTCTCTGTAAATCATTGTGTCTTAATTGGCATTATGGCTCGGCTAGCACCATATCTTATTTAATATTACGTCTTTATCAATTCAGCCTCTTGGTTGAGATTGTGCATCAATCAAGCGTCATACTCTGTAAACTTGAGTCAGATGCTTTATAATAAGCCCACTTACTATTTGTTTCTATTTTAATTGTTTCTATTTTAACGCTTACGTATTTTCCTTTTCGTAATCAATTACTCTAACAAAAACTGTCCTTAACTGGAGAAACTATGTCTCAGCAGCCAGCAACGTCTGACAGCAACGTCAGCCGTGAAGAAATCCTAGAAGTTGCCAACCTTGCCCGCTTAGGTGTCGATGAAAGTACAGCCGATAGCTATGCTGATGATATCAGTAAAGTATTAAAACTGATGAATACGCTATCTAACGTTGATACCACAGACATCAAGCCACTAGCCAATATCCATGAAGCTTGCCAAGAGTTGCGTGCTGATGTGGCAAAACACGACATCAATCGTGAGCGTAATCAGTCAGTCGCACCTGCCGTAGAAGAAGGCTTATATCTAGTGCCTCAGGTGATTGAATAATAGTGGCTGAATAATATAATCACGCATTTGCCATTATCTCATTTTATTTTATGCTATTAACATTTTGACGGACGACACCTTATGTCTGAACTTCATTTATTAAGTACCGAGCAGCTCATTACTGGCTTGCAAAACAAACAATTTAGCAGCGCAGAATTAACTGAACACTACATCAAGCGTATAGACGCGCTAGACGGCAAAATTAACAGCTTTATCACTCATACTTCTGAGACAGCACGCGCACAAGCAAAAGCGGCAGACGAGATGCGTGCTCAGGGCGATCAGCGTCCGCTACTTGGTGTACCAATGGCGCACAAAGATATCTTTTGTACCCAAGGCGTACTGACCACTTGTGGCTCAAAGATGCTACATAACTTTGTCTCACCATATGACGCGACTATCGTTTCTAACATCGATAAAGCTGGCATGATCAGCTTAGGTAAGCTCAATATGGACGAGTTTGCGATGGGCTCAGACAACAGTAGCTCTTACTACGGCACCGTACAGAACCCTTGGAACCTAGAGCGCGTCCCTGGTGGCTCGTCAGGTGGTAGTGCTGCCGCCGTTGCCGCAGGTTTTGTCCCTGTTGCGACTGGTAGTGATACGGGTGGCTCTATTCGTCAGCCCGCCTCATTCTGTGGCCTAACAGGTATCAAGCCGACTTATGGACGTGTATCACGCTTTGGTATGATTGCCTATGCCTCAAGTTTGGATCAAGCTGGTAGCATGGGACGCAGCGCGAAAGATTGCGCTTATCTACTCCAGCCAATGATTGGTCACGATCCACGCGATGCCACTTCGATCAAATATGACATGCCTAACTACGTACAAGACATCAATGATGCAGAGGCCGCTGCTGGTGATAAGCCATTTGACGGTCTTCGTATTGGTGTGGCTAAAGAATACTTCAGTACAGGGCTTGATAGCGAAGTCGAGCAAGCAGCACGTGCTGCGCTCAAGAAATACGAAGAATTAGGCGCAACGATTGTAGAAGTAAACATCACTGATCCTGAGATCACACTTGCCACTTACTACATGCTAGCACCTGCTGAAGCATCATCGAACCTATCACGCTTCGATGGCGTACGCTTTGGCTATCGCTGTGAAAACCCAACGGATCTGATCGATCTATACACGCGCTCACGCTCTGAAGGCTTTGGCCCTGAAGTACAGCGCCGTATCTTGACAGGGACTTATGCGCTATCGGCTGGTTATTTCGATGCTTACTATACCAAAGCACAGAAAATTCGCCGCTTAATCGTTAAAGACTTCGATGAAGCCTTTGCTAGCTGCGATGTGATTGCTAGCCCAACCGCACCGACGGCAGCTTACAAGCTTACTGACAACCTTGATCCTGCAACGATGTATTTAGGTGACGTTTATACCATCGCGGTCAACCTAGCAGGTCTACCTGCCCTCAGTCAGCCAGTTGGTTTGACGACTGAAGGCCTACCTATTGGCTTGCAATTAATCGGTAAGCACTGGCAAGAGAGTCAACTGCTCACGACTGCGCATCTGTTCCAGCAGCATACTGATCATCACCTACAACACTCTACCATCGCAAAGGAGACGGTATAATGAGTACAGTTACTACTGATAACAATGCCGTCCGTGAACACGCCGTGCGTAAAGAGCTATTTGTCGATGGCTATGAAGTGGTCATCGGTATCGAGATTCACTGCCAGCTAAATACGGAAAGTAAGATCTTCTCAAGTGCGCCGACTGATTTTGGTCATGAGCCAAACAGCCAAGCTAGCATCGTCGATTTGGGTTTGCCTGGCGTATTACCAGTGCTAAATGCTGGTGTGGTCGATCGCGCGCTAAAATTCGGCATCGGCGTCAATGCTGAGTTAGGTCTATTTAATACGTTTGACCGCAAAAACTACTTCTACCCTGATTTGCCTAAGGGCTATCAAATCACCCAGATGGCCAATCCTATCGTAGGCGTTGGCTACATCGATGTCGTGGTAAATGAGGGCGAAAAGAACGAATACCCTAAACGTATGGGTATCACCCGCGCGCATCTAGAAGAAGATGCTGGTAAATCTGTACATGACGCTGTCGATGGTATGACGGGTGTGGATTTGAACCGTGCTGGTACGCCACTGATCGAAATCGTCTCTGAGCCAGACATGCGCTCAGCCCACGAAGCACTTGCCTATATTAAAGCCATTCATCAGCTAGTTACTTGGCTAGGTATCTCAGACGCAGTAATGGCTGAAGGCTCATTCCGCTGTGACTGTAACGTCTCTGTGCGCAAGCCAGGTGCTGATCTCGGTACGCGTACTGAGCTAAAGAACCTAAACTCGTTCCGCTTTATCGAACGTGCTATCAATCGTGAAATCGAACGTCAAATCGATATCTTGGAAGACGGTGGCAAAGTCGTTCAAGCGACGATGCTATATGATCCAGAGCGTGACGAAACGCGTACCATGCGTACCAAAGAAGACGCCAACGACTATCGCTACTTCCCTGATCCTGACCTGCTACCTGTCCGTATCGAGCAGCATACGGTTGATGCGATCAAAGCAGCGATGCCAGAGCTACCAGTTGCTCGTCGCGCACGCTTTGAAGAAGCGCTTGGTCTGTCAGAATATGACGCTCGTATCTTGACTGGCAGTCGTCAAATTGCTGACTATTTCGAAGATGTGGTGGCTGAAATCGGTCAACAAGATGCTAAAATGGCTGGCAACTGGGTCATGGGCGATTTGCTTGGCGCCCTTAACAAAGATGACACCGATATCATCGACTCTCCTATCAGTGCCAAACAATTGGCTGGCATGCTCAAGCGTATCAAAGATGACACGCTATCTGGCAAACTGGCTAAGAAAGTCTTTAGTGCTCTATACGAGCGCGAAGGCGGCGATGGCGATGATGCAGCAGATAAAATCATCAAAGACAAAGGCCTCAAGCAAGAGACCGATACTGGTGCTATCAAAGCGATGGTCGAAGAAGTCATCGCAAAAAATGAAGCGATGGTCGAAGAATATCGCGGCGGTAAAGAAAAAGCCTTTAACGGTCTGGTCGGTCAGGTCATGAAAGCCAGTCGCGGCAGTGCTAACCCACAGCAAGTGAACCAAATTCTAAAAGAGCTTTTGGGTTAATTTTGTAATAAGAGCCCGTTGCTTGTACTTTTATATGAAAAGTTACTATTCATTAATAAAAGTACAAGTAACTCATAAGAGGAACTCTCTTACTATGCTTGCGATGAATTTATATTAGCATTTTGATTTATACATTCTAGATACTTCATAAGCTTTTCAAATATTTCCACTTTATACATAGCTTTAGGAAAATTTTAAATGATCAATAAGTATAGCCTGAGCAAGAATGTCACGTCTATACAGTGTTTGGATTCCTTGAATTTGCAAGAAAATATGATCATTCGATATTTTAATTCTGCTTTGTTTGATAAAGGTGCGGCAGAATTAAATATTATTATTGCAAATGAATTCGATGTGCGTTTGACTTTAAATGAGGGAGAACATACCTCTGATTTGTTACAGCGTGCTAGAGAAGTTATGTCTCAAATAGTAGAGATGGATTTAGAGGCACACGAAAATCAGCAAAATACGATTGAAAAGTATCAGCCGTACATATAGTCACCTGACCACAAAAATGTTATAAAATAAATCAACTAAACGATTACCAGTATAAATGACCATGACTTACT